>NZ_JBHTDO010000025.1:0-161990 GCF_042666575.1 Actinoplanes sp. GCM10030250 | reverse complement strand
CACGACCAGCGAACGACACTGAGCTTCACTTCGCAGCGCTGATCAACATCGATTCAGCAGATCGTGTTAGGAGCTCTAAGGGACCTCACGACAAAGCCCGCCCGCCGCCTCGCAAGAGTCGTCTTCCCAGGCGCAGCCGAGGCGGGCGCGGCAGCGTGGGTCCCCACAGCGACATCCCTCGATTAACCTCACTACCGAACCGGTGGATTCCACAGGGGAGCGTGCCCGATGACCGCGGACGAGGCAGCACCCCCGGGCGTCGACATCTCCACCCCGAGCATCGCCCGGGTCTACGACTTCATGGTCGGTGGCAAGGACCACTTCGCCGTCGACCGGATGGCCGCCCAGCGCGCGCTGGAGATCATGCCCGACGCGCAGGAGGCCGGCCGCGCTTGCCGGGCCTTCCTGCGCAGAGTCGTGCGCTTTCTGGCAGCCGACGCCGGCGTCCGGCAGTTCCTCGACATCGGCTCGGGCCTGCCCACCGAGACCAACGTGCACCAGGTCGCGCATGCGGTCGACCCGGAAGCCCGGGTGGTCTACGCCGACATTGACCCGATGGTGCTGGTGCACGGGCGCGCGCTGCTCGCCGGCGACGACACCACTGCCCTCATCGAGGCCGACATCCGCTCTCCGGAGGGGATTCTCGGGCACCCCGTCGTGCGGGAGCGGCTGGATTTCACCCAGCCGGTCGGACTACTGCTGTTCTCGATCCTGCACCACCTGCACGACACCGAGGATCCGGGTGCGATCGCGGCGACCCTGCGTGACGCCCTGCCGCCGGGGAGCTACCTGGCGATCATCCATTTCTGGGATCCCGGGATGAGCACCCCGAGACGTCAGTGAAGGTGCGCGACGCCGAGCGGGTGTTCAACGAGACCCTCGGCACCGGTCGCTGGCGCGGCCGGGCCGAGATCGAGGCGTTCTTCGGCGACTTCGAGATGATCGAGCCGGGGCTGGTTCCGCTGGCCGAGTGGCGGCCGGACGGGGAAACCGTGGCCGATCAGAAGGACAGTTACCACACCATGATCGGCGGGGTGGCCCGCAAACGCTGACGGTTGCGGGCCCCCGCGCTGGTCACCGGTCGCAGCCCAGGCCTTGCTCGTACTGGTTGGGCACCTTGCCGTCGGCGACCTTGCCGGTGGTCTCCCAGAGGATCTGGGACCAGCCGCCCTGGTCCTTCATCTCGAGCAGCACCTTCCACTTGCGGCTGCTGCGCAGTGCGGCGGCGGCCTGGTCGACGGCTTTGTCGTCGCCGGCCTTGTCGGCGCGGATCCACTCGGCGATCCAGGCGCAGCTGATCTGGCCGGTCACGTCGGCGCCGAACTGGTAGCGGTCGTTGGCTCCGCCGGCGCCGACGGACTCGATGTCGAAGCCGGGCGGCAGCGGCACGTCGACGAGGATCTTGGCGGCTTCCTCGCGCACGCGGCTCGGCGTGACGATCTCCGGGGGCAGGGCGGCCAGGAAGGCTTCGGCGCCGACGTGGACGACGTGGGAGAGGACTTCATCGTACGAGCTGCGCGTCCAGCCGCCGGAGGAGCGCAGGGCGACGGTGGCGCCGTCTTTCGGCTTGAGGAACGTCTCGAAATCGCTGGGGTCGTAGGTGAAGACGTCGCCCTTGCGCCCGGCCACCGTCGTGGGCTCGGGAGCGCTGACGAGCAGCCGGTCCTTGTAGTAGCTCTGGTAGTACTTCGCCGGGTACCAGTTCATCTCCAGCTGCCGGTCGCCCTTCTCGAAGGCGATGGTGCCCTGCTCGTCCGCGAAGCCGTAGACGGTGGTCACCTTCCAGCCGGGCTCGTTGATGATCAGGCGCGGGTGCCCCTCGGCGGCCTTGAGGTCAAGCTCCCAGCCGCTGATCGCGGCGGTTCCGGCGCCGGCACTGGGCAGGCCGACCGGACCGGCGTAGGGGCTGCTCTCGGGTTCTTCGGGCAGCAGGGCCACGGCGGCGATCACCCCCGTGACGACCGCCGCCGCGGCCACCGCACCACCTAGTCGCCGGGTCAGGGTCCGCCTGAGCGACGGCGTCGCGGGGACGGATTCCAGTTTCGGAGCGGACATGATCTCCTCCAGGAGCGTCTGCTCCGCCCCGTTCAGACGGGCGAGAAGCCCGGGCCGGTACGGATCCGCGTCCTGCATCATGCGATCGATTTCGTCGGTCATCTGCCCTCCTCCGGAGCGGGTACGGTCATGACGTCGAGTACATGTCCGGGTTCGGTCAACTCGTCACCGGCCAGTTCCCGCAGCCTCGCCCGCGCCCGCGACAACCTGGTCCGCACGACCGCCGAGCTGACACCCAGAACCTCCGCGACCTCACGAGGTTGCAGCCCCTCCCACGCGGTCAGCATCAGCACCTCGCGGTCCGGTTGGGGAAGCCGGGCCAGCGCCGCCCGCACCGCCAGCCGCTCCGGCACCTCACCGGCCGGGTCACCGCCGGTCACCGCGGTCAGGCGCTGGCGCAGCCGCTCACCCAGCCGTTCCCGGCGGACGCCGCCGCGATGGTGGTTCGCCAGCACGCGGCGCGCCACCCCGTACAGCCAGAGTCTGACCTCGTCGTCGGGCGGCAGCTCACGGCTGCGCCGCCAGGCCACCAGGAAGACCTCCGCGACCACGTCCGCGGCGTCCTCCGGCTGCTCGACGCGACGGACCGCGTACGCCAGGATCGCCTCGACGTTGCCGGCATAGACGCGGCGGAAGTGATCTTCCAACTCGGTCCCAGCATCCACGTCTTCTACATGTCCGGTCAGACGTCAATCGTGACAGCCGATTCTCAAGAACCGATCACGATCAGCTCGTGGGTCTCGTCGTCGTGGGAAACGGTCAGCGCCTCGCGGTCCGCCGACGACAGGAGCCGCAGGCTGACCAGCACCTCGTCCTCGGGCGCCTTGTCGTCGGGGCAGTGTTCCCCGACCGGCGGCATGACCGTCGCACCGGACAACCCGGAGACCGCGCCGTCGAGCTGGAACCCGGTGATCTCCCTGGTGTAGCCCTTCCGGCCGTCCACGACCGCGGACTTGAGGTTGGACGCACCGAAGATCGAATGGTGGGTGAACGGGAAGGTGCGATCGCTGCCCGCTCGACCACGACGGCAGACCACCGTGTATTCGTCGAAGGTGTCGTTGGTGACGGCGAACCTGACGGCGGCCGCGCGGGCTTTCAGGGTGGCGTCGTCCCAGCCGAACGCCTTCTGCACGTCGGCCCGGTCGACGAATCCGGTCATCGTCGCGCGATCGAACTTGACGGCCGCGTGTGCCGGGCTCGGCGACAGAAGAGTGCCGATCACGACAAGGGCCAATACCGAGCGCATGCCTGCCTCCGAAGGTGCCAGACGCGACCCGACCGATGGTTTCACGGATCCCCATGGCGAACCGGGGAACACATGAACCCGCTGGTCGGGTCAGGTGAGTTTGATCCACTGGCTTAACCTCGAAGGCACGGTCGCGGTTCCGGTGCGGCCCCTTTCCGAGCAGGAGTTGACGTTTTCCGTTGTTCGTCTTCGGTATCTTTCTCGCCGCTGTCGCGGTTTTCGCTCTGCTCGCCGCTGTCGTCGGCAAGTCGGACAAGTTCCGGCGTCAGGCCTGGCTGACCTTCGGTGCGGCGGCGTTCCTGGCGATCGCCTCGATCGTGGCGGCCAGTATCACCGTCGTGCCGACCCGCAACGTGGGCATCGTGACCAGCTGGAACAAGCCGACCGGGCGGACCACGGGTGCCGGTCTCCAGTGGACGCTGCCGTGGCAAGGCATCGACGAGTGGGACTCGTCCGGGCAGACCTACGCGCACCTCGGTGACCAGTGCGTGTGGGTGACCATCGCGGCGCAGCGGCGGGCGTGCATCCCGGTGCAGATCGAGTGGTCGGCCAAGGCGGAGAAGGCGCCGGAGAACTGGGCGGCCTATCGGGAGGTGGGTGACCTGAGCCGGTTCGAGGTGTTCGTCGAGCGCCGGGTGAACCCGCAGATCAACGGTGCGATGACGTCGATCTTCGCGGCGTTCGACCCGCTCGGCGCGGTGGACGTGACAAGCGGTGACGCCCCGGCGCCGGACCTGAACAAGACCTACAAGGAACCGCTGATCAAGGCGCTGAACACCGAGCTGGGCGACGAGATCGTGGTGAAGTCGGTGGCCTTCGAGTCACCGCGCTACGACGAGCCGACCACACAGGCGATCTCCGCGTACGGCCAGAAGATCCTCGAGGCCCGGAACCTGGAGATCGACAAGGCGAACGCGAAGACCCGCGCCGAGATCACCCGGACCGATGCCAGCGTTGACCAGGTGGCGCGGTGCCTGCAGATCGCCGAGAAACTGGGCAGGGAGCCGGGCCTGTGCATGGGCGGCACCGTGTCGCTGACCCGGCCGGTCGAGACCGAGAAGTAGACGGACCGGTGAGTGGGCAGGTCAGCCCGGCGGTCGCGGCAGATCCGCGGCCGGGCTGCCCGGCCGCGCTCCCGCCACGGCGGGTACTCCGTCGGTCGTACGAGAAAAGGGGTTGAGACGCCCCCAGAGGGTGAGTGAATCGCGTAGCCAGCGCGGCGCGGTGATCTGCCCGGTCAGGGCTGATTGAGAGGCATACCAGCGCACCAGGCCTGCGGTGTCCGTGGTGATCTGCCCGTCCTCCGGGAATCCGGGCGAATGGGCGCAGACCTCGTTGCCGGTGCGGGACAGCACGAGCCAGAACAGGTTCGGCGGTGGCCGGTCGGTGATCTGAAATCGCACGACGACCCGCGGGCGGGGGACGAGACCGGGAACGATCATCCGGGACAATGTCCAGAGGGCCAGGTAGGGATCCTGGTCCTCCGGGCGCGCCTCGCGCCAGCGCGCACCCCAGGCACCCAGCGTGAGACACACTTCGGCGAGTTCGCGGCCGCAGGCGGTCAGGGTGTAGGCGGTGGCCCGCCCGGTCCGCGTGCGATGCACGACGCCGGTGCGTTCCAGCGAGCGGAGCCGTTGGCTGAGCACACTGCGGGGCAGCCCCGGCGCGCCGTCGAGGATCTCGGTGAACCGTTCGCAGCCGAGGTGCAGGTTCCGGATGATGATCGGTGTCCATCGTTCGGCGAAGACCTCGGCGGCCAGGGCGATCGGGCAGTACTGGCCGTAGCCGCGCATCACTCCACGATCCGGCGGTGCCGGGCGCGATGCCAAGGCCTGGTCCAGTATTCGAACTTTCCGGCCCCGGCACGGCGCGGTTGTCTGAGCGCATGACATATGACCTGTCGGCGGAGGCCGCCGACTTCTACGAGTCCACCTTCGTCCCGGCCCTGTTCGGGGCCTGGGCGCACCGCCTGGTCGACGCCGCCGGGGTGGTGCCGGGCTGCCGGGTGCTCGACGTGGCGTGCGGTACCGGCATCGTGGCCCGCACCGCGGCCGACCGTGCCGGTCCAGGCACGACAACCGGGCTGGATCGCAGCGCGGCGATGCTGGCGGTGGCCGCGGCGATCCGGCCGGACCTGAGGTGGGAGACCGGTGACGCGCACGAGCTGCCGTTCGGCGACGGCAGCTTCGACGTGGCGTTCTCGCAGGCGGCGCTGATGTTCTTCGCCGACCCGGTGGCGGTGCTGCGGGAGATGGGCCGGGTGGCCGGCCGGGTCGCGGTGCAGGTGCCGGGCCGGTTGTCGCACAGCTCCGGCTATCGGGTGTTCACCGAGGTGGTGGCCGCGCACGCCGGACCGGACACGGTGAAGTTGATCGAGGAGTATTTCGCCGCCGGGGATCCGGACGAACTGGCCGGCCGGTTCGGGGCGGCCGGCCTGCGGATCGAGCGGTTCGAAACCTGGACCGGTGCGACCCGGGCGCCGTCGATCGACGCGTTCGTGACCGGGGAGTTGCTGCCGCTGGGCCTGGGCGGTGACGCGCGGATCACCGCGGCGTGCCGGTCGGCGATGGTGGGCTTCGTCGGCATCGGGGGCACGGTCGCCGTACCGATCGAAGCCCACCTGGTTGTCGCTCAGGCAGAGGCCAGGGCCTCGGTGGGCGCGAGCCGGGCGGCCCGGATCGCCGGATAGAGGCCGGCGACCGCGCCGATCACCAGGGTGGCGCCGAGGCCACCGCCGACCGCCCACAGCGGCACCACGGTGGGCCACTGCTGGGTGGTCGCGTAGAGCAGCGTGACCGCGAACCCGCCGAGCACGCCGCCGGCGCCGCCTAGCAGCGACAGCAGCAGTGACTCGGAGACGAACTGGGTGCGGATCTGGCCGCGGGTGGCGCCCAGCGAGCGGCGCAGGCCGATCTCGGCGCGGCGTTCCAGGACCGAGATGACCATGGTGTTGGCCACACCGATGCCGCCGACCAGGAGCGCGACCGCGCCGAGGCCCAGCAGCAGCGCGGTGAAGGTCTGGTCGGTGGCGCGCTGCGCGGCCAGGGCGTCGGACGGCTTGGAGACCTTCACCTCGTCCGGGCTCTCCGGGTTGGCGGTCGGTGCCAGCACCGCGCGGACCGCTTCCACCTGCGACTCGGCCGATCGGGTGTAGACCGTGGTGGCGTGGCCGTCGAAGTCGAGGTACGCCTTCGCGGCGTCCCAGCCGACGAGGACGGCGTTGTCCAGCTCCGGGGCGAGCGGCACCCGCTGGAGGATGCCGACGACCGAATATGTTCGGCCCCCGATGTGGACGGACGGCACCTCGCCGAGCCGCTCGACCGCCGCGGCACCGAGGACCACGGCCGGATAACGCGCGGTCGCCGCGTTCAGCCACGAGCCGCTCGCCAGGTCGGCACCGACAGTGGACAGCAGGTCGAGCTGGGTGGCCAGCAACGACAGGCCACCGGTCTCGCCGGACGGGATCAGATCGGTGCGGTATACCGCGGTGTCCGACACCTTGCCGGTCGCGGTCGCCGAGGTCACCGGCCCGATCCGCCTGATCATCGACAGCGCGTCGTCGGGCAGGAACGACTCCTCACCGAACATCGTGTTGCCCGGAGCGACGGTGAGCATGTTGGTGCCGAGCGCGGCCAGCGCCCGGTCCAGACCCGCCCGGCTCGACGTGGAGATTCCCACCACCGAGACCATCGCGGCGATGCCGATCGCGATGCCGAGAGCCGAGAGAACCGCGCGCAGCGGACGGGCGCGCAGGCCGGAGCCACCGAGCCGGAGCAGGTCGGCGAGGCGCAGGCGGGCGGGTTGCAGCGTCGCCATCTCAGACCACCTGCCCGTCGAGCATCGGCACCTGCCGCGGCAGACCGCCGGCGATCTCGTGATCGTGGGTGATCACCAGGACCGTCGTGCCTGTCGCGTTCAGCTCCCGCAGCAGCTCCACCACACCGTGCCCCGCGACCGAGTCCAGGTTGCCGGTCGGCTCGTCGGCGAGCAGCACGGCCGGGTCGCCCGCCACCGCCCGGGCCACCGCAACCCGCTGCCGTTCGCCACCGGAGAGTTGGTGCGGCAGATGCCCGAGCCGGTCACCAAGACCGACTTTGACCAGGGCGGCCTCAGCGCGCCGCGCACGCTCTTTCTTGGGTACGCCGGCGTAGAGCAATCCGTCCGCCACGTTGGCGACCGCATCCCGCCCCGGAGCCAGATGGAACTGCTGGAACACGAACCCGATCCGGCGGGCACGTAACGCGGAGAGCTGCCGGTCGGACAGCGCCGCCACGTCGTGACCGTCGATGCGTACGGTGCCGGCGGACGGCCGGTCGAGCGTGCCGATCAGGTGCAGCATCGTCGACTTGCCGGAGCCGGACGGTCCGACGATCGCGATCAGCTCGCCAGCCTCGACGGTCAGGTCGACGTCGCGCAGCGCGGTCACCCCACCCGGATAGGCCTTGGTGACACCCGCCAGTTCGATCACCGGGCTCATGTCGGCACACCGACCTTCATGCCCTCGGCGAGACCGCCGCCGGACACCTCGACCCGGCCACCGGCGAACAGGCCGGTCTCGACGGCCACGATACGGCTGGTGGCGCCGTCGACAATCTGCAGCCCGTAACCGCCCTCGGCCAGGGCGAGCAGCGCGTTGACCGGAACGGTGAGCACGTTCTCCCGCCGGCTCGCGGCGAACGAGGCCGTGACGGAGGCGTCGTTCAGTCCCTCGGGCGCCTTGCTGAACGTGATGGTGACGGTGAGGACGGTCTTGTCCTCCTCGGCCGGGTTCTCGGCCTCCTCGACGGACGTCTCGGCACCGCTGACAGTGCCGGTGACCTCCTTGCCGTCGGGGAGGGTGATCTCGACCGTGGCACCCTTGCGGGCCAGCCGCTGGTCGGCCATGTCGAGCTCGACGGTGGCCACCCGGGCGGTGCCGGTGACGGTGAGGATCTCGCTGCCGGGTTGCACGGCAGCGCCGGGTGCGGCGGTGAGCGCATCCACGCGTACGGCGGTGGGGCGGTAGACGATCCGGCCCAGTTCGACCGTACCGGTCTCGGAGAGGCCCACATCGTCCTGCCAGTCCTCGACAGCGCCGGCGGTCGCGGAGGTGTACTCGTCGTCGACGGTGAAGCCCCGATAGCCGAGCGCCCAGAGGTTCTTCTCGAACTGCTTGACGTCGGCTCCCTCCACCCCCGGCGACAGGTCCCGGTAGGCGGGCAGGGAACCGAGGAGCAGCAGGACCGGCTTGTTGTCGATCCGGTAGAGGGCCTGGCCGCGCCCGAGGGTCCTACCGGCGGCGGGCAACCGGGTCACCGTGCCGGTCAGCCGGGTGACGATCTCGGTGGTGTCGCCGTATCCGAGGGAACCGTCGTGGTCCTCCCTGTCGACCAGGGTCTCCTTTTTGACGTCCGTGGTCGCTACCGCCGGGGTGCCGGTCGATCCGGTGCCGCTCTCCGCCTCGGGCATCCCGGCCACGATCGCCGCCGTGGCCGCCGCTCCGGCGGTGAGCACCGCGGCCACCGCCACGGTCGTACGCCGCCGGCTCATGCCCCGCCCCCGGTCACGCCCGGTCCCTCGGCATGACGCTCGACCGCGCCGGACGGCCGGTACTGGGAGCACGCCTCCTCGGCGGCGTCGAACGTCGGATCACCCGGCCCGGTGCCGAGTTCGGCACCGTTGATTTCGAGGCTGCCGTCCGAGTTCGGATCGGGGAAGTCCGGCACCCCGTTCTCCCGCATGCACCTGGACATCTGCCGGGCCTGCTCGAGCATCGCCGGATCCATCTGCGGCCTCTCCCCGCCGTCCGGCGCGTACTGGCGGCAGGCCTCCGAGGCCTCCTCGAACTTCTCCTTGTCGACTGTGGACGGCACCGTGATCGACAGCTTGCCGTCCTGCGGGTCCGGGAACCACGTCATGCCGTTCTCCCGCATGCACCGCGAGTACTTGATCGGCGCGTCCGGGTCGAAGCTCGTCTGCGCTGACGGGGTCGCCGTTGGCCGTGGCCCGCCGCTGGCCGCCGAAGCCACTGTCGGGCTCCCGGTGGTCTTCGCGCAGCCCGCGGCCATCGCCGCTAGCAGCACAGCGAGCGCGAAGGTCGCTCTCCAAGTCGTCTTCTCCATGGATGGCAGTGAAGCGCCGGGCTGGTTTCGCGGGCGTCACGGAAAACGATGACGGCGAATTGACAGGGTGGCGGGCCAGGATGGTAGGCATGCGGATCCTGGTGGTGGAGGACGAGCCGCTGCTCGCCGACGCGGTGGCGCAGGGGTTGCGGCACGAGGCGCACGCGGTGGACGTCGTCTACGACGGCGGATCCGCGCTGGAGCGCATCGACATCAACGACTACGACGTCGTGGTCCTAGACCGCGACGTGCCGGTGGTGCACGGCGACAAGGTGTGCCAGGTGCTCGCCGAGCGCAAGGCCGCCATCCGGGTGCTGATGCTGACCGCGGCCGCCGGGATCGACGACCGGGTTGCCGGGCTCGCCCTCGGCGCCGACGACTACCTGCCCAAGCCGTTCGCCTTCCGGGAGCTGTCCGCACGGGTGGCGGCGCTGGGGCGCAGGGCACGACCGGCCGCGCCGCCGGTGCTGCGGCGGGCCGGGATCAGCCTCGACCCGTACCGGCGGGAGGTGCACCGCGACGGGAGATATGTGCCGCTGTCCCGCAAGGAGTTCGCGGTGCTCGCCGAGCTGCTGCGCGCCGACGGCACCGCGGTGTCCGCGGAGACGCTGCTGGAGAAGGCGTGGGACGAGAACGCCGACCCGTTCACCCACGCGGTCCGGATGACGATCCTCAAACTGCGCCGCAAGCTGGGTGACCCGCCCGTGGTGCTGACCGAGCCGGGAGTGGGGTACCGGATCCGATGAGACTCACCGTGCGCGGACGGCTCACCCTCGTCTACGGCGGCCTGTTCGTGATCGCCGGCCTGGTGCTGCTCGGCGCGACCTACCTGCTGGTCGGCCGCGCCGGACCGGGGACGATGCGCGCGATCGTCACCGACAACACCCTCGCGCCCCCGCCGCGCGGAACGGCGGGCGAGGCGGACGTCAAGCAGATCATCGCGGGCACCCAGGCGGACACCCTCAACTCCATGCTCACCCAGGGCGTGATCGCGCTGGCCGTGATCAGTGCGGCGGCGATCGCGCTGGGCTGGCTGATCGCCGGCCGGCTGCTGCAACCGCTGCACCAGATCACCGCTACCGCGCGGCGGATCGCGGAGTCGCCCGCCGCCGACCGGGGGCTGCACGAGCGGATCGCCCTGAACGGGCCGGCGGACGAGATCAAGCAGCTCGCCGACACGTTCGACCTGATGCTGGCCCGCCTCGACCACTCGTTCGACGGGCAGCGCCGGTTCATCGCGAGCGCCTCGCACGAGCTGCGGACGCCGCTCACGCTGAACCGGACCCTGCTGGAGGTCGCGCTGACCCCGGAGACGGCGTCGCCCGAGGTGCGGCAGCTCGGCACCACGCTGCTCGCCATCAACGACCGGCACGGCCGGCTGATCGACGGGTTGCTGCTGCTGGCCCGCTCGGATCGGGAGGTGACGGTGCGGTCGTACGTGGATCTGGCCGACATCGTCGATCACGTGGCCGTTTCGGACACGGTGAAGGTGTTGTCGGAGCCCGGGGAGGCGGCTGTTCTCGGCGACCCGGTGCTGCTGGAGCGACTTGTCCAGAATCTGGTGGAGAACGGCGTACGGCACAACGTCGCGGCGAACGGCTGGGTGAGCGTGGCGACCCGTACCCGCCCGGACGGCTGGGTCGAGCTCCAGGTCGCCAACTCCGGCCCGGTCGTCCCCCGCTACGAGGTGCCCGGCCTGTTCGAGCCGTTCCACAGGTACGGCACCGAACGACTCCACTCCCCCGGCGCCGGCCTGGGGCTCTCCATCGTGCGCGCGGTGGCCCGGGCCCACGGCGGCGAGGTCCGCGCCCACGCCCGCGACGAGGGCGGCCTGATCGTTACCGTGATGCTGCCGCGCGCGCCCTGACGAACCTTGCCGGGGCTATGTAGAGTTGCGATATGGCTGGTCCGAGGTTCGCCGAGCGTCTCGCTGACGCGCTGCTCAGCATCGCTGCGCGCCGCTGGCCGGCCGACTTCCGCGACGCCCTGCGCGCCGAATGGGCCGCCGAGTCGGCGAGCCTGCGCGGCAACCCCCGGCGCATGCTCACCTTCGCCGGCAGCCTCGCCGCCGCCTCCCCACCCGGTGCCGACTGGGCGGCACGCGCTGCGGCCGCCACCGGGGCCGCGCTGATCGTTCTGGTCTCGGCGGGCCTCTTCAACGGCGTCCGACTCGCCCTGCACCACGCCGAGACAGCGCTGCCGTGGTCCGGCGAGGCGGTCCTGATGTGCACCCTGTTGGGCGCGTCGGTGCTGGTCATGGCACTGGCGGGCGCACGCTGGGCGGTCCGCCGCCCGGTCCGTGCGACCTTACTCACCGGGCTTTCGGCGTACGCCTTCGTGCTCGCCGGCAACGAGAAGGCGGTGATGCCGTTCATGGGCTGGCGGGACATCACTCCCGCGGTGGTGACCTGGACGGCAGCCATGGCACTGACCGGCTGGGGAGCCTCCCGCCTGCGTGCCACCGGACACCATCGGACGGCCGCGGTCACCGCGGTCGGCGGCGGCCTGCTCGCGGTCGAGGCGGCCGCGGTGGCGGGGTGCCTGCACGCGGCGTTCGTGCTGGGGGTCCCGCTGGGGTCGGCGCCGGCCTGGTTTCCGCTGGCCATGCTGCCCGGCGGGACAGGCGGGTTCGGCACCTACTTCCCCGCGGGATCAGCCGCCGCCGGCAGCCTGCCGTTCCACGCGTCCGACATCCTGCTGGCCGGCGCCGCCACCCTCACCGGTCCGCTGCTGCTCTGCACCGCTTTCCTGACCGCAGCCATGCTCCGCACCTCCGCGCCGGGTCCCTTCCGCGCACTCTCCCGCGTGCGCTCCCACGCTCTGTCCCTCGCGCGCTCCCACGCTCTCCCCATTGCGCGCTCCCGCGCACTCCCCTTCGCGCGCTTCCGCCTGTTGACATGGAAGCGAATCGATCCCCAGATCGTGGCCGGCGGCGCGACAGCAGCGGTCGTGCTGACGCTGGCGGGCTGGCTTCCCCGCTCCACCACGGCCGTCGAACTGGTCCTGCCACGCGTGGTCGACAACTCGACGGTCTTCGGTTTCGGCTTCCTGGCATACCCGGCAGGCCGCGCCGCCCTGGCCTTCGCCGCCGCCCTGCTCGTGGTCCACCACTTCGCTGCCAAAGACCCGCATCTAGTTCGCTGACCGCTCCCCAAGGCGGCGAACAATCCCCCATGCCACCCTATGTAGGGAACCGACAATGACCCCTCACCCGCTGTTTCTGCGGCCACGCGCTGCACTTGTTCTCCTCTGGGCCCCCGCCATCCTCGTCGCGGTGGTAGCCGGAATCGTCGCCCTCAGCCGCCCGGAACACCTGCGCCTGACCGACCTGCAGGTCTACACCGGCGCCATCGACAGCCTCCGCAACGGCGCCGGCCTCTACGACTTCGCCCGCAACGGCAACGCGCCCTTCACCTACCCACCGTTCGCCGCCCTGCTCATGCTCCCGCTCGCCTGGCTACCGACATGGCTCCTGCACGTAGCGTGGACAGCCGGCACCGCACTGTCCGCAATCGGCCTGGCCCTGCTGTTCAACCGGCGGGCCGCACCTCTGATCGCCCTGGCCCTGATGCTCTCCGCACCGGTCTCCTCGAACTTCAAGTACGGCCAGGTCAGCATCCTGCTCGCACTCCTCGTGGCGACAGACGTGCTGGCCCTGCGACACAGCCGCCACCAGGGCGTCCTCATCGGCATCGCCGCCGCCGTCAAACTGACCCCACTGATCTTCATCCCGATGCTCTGGCTCACCGGACGCCGCCGCGCCGCGGGCATCGCCACCGCAACGTTCCTGGCCAGCGGCACCCTCGCCGCCTACCTACTACCCGCCGAGTCCTGGCGGTACTGGACCACCGAGGTCCAAGACGTCTCCAGGCTCGGCTTCATCACCTCGGCCGGCAACCAGTCCCTCAACGGCGCCTTGCTACGCCTCGACGCCCCCCACCGCGAACTGCTCGCCACCCTGCTGGCCGGAACCATCGCCGCCATCGCCCTCTGGTCCACCACCAAACTCCGCAACCCACAGGCCCACACCGCGCGAACCCGACACCCGCAGATGTGGCTCCCAAAGAGCCGCGACCCGCAAACGTGGCCCCCGAAAATCCGCGACCCGCATATGTGGCTCCCGGAGATTCGCGACCCGCACACCGCACTCGTGATCACCGGCGCCGCGAGCGTGGTGCTCTCACCCGTCTCCTGGACCCACCATCAGGTCTGGCTGGTCTTCGCCGCCTTCCTGCCGCTCGCCCCCTCCCTCCGAATCGCCACCCTGACGATCATGCTGCTGCCGATGACCGCAATTGATTGGTGGCCCTTCCAGGAGTCACGGCTGCTGCTAGCCATCACCCTCGCCCTACTGCTCCACACACTCCTCACCCGCCGACCTCACCCCTCGGCCCCACACTCCTCACCCGCCGACCTCACCCCTCGGCCCCACACTCCTCACTCGCCGACCTCACTCCGCCTCGGCACGCTCCAGCGGAGACGCACCTCCTGACTCGCCCCGCGACCCGGATCCCGCAGTCCGCCGCGCCAGCCCCACGACGCCCCAGCCCATGACCACCGCGGCCACCCCCGCCGCGGCCAGGCCCACCGGCCCGAACCGCACGCCCTCGTCGAACAGCACCACCCCGGCGAACGCGGCGACCAGCGGGTTCGTCACGCTGACCGTGGCCAGCGGAGCCGCCAGACCGGCTCCTCGGTAGGCCAGTTGGCCGAGCAGATAACCAGCCACCGCGAACGCCACGACCAGCATCGCCGCCGTCACCGACACCGCACCGGCCCCGCCCGTGGTGAACGACGCGAGCACCGCCTTGGCCATCACCGAACCGATCCCGTGAGCGGTGCCCGCCGCACCGGCGAGCAGCATCGCCCTCGCCGTCGGACCAGCCCGCCAGGCAGCCCCGGAACAGGCGACGACCACACCGGCGGTGACCCACGCCAAGGTCCGCACCGTCGACTCGGCGAGCACCGCGGAATCCTCCGACTCCACCGAGAGCGACAGGATCACGATCAGCCCGCCCACGGTCAGGCCGGCATGGAGCCAGGCCGTCCGGCTGATCGGGGTGTGATAGCGGATCACCTCGATCGGCAGTGCCACCAGCAGCGTCAACGTGCCCAGCGCCTGCACCACCGCGACCGTGCCGAAGTTCAGCGCGAGGACGTGCAGCACCACACCGGCTCCGGTGAGCAGCAGCGCGACCGCCCAGCGGGACAAACCCCGGTGATCGTGCTCGGCGAGACGCTCCTGAGCGACGGCCGCCGTGGCATAGGCGCCGACCGAGAGCAGGGAGAGACAGACAGCCCACCCCAGCGACCCCATCGCCCCACCTCGCCGCCCGCCGGCTCACCGCACCGCGGACACCCGCGGCGGATCACCCGGCCGTATGAAAAAGCTTCCTCGAAATTACCGACCAGCGAGCCGGTCACTACCCCAAAACGGCACGCTCCACCCACACCGCCCGCCTAGCCGGCAGGCGGACCCGCCCGAGCTCCCGGCCGACCGCTCTCCAGAAAGGACATGCCCACATCCTCCCGCCTCGGTACGACACTTTCCGCCCCGTCCACAGACGCCGGGAATTCCGTTTCCCGAGGGCGGCACACCCTGCCACCATCTCCCGCATGGTCACAGCAAGCGGCACCCGGATCAGGTGGGACGACCTGCCCGTCCACGTCCGGCACCGGGTCGAGGAGATCATCGGCGGCGGGCCGGTGGTCGAGGCGCAGTCCCAGGCCGGCGGTTTCTCTCCCGGCACCGCTGACCGGGTTCGCACATCGTCGGGGCGGCGCGCCTTCGTCAAGGCCGTGACACCCGCCATCAACATCGAGTCGGCGGCCATGGCCCGCCAGGAGCTGCGCATCACCGCGAGTCTCCCGCCCGAGGCCCCGGTTCCCCGCGTGCTGAGTGGCTTCGACGACGGCGACTGGGTGGTGCTGGTCCTGGAGGATGTGGAGGGCGTGCATCCGCGTACCCCCTGGGTGCAGGAAGAGATCGACGCCGCCGCCACCACGCTCCGCGACCTCGCCCGCGCACTCACGCCGGCGCCCCTGCCGGGCCTGCCCGCCGCAACCGACCTCCTGGCCGCCGACTTCGCCGCCTGGGAGCTTCTCGCGGCTGCGCCGCCGACCGATTTTGATCCCTGGGCGCGGCAACATCTGGGCGCGCTGCACGCGTCGGCGCAGCGCGGCCTCACCGCGCTGGCCGGCGGCGAGACGCTCGCGCACGCCGACATTCGGGCAGACAACATTCTGGTACGACCGGACGGCCGCATGATCATCGTCGACTGGCCGTGGGGCTGCCTCGCACCCGCCTGGCTGGACTCGGTGCTCCTGGCGATCAATGTGATCGTCCACGGCGGCGACCCGGGCCCGCTCCTCGACGGCGTCGACCACGACGACGCGGTGGGTGTGATCTCCGGCTACACCGCCTTCTTCCAGCACAGGTCGCGTCAGCCGCCACCGCCCGGGCTGCCCACCGTGCGCGCGTTCCAGCGCTTCCAGGGCGACGCCCTGCTGCCCTGGCTGCGGTCCGCCCTGACCGCCGCAACAACACCGGAGCCGAGCCCCAACGAATGACGCCGCAATCACCGAGCCCGGCTGCCACAAACAACGCCGTTATCACCAAGCCGGCCGCCACGAACAGCGCCGCAATCACCAAGCAAGGCCGCCATCGAACAGCGCCGTAATCACCGAGCCGGCCGCAACCAGCGGCTGAGGCCGAAACCCGCCTGAACCACACCCGCTGCCCACCCGTAACAGTTACCGGGTTTGACCGGCAGATGGGACCTCCAGCACACCGCACCGGGCCCCGCCAGCCGGGGGACTAGGCTTGACGCCCTGTGAACTGGGCTTCGGCGTGGCGGCCCGGGCGGCCAACCGAAACATGGAACGGAAGATGATGAGCGACCAGGCCAAGGTGCGAGTCCTGCTTCTCGAGAGCATCCACCCCGACGCGGTTTCCCGCCTCGAGGAGGACGGCTTCCACGTCGAGTCCGTGAAGAACGCTCTCGACGAGGCCGAGTTGATCGAGCGCATCTCCGGGGTGCAGCTGCTCGGGATCCGCTCCAAGACGCAGGTGACCGCGAAGGTGCTGGAGGCCGCCGACAAGCTGGTCGCCATCGGGGCGTTCTGCATCGGCACCGACCAGATCAACCTGCCGGCCGCGTCCGCCGGTGGTGTCGCCGTCTTCAACGCGCCGTTCTCCAACACCCGCTCGGTCGTCGAGCTGGCCATCGCCGAGATCATCTCGCTGACGCGCCGGCTGACCGAGAAGAACACGCTGATGCACAGCGGCGTCTGGGACAAGTCGGCCGACGGCGCGCACGAGATCCGCGGTCGCCGCCTCGGCATCGTGGGCTACGGCAACATCGGCACCCAGCTGTCCGTGCTCGCCGAGAACCTCGGCATGTCGGTCTCGTTCTACGACACCGCCGACAAGCTGGCCCTGAGCAACGCCCACCGCTGCGCCAGCCTGGACGAGCTGCTGGAGACCAGCGACGTCGTCACCCTGCACGTGGACGGCCGTCCCGGCAACGCCGGCTTCTTCGGCGCCGAGCAGTTCGCCAAGATGCGTCCCGGCAGCCTCTTCCTCAACCTGTCCCGCGGCATCGTCGTCGATCACCTGGCCCTGCGTGACGCCCTGAAGAGCGGGCGTCTGGCCGGTGCCGCCGTCGACGTCTTCCCCAAGGAGCCGAAGGGCCGCGGCGACGAGTTCCTCTCCGAGCTGCGCGGCCTGCCGAACGTCATCCTCACCCCGCACATCGGCGGTTCGACCGAGGAGGCGCAGTCGGACATCGGCGGCTTCGTGGCGAACAAGCTTGCCAAGTTCGTCTCCGAGGGCAACACCACGCTCAGCGTGAACCTGCCCGGCGTCACGCTGCCCGAGCTGCCCGGCATGCACCGCATCGTGCACATGCACAAGAACACCCCGGGCGTGCTCGCCGACGTCAACCGGATCCTCGCCGAGCACGGTGTCAACGTCGAGGGCCAGATGCTCAGCACCCGCGGTGAGTACGGCTACCTGATCACCGACATCGCCCGCGGCTACCCCGACGTGGTCCTCGACCAGCTCCGCTCGATGGAGCAGACCGTCCGCCTGCGCGTCCTCTGATTGACCGTTTCTGATCGGTGCGGCCTGTTCTTGAACGGGCCGCACCGATCAGATACGCAAAGATCAGGGCCACACCCGATCAGGGCCGCCGCTCCTCGACCTTCAGCACCGCAATCGCGGACACAGCGTCCACGTCGTACCGGTTCGTCTTCTGCCAGTCCTTGGGCGTCAGCGTGGAACCCGCGGGCAGATCGCGCAGTGTCCGCGCCCCGGCCGTCACCGTTCCCGCGCCACCGCCGACCCGCACCCGTACCGGGTTCTCGGCAGGCGCCCGCAGCACCAGCTCCTCGATCCCCCCGGTGATCTTCATGGGCACCGTTCCGACCGCGTCGGCCAGCGTCATCTCCGCCCGCCGCGTGCCGCCGACCAGCTCGATCCCGCTGATCCGGCCGTCGCTCAGGTCGACGATCCGCTCGGCGGCGTACCCGGAGAAGCGCAACGTCCAGCGCACCTTCGCGGCGAGCACCACCTCGACCTCCCCGCCGGTCCCGGCCTCCTCGCGGGCCAGGTCCAGCAGCAGCCGGTCGTCGCGCAGAGCGGTGTTGGGCTGAATCCCCGCACCCTCGGGTGCACTGATCCGGTAGAGGTCGGTGCCGAGGTCAGCGATGCTGAGCTTGACCCGGTCGGTCGCGGCAAGCAGTTCAAAGGTCGCAACGGTACGACCGTCGAGCGGCCCGGTCGCCGTCCGCTGATCCTCGCGACCGCCGTTGCCGAGCTGGAGCATCTCGCCGATCTCGGTGTCCGGGCCGGAGTAGTAGACCACCCCGGTGAGGGCGATCGCGGCGAGCGCCACAGCGCCCAGAAGCGTCATGCCGAAGGTCACGAACCGGGACTGTCCACGCCGGGCCGGCGGCGCCGAGGTGGGGCTGTCGCTCCACACCGACGGCTCGTTGAGGCCGGTGTCGCGGCTACCCCGGGCCTCACTGGACCAACCCGCCGGAACACCGTCACCGGCAGACGACCAGGAGGGCGACGACGAACTCCAGCCGTCCACACCGATCGCACGCGGCGAGGCGGGCTCGAACGGCACAGGCATCCACGCCTCACCCCCCGAAACGGCCGAAGCAGCCGAAGCAGCCGAAGCGGTCGAAGTAGCCGAAGCGGTCGAAGTAGCCGGCCCGCCCTGCCCACCCTGAGCGGCTTGTGAGCCACTCCAGACCTCACCCGAGTAAGCGGACGCGGACGCGGCAGGCACATCAGTCCAGGAATCCGCCCGGGCAGACTGAGCGGGCTGCGAAACCGCCTCAGATCCGGAAGCAGACCCGCCCGAAGAGAACGCCCCTTCGTCAGAAATGTCGGAACTCTCAGATCCAGACACATTGGTACGCACGATCGGCAAACTCCCCGAGTCCGACCCCGCACGCTTCGGCAGACCCGCCGGCCGCGCACCCCCGATCGGCCCATCACTGAAGCCGAACGATGTCCGCCCAGGCCCAGCCGGAGAAGCCGGCCCAAACTCAGGCGCCGCCGGAGCAGACGATGCCGAAGCTGACGCCGCCGAAGCAAAAAACGCAGGCACGGAAGACCCCGAAGAGCGAGATCCCGAGGACCGAGACCGCGAAGACCGAGACCCCGAAGACCGAGCCGCCGAAGCGGAAGACCCCGAAGCAGGACCAGCAGACGACGGCTCAGCGGGACCCGCCGGCGACCCCGGCGCTCCACCCCCGAACCAGTTCACGGGCTGATCCCCGCCCATCGTGTCCTCCAGCCCCGCGGCCCGTGGCCGGCGGCGGGGCAACGCAGCGCGATCAGCCGACGCCTCGTCCTTCGCCCCGGCCACCACCGGGTCGGACGACGCGCCGACAGCGGTACGGTCCACTCGATTCCTCCCTGCCCAACGCCCCTGAAGCCAAGCCCCCGGATGGAGTACGGATGGAATCGCTTCTCGGATGAGTGACCGGAAGGTTTACCGTTGGTCAGGACGAACCAGTCCGCGCCTGGTGGCGATCGCGACCGCCTCGAGTTGGCTGTGCGCACCCAGTTTCGCGAGGACTGCCTTCTGATATCCGCGGCACGTGTGCACGCTTATTCCGAGCCGGCGCGCCACCGCCCGAGCGTCCAGACCCGCCGCCATCAGCTGCAACACCTCGTCCTCACGAGCGGTGAGACCGCCGCCGCGGGGCACGCTGGCCGGTGAGGTGCTGCGCAGCAGCCGGGCCAGGATGTCGGTGGAGACCGTCATCCCGCCGCCGTGCGCGGTGCGCAGCGCGTTCAGGACGTCACCGAGCGCACCGTTCTTGGACAGGAACCCGGCCGCACCGGCAGCCGTGGCACGCCGAACCAGCGCCTGCTCCTCGCTGGCAGTGAGGATCACCACACGAATATCCGGCTGTCGTACGCGAATCAGCTCCGCGATGGCGATGCCGTCGGCATCGGACAGTTCCGGATCGAGCACGATGACGTCCGGTTCCAGCTCGTTCGTCAGCCGCAGTGCCTCCGCCCCGCTACGCGCATGCCCCACACATCGCAGGTCCGGTTGCCCGGCCAGCGCGTGTCCTAGCAGCTCGGCGAAAGTCTGGTGGCTGTCTACGACGAGCACTCGGATCGCCTCGTCGCTGTCCATACGTCACCTTCCTCTGTCGCCCGGCGGGCTCCGCGCAGTCTAAGGATTACCCGAAGCGGGTCCCGACCTACCAACAGGCTCGTGTTGTACCGCTGGGCCCGACCCCGCCGGTACGGCCGACGAACGGTTGCCGCCAAGCGGATGTGATCACCAGTCTTTCGGCCTATCGGCCCCCTCGCATTGGGGCTTGCTGGTACAGACCTCCCAGAGGACAGTTTTCGATCATGTTCGACATCCAGCTCTTCGGTCGCCTCGAGGTCCGCACCCGGGGTATCAGCCTCTCCGGTGACGACTTCGGTGGCCGGCGCCCGCGTCATCTTCTCGCGCTGCTCGCGTTGCGCGGCGAGCGGTCGCTTGTGGAGCTGGCTGAGCTGCTCGATGTCCCGCCGGGGACGGTCAAGGACGACCTGCGGCTGCTTCGTGATCACCTGGAGCCGGGCGTCCGCAGCCGCGACTCGGTCATCGCCACCCACCGGGGCCACCTTCACCTCGTCCCGGAGCGGGTCCGCGTCGACGCCGCCACCTTCGACGCCCTGATCGCCGCCGCCGCGGGCCGCCCGGCCGAGCGCGCCGCCCGCCCACTGGCCGCGGCGGCCTTCCTCGCCTCTCGCCCCCTGCTCGAGGGCGAGGACGCCCCGTGGGCAGCCGAGGCCCGCGGCGAGTACCGGGCGAAGCTCCTGGTCGCCCTCCCCGCATCAGCCACCCAGCCGATCTGAGACCAAAGCCCGATCGAGGCCCAGCCCGATCTGAGGCCGAAGCCGATCGAGGCCCAGCCCGATCTGAGGCTCAGGGGCCTGAGACCCCGAGGGACAATCCGCGGGTGCAACCAGCGACCTCCCTCCTCCCGGTCCCCTTGGCTCCCGAACTCTCCCTGCACCTGGCCAACGGTTCCGCGGGACTCTTCGACCTGACCGGCGGCGAGTTCCACAGCGACCGGCCCCCGCCGTTCTGGGCCTTCGTCTGGGCCGGCGGCCAGGCCCTCGCCCGCTACCTCCTGGACAACCCGCACGAGGTGGCCGGCCGCCGCGTGCTGGACGTGGCCACCGGCTCCGGCATTGCCGCGATCGCCGCGGCACGGTGTGGCGCTACCGCCGTCGAGGCCTCCGACATCGACCCGGCCGCGGTGACAGCCGCCCACCGCAACGCCGCCGCCAACGGCCTCACCCTGCACGACCACGTCGAAAGCCCCGAGGTCGTCCTCGCCGGCGACGTCTTCTACAGCCCGGCGAGCGCGCCGCAGATGACCGCCCTGATGCGCGCGGCCCGCCGGAAAGGCGCTTCCGTGCTGGTTGGCGACCCGGGCCGGGGGTATTTCCCGCATCGCCTCTTCGAGCTCGTGACCGAGTACGACGTACCCGTACCCGCATCGCTCGAGGAGACCGAGAGCCTCCGCACGGGCGTATGGCGGATGAGGTGAACCCGCATGCGTTCACCAAGCAACAAGTTGTAGGGTGCAACCATCTAAAAGACAACCGAGGACGGCGACACGTGCCAGAGCAGGACCCCACCCGTCTCGCCGACGAGATCGTGCGGTTCATCAGGATGAGCACCCGCTTCCGGGGCATGCTCAAGGCGGGCGACCTCGGTGCCGAGTCCTCCGCGCTGATGCTGCTGCTCCCGCTGCGGGCGATGGGTCCGATGCGGGTCACCGACCTCGCTGAGATCAAGCAGGCGGACCCGTCGACGATCAGCCGGCAGGTGGCACAGTTGGTGAAAGCCGGCCTGGCCCGTCGTGAGGCCGACCCGGAGGACGGGCGGGCCTCCCGGCTGGCGGTCACCGAGGCCGGGGAGATCGCCTGCGAGCGGCTCCGCGCGGCTCGGGTGGCGCTGCTCGGTGAGGCGCTCGCCGACTGGCCCGCCGAGCGGATCGCGTCCTTCTCCGACCTGTTCGAGCAGTTCAACAGTTCGATCGAGGCGCTGCTGCGCACCGATCCCACCGCACCCCCACGGGAGATTCCGTGAGTAATCCCAGCCCACCGGCCGAACACCCGGTGGAATTCACCCACCGCCAGATCCTGACGATCCTCGGCGGCCTGATGATGGGCATGTTCCTGGCTGCCCTCGATCAGACGATCATGGCGACTGCCACCCGCACGATCGCCGACGACCTGCAGGGCTTCGACATGCAGGCCTGGGCGACCACGGCGTTCCTGATCACCTCGACGATCTCCACCCCGCTGTACGGCAAGCTCTCCGACATCTACGGCCGGCGCCCGTTCTTCCTCTTCGCCATCGGCATCTTCATCGTCGGTTCGTTCCTCTGCGGCCTCTCCGAGAACATGTGGCAGCTCGCCGCGTTCCGGGCCGTGCAGGGCATCGGCGCCGGCGGTCTGATGTCGCTGGCCCTCGCGATCATCGGTGACATCGTCCCGCCCCGCGAGCGCGCCAAGTACCAGGGCTTCTTCCTGGCCGTCTTCGGCACCGCGAGCGTGCTCGGCCCGATCATGGGCGGCTTCTTCGCCGGTGCCGACAAGATCCTCGGGGTGGACGGCTGGCGCTGGGTCTTCTACCTGAACGTGCCGATCGGCCTCGCCGCGATGGCCGTGGTCGCCAAGGTGCTGCACCTGCCGCACCACCGGGTCGACCACCGCATCGACTGGCCCGGCGCGCTCACCCTGATCGTGACCCTCGTGCCGCTGCTCACCGTCGCCGAGCAGGGCCGGGAGTGGGGCTGGGATTCCGGCAAGTCGATCGCCTGCTACGTGATCGGCGTGATCGGGCTGATCGGGTTCATCCTCGCCGAACGCGCCTACAAGAACGAGGCGCTGCTGCCGCTGCGGCTGTTCGGCAACCGTACGGTCGCCGTCGGCGCGGCCTCCAGCACGATCCTCGGCATGGCGATGTTCGGCGGCCTGATGACCGTCCCGCTCTACCTCCAGATCGTGAAGGGCTCCTCGGCCACCATGGCCGGCCTGCAGATGATCCCGTTCGTGGTCGGCATCATGTCCGGCTCGATCATCTCCGGCCAGCTGATCTCCCGCACCGGCCGCTACCGGATCTTCCCGATCGTCGGCAGCGTCCTGATGGTCGTCGCGCTCTTCCTCTTCTCGCTGGTCGGGGCAGACACCCCGCTCTGGCGGACCATGCTGGTCATGGTGATGATGGGCCTCGGCCTGGGCAGCAACATGCAGCCGATGATCACCGCAGTGCAGAACGCGGTGTCACCCCGCGAGATCGGCACGGCCACCGGCGCCGTCACGTTCTTCCGCTCGATGGGCGGCACGCTGGGCACCGCTGTCTTCCTCTCGGTGCTGTTCAACGTCCTGCCCGGCAACATCCGCGACGAGTTCACCACCGCTCAGCAGACACCGGAGTTCCAGGCGGCGTTGCAGGCCGATCCCGCCCAGCAGGAGCTCCTCAAGCAGGCCACCAGCGGTGACGCGCTGACCGACACGTCGTTCCTGGGCCGGCTCTCGGACGTCATCGCGCACCCGTTCAAGGTCGGTTTCTCGGAGAGCGTGCACGTCGTCTACCTGCTCGCCTTCGCCGTGATGCTGATCGGCCTGATCGTCGTCTTCTTCCTTCCGGAGCTTCCGCTGGCGCAGCGGTCGGCGCAGCAGGCGCGCGCCGAGGACGCCTTGCAGGCGCAGAAGAGCGCGGGAGTGCCGGGTCCGGGCGGCGGGCCGGTTCCGGCAGCCACTGACGGTTGAAAAAACCTTGGGGGTACGGGCTAAAGCACACTCCCGTACCCCCGCGTCCTTAACCCGCTCTCAGCCCCGCGCAGTAGCGTGACCGCATGGCTGTTGTGAAGATCAACGCGATCGAGGTTCCCGAAGGCGCCGGCCCTGAGCTGGAGAAGCGCTTCGCCGCCCGGCAGGGCGCCGTCGAGAACTCCCCCGGCTTTCTCGCTTTCGAACTGCTGCGCCCGGTCGCCGGCGAGAACCGCTACTTCGTCTACACCCGCTGGGAGTCCGAGGAAGCGTTCCAGGCCTGGTCCAACGGCAGCGCCAAGGAGGCACACGCCGGCGAACGCAGCCGCCCGGTAGCCGCCGGCGCCAGCCTCCTCGAATTCGAGGTAATCCAGCACGTCGACAAACCCACCACCTGACCCGGCCCACGAACCCACGCTCACGCCAGCTGGCCCCACCGGCTGGCCGTGAGGGGTCCCTCCCGGCCTCCAAACCCACGCTCACGCCCAGCTGGCCCCACCGGCTGGCCGTGAGGGGTCCCTCCCGGCCCCCAAACCCACGCTCACGCCCAGCTGGCCCCACCGGCTGGCCGTGAGCGTTGCTTTGATTCTGGAGGTGGTCAGCCGGCGTTGCGGGCGGCGGCCTTGATCAGCCGCTCGGCCACGGTGCGCCGGTCCAGCCCGAGACGCTGGGCGCTCTCCTGCAGGACCGCATAGGCCTCCTGCACACCGCACCCCCGCTGGGCGATGATCACGCCGACCGCCCGGTCCACCTCGGCGCCCTCGGCCAGCGCGTCGCGCCGGTGCAGCTCCCCGAGCAGCACCTCGGCCTGCCCCGCCACCGCCATGGCGGTGACAAGCAGCTCCGGGTCGGGTTCACCGGCTCGATCGAGGTGGAGGCTGATCGCGCCCACCGCGGTACGCCGTACGTCCAGCGGGATCGCGACCACCGCGGCGAGCCCGTCGGCCAGTGCCGCCGCGCTGAGGTGCGGCCAGCGCTCGTCGCCGGGCAGGTCACCCGAGGTCACCAGCGAACGGGTTCGTGCTGCTTCGAGTCCGGGTCCGGAGCTCTCGGCGTACTGAAGATGGTCGAAGGTCTTCCCCACCGAGCCGGCGGCCGCGCTGGTGAGCGGCCCGCCCTCACTGATGAGCGTGACCGAGCAGCGCACCACGCCCGGCAGTGCGGAGACGCCGAAGGCGGCGAGCCGGTCCAGAGCCTGGGTGAGCCGGTCCGCGGAGAGCAACCGGACGCTCAGCTCGTGCAGCAGTCCGGCGAGCTCGACCGCATGCGGGCCGGTCTGGTTGAAGAGGGTGGATCGCCTGGTCCGGCGCCCGTCGGGGCCCGGTGGCGTGCGGCGGCCGGCGTCCGGTTCGCTCGGGATGCCGGCAGGGGTGCGCCGGGTCAGCCGGGCGCCGCGATGCGCGGCCGGGACGCGACGGTGCGGGACGGACACGCGAGGGATCCTGCCACGTCGATCAAGCACGGTGGGATGCCCGGTGCCCCTAACGAGGGGCCTCGTCCGGATAAACGGTCTCGTCCGAACGACGTCGCTCGAGAAACGAGTCCGGTGCCGCTCCGGGATCGTCCTGACGCTCGTCGGAGTCGGCCAGGATGGCCTCCGCCTGGGCCCTCGGGTCGTCGCTGCCACCGGCTGTCTCCTCGGGGAGGAGGTCGGATGCGCGCCGCCCGGTCCGCTCGTCAGTCATGAATTGATCTCTACCCCTTGTCGCGTCGCGGAAACGCACCGGAGCGACCCACCGGGGCCGGAAACAACCGCTTCGGAAACAACCGGGCCGGAGCAACTGGGCCGGAAACAACCGCGCCGCTCCCCGACGGATCAGGGAGCGGCGCGAAAGTAGATGCCGGTGTGCAGGTCGCCTCGCGGCGAGTGGCTCAACACGGCTCCAGCCGAACTGGTATTCCGTGCAGGCTAAGGGTGAGGCCCGGGGACACTGGGCACACCGGCATCCGTACACAACTGTCGGCACCCCGGCGGGATTCCTGCAGGGATTGTGACCTGGATAACACGTGCGGTGTTTGCCGCGAGCCCGCCCGGGTAGCTCCGTCGGCGTGACCGATGACATCCGTGAACTGGACGCTTTCCTCGACTCCGCCTTCGACGCCCAGGAGCGCCTGACCAGCGGCGACCTGCAGCGCCGGGCCCTCGCGGCGGACCTGCCGGCCGGCGCCCTGACCCGCATCGACGCCCTGCCCGAAGGCGAGTACGCCCAGGACGAGGCCGCCGAGGCACTGCGGGCCGTCGGCTAACCCTCGGCCTTCTCCTTGGCGATGGAGTAGCCCATCTGCAGGAAGTCGGAGACGGCCGTCGCCGTGAGAACGGTGGCGGCCAGCCGGGTCAGCCGGGGAGCCAGCACCAGGCCGCCGGTCAGCCCGGTGGCCACCCAGACGGCGAGGCAGAACGGGCAGGTGATCAGCTCGCCGATGCCGTGCCGCACCGAGCTGCCCTCGTCACGCACCTCCTCGTTCAGCTCGGCCGCTCCGGCCGGCTCCGAGTAACGGGTGAACGGGGCACGCAGCGGGCTGGTCACCGCGTCCTTGGCGATCAGCCGGCTGAGCTTGTGGGTGGCGATCGACAGCAGCGCCACGTCGGCGGCGGAGGGACGCTCGGGCACCGGGCGGCCGGTCACCCGGGCAGCAGCCGCCAGGCTCGCCGCGAGGGCACCGAACGCGCCCATGGCGACGAGGTAGCCGGCGAGCGGCCGATGGTCGTGTGGGGCGTACGCCCGCGAGACGCGGGACACCCGGTCGCTCAGGGAGGTCATTCCACGCTCTCAGGAGGCCTGGGTGAGGCGACCGGGGTCGACCTCACGTCCGGGGTACCGGGCCATGTATTCGGTCTCCAGTTCCGCGGTCCGCTTGAAATGGTTTTCCAGGGCCGCGTCAGGCCCGTGCCGCAGCGTCTGCAGTCTTGTCCGGTAGAGGCTGCCGAGTTCGCGGAAGAGATCCTCGTCGGCCAGACCTGCCGGGTCGATGCCGGTGTCGAAGACCACCGCCGCGCCGTCGTCGAAACGCGCGTCCGTCATCATGCACCTCCGCTCTTTCAGCGTCGCTCGCCAGGACGGTTGCCCGACCGGGCGGCAGCCAAACCCGCGCGGCTCGCCAGCACGGTTGCCCGACCGGGCGGCAGCCAAACCCGCGCCGGTACGCTCGGGGACATGAAAGGGCTGTGGACCCCGGCATGGCTGGCCCGGCATGTCGCCGCGCTCGTGCTGACCGCCGCCTGCCTCGGACTGGGCTGGTGGCAGTTCAGCCGGGCCACCGACGGCAACTCGATCAGCTGGGGTTACATGTTCCAGTGGCCGGTCTTCGGCGGGTTCGTCGTCTTCATCTGGTTCCGTGAGGTCCAGCTCGCCCGCCGGCGCATCGCCGGCGAGCCCGAGACCCCCGCCGAGCCCGCGCCCGCATCCGCGTCGCGCTCCGCCGACGCCCCGGTCGCCCTCGGCCGGCCGGTGCGAGTGGCCGCGGCCCGCCCCGCCGACCGCCCGGAGTCCTCGGACGACCCGGAGCTCGAGGCCTACAACGACTATCTGTCCTGGCTGGCCGCTCACCCGGGAGCCCGGGCCGGCGACTATCCGGGCCGCATCCCCCAGTGAACCCAGTGCCAGTGAACCCCGTGAAGGAGACATCGACCGTGCAGGGAGCCCTCACCCGCTACCGGATCATCGCCTGGATCGTCGGCGTGGTCCTCATCCTCCTCGTGGTGATCGGCATGCCGCTGAAGTACCTCGGCGACAATCCCACGGTGGTCGAGTTGGTCGGTCCGTTCCACGGCTTTCTGTACATGGTTTACCTGGTGCTGACCTTCGATCTCGCGCGCCGGGCCAAGTGGCCGTTCGGCCGGATGGTCCTCGTCATGCTGGCCGGCACGATTCCGTTCTTCTCGTTCTGGGCGGAACGGCGCGTGACCCGGCACTGGATGGCGGACTCGGCATACGAGCCGGCGCTGAGCGAATAGTCCGTTTGCTCGGCCGAAATAACGCTTAGCTGCGGCCGAATGACAGCGCGTTATCGGGATTAAACTCACAACTCCGGCTATTGGCAGAATTCACTCGCTCAGGCCTTGATTTCTTTTCTGCCATCGATAGGTTAGTGCGGTTGGTTCGGTCCGCAGCCATAAACCCTCGAGTGGCGCCGGCCAACGCCGCCGAATCTTCCGTGACGGCCGCCGCCCTTCCCCGGGCGGCGGCCGTCACGATCGGAACCGGGAAACCAGCGGTCGGGCCTTCTTCCCGCCCACCCCGGTGCCACTGAAAACCGGTAGGCGGCCAAGCGGAAGAAAGGCCCCTGACCAGTGCCACACCCCCGTACCCGGCTCCGGGCGCTCGTGGTCGCGCTGACAGCGCTCGCGATCACCACGTCGGGAGCGACGGCCGCCCATGCGGCCCCGTCCAAGAGCGAGCTCAAGAAGAAGATCGACGCAGCGTCGGAGAAGCTCGAGGACGTCACCGAGTCGTACAACAAGATGCGGCTCGACCTGAAGAAGACCAAGGCCGACTCGGTGAAGCTGGAAGCCTCGCTGAAGCCGACCCAGGCCGCTCTCGCGACCGCCACCGCCAAGGTGCAGACCATCGCCGCCACCTCGTACATCCAGGGCAAGGTGGGCGCGGTCGACGTGCTGGTGAGCGGCGACGAGGAGAATCTGCTGGGGCGCATGGCGTTCCTGGAGCAGATCGCTCAGTCGAATCAGCAGGACATCGACGCCTTCAAGGAGACCACCGAGACGTTCGCCGAACGCAAGGCGGCACTCAAGATCACCCAGGACAAGCAGACCGCTCAGGTCAAGGAGCTGTCCGACCGCAAGAAGAAGATCGAGGACGACCTCGACGACCTGTACGACATGCGGGAACAGGTCTACGGCAGCGCCACCGAGACCGGCTCGTCGTACACCGGGAAGATCCCCAGCATCCCCGGCTCGGCGGGCAAGGCCGTGACGTACGCCTTCAACGCGATCGGCAAGCCCTACGGCTACGGCGACGACGGCCCCGGCTCGTACGACTGCTCCGGTCTCACCGCGGCGTCCTGGGCCGCGGCGGGTAAGTCACTGCCGCACAACGCCGCCGCGCAGTACAGCGCCACCGCCCGGATCAGCAGGTCCGATCTCCAGCCGGGCGACCTGGTGTTCTACCGATCGAACGGGCACGTCGCCATCTACGTCGGTAGCGGCAAGATCATCGACGCGCCCTCCGCGGGCCGGAACGTGCTGCACCGGACGATCGACATCATGACGCCGAACGGCTACGGCCGAATCAAGTAGTCGGCACGTCGAGCAACGCGACGAAGAAGGCCGGTGCCCCTCGGGGGCGCCGGCCTTTCGCGTTGCGGGGGGGAAGGAACGTAGGGGGTACGAAGGTCAGGCGGCCTGCAGGCCCTCGGCCCGGGCCAGCTCACGCAGCCGGCCGAGCGCCTGGATCTCCAGCTGGCGGATCCGCTCGCGGCTGAGCGAGAAGCGCGAGGCCACCTCGGTCAGCGAGTGCTCGCGGCCGTCCTCCAGGCCGTACCGCGCGCGCATGATGCCCGCCGAACGGTCGTCCAGGTGGTTCAGCAGGCCCTCGATGCGCTGGCGCTCCAGGGCGCTCAGCACGATCTCCTCGGGCGACGGTGCGTCGCTGTCGGCGACCAGGTCACCGAGGTTGGTGTCGCCGTCGTCGCCGACCGGGGTGTCCAGCGAGACGGTGTCCTGCGCCCAGCGGGTGAGCTCGTTGACCCGCTCGACGGTCACGCCGAGCGCGGCCGCGACCTGCTCCGGCTCCGGGTCGCCGCCCAGCTCACGGACGAGCTGGCGGGTGACGTTGCGCATCCGGTTGACGTCCTCGACCAGGTGCACGGGGAGGCGCACGGTGCGCTCCTGCTGGGCGATGGCCCGGCTGATCGCCTGGCGCACCCACCAGGTGGCGTAGGTGGAGAACTTGTAGCCGCGCTCGTAGTCGAACTTCTCGACGGCGCGGACGAGGCCGGTGTTGCCCTCTTGAATCAGGTCCAGCATCGGCATGCCGGACCGCACGTAGCGGCGTGCGATGGAGACGACCAGGCGAAGGTTGGCCCGGATGAACAGGTCCTTCGCGCGCTGGCCCTCGGTGACGAGCCGCTCCAGTTCCTCCCGGCTGACGCCGCGGCGAACCTCGCCCTGTTCGAGCAGGTGCTCGGCGTAGAGGCCCGCTTCGATTGCCTTCGAGAGCTCGACCTCCCGTGCGGCGTCCAACAACGGCGTCCGGGAGATCTCGTGCAGGTAGACTCCGACGAGGTCGCGCTCCTCGGCGACCTGATCGGTACGCATCACGCTGTTCTTCTCCACGTTGCCCACGGTCCCCTCATTGCCGTCACTAACCCTGTTACGGGCATTACCTGCGTCCATCAGCCCTCTCCCGTAACGTCCGCAGCTCGTGCATTGCGGTTGCTGCCTTCTCCACAACAAATTGCTGGCTGGACTGATTCCAGCTGGTGGGTCGAAAGTGTCACGAATGCCTGGGTCTTACCTGAGAGCCCCGTGCGGGAAAGCTGAGTGGGGACTCTCGGTGCCCGTCCCGTAGACAGGCGGATACCCTTGGCGCGCTTCTCATAACACCATCGGCCCCTCATCCGTCACAGCGACGGGCATCACCTGAGCTCCGCGATGCTCGTCACCCCCGTGTACGGGTTTGATGCCCGCGGGGTTCATGTGCAGCATCGGCCGGCCGAAGACGTGCCTGAATGAAACGTCCGAGCGAAAGATCCCGCACCTCGGGCCGGAACGGGACCACCGGTCACAATGCGCCACGCCGGGCCACACTTCACTCGCCCGCACGGGTGACGTTCCGGAGCGGCGAGACATTCCCAGGTGGCGGCCGGTTCCTGGGTGCGAGTGAGGAATAGCACAACACCACGGTGTGACAGGCTCTCCGGATGACGGTTACGCGTACTGCACTGGTGACGGGTGGCACAGGCGGGCTGGGTTCGGCCACGATCTCGGCTTTTCTCGCCGCGGGGTGGCGGGTCGTCGCGCCGGTCCGGCCCGGAAACGCCGGCCGGCTGCCCGGCGAGGCCGTTGCGGTCGAAGCCGACCTGATGGTCGAGGCGCAGGTCAGGGCGGCCGCCGCGACCGCCGCGTCGGAATCGGGTGCGCCGCTGCGAGCCGTGGTCAACCTGGTCGGCGGCTATGCGAGCAGCGGCCTGATCGCCGACACGCCGGTCGGCGACTTCGAGGCGATGCTCACGATGAACCTGCGCCCGACGTACCTCACCACCGCTGCCGCCCTGCCACACCTGGTGGCCGCGGGCGGAGGCTCGGTGGTCTGCGTGTCGTCGCGCGCCGCGGTGGCACCGTTCCCCGGTGCGGCCGGATACGTGACAGCCAAGGCCGCGGTGCTCGCGTTCGCCGGCGCGGTCGCTGTCGAGTACCGCAAGCAGAACGTCCGCTGCAACACGGTGCTGCCGAGCATCATCGACACCCCGGCGAATCGCACCGGCCAGCCGGACGCCGACCGCAGCCGCTGGGTGAACCCCGCCGCCATCGCCGAGACGATCCTGTTCCTCGCCTCGGACACGTCAGCGCCCACCAGCGGCGCGCAGATCCCGGTCTACGGGCAGGCCTAGGCCGCCTGGAGTTCGGCCGACTGGGTCGGAGTGGGTGAGGGCAGCACCGGCAGCGGGGGAACGGCGGGACTCGTCGTAGCGACCGCGGGCGCGACGAGCGCGGCCAGCTCGGCCCGGATCGCGGCGGCCACCTCGTCGGGCGTGCCGTTGGCGTTGATCACCACGAAATCGCGGTACTCCGGCAGCGACTCGTACGCGGTGGTGGCGGCGCGCAGGTAGTCCATCGACTCGTGGTCGTAGCCGCGGCGCTCGATCCGCTCGTGGGCGACCTCGGGATCCACGGCCAGCAGGAACGTGACGTCGGGCGCCGGGAACAGGCGGTAGGCGAGGCGGGCCCGGCGCTCGGCGGCCGGGCGGCCACCGTGCGAGCGCAGGCTCGCGTACTGGCAGACCGCGTACCGGTCCATCACGGTGATCTCGTCACGGACGGTGCGGCGCAGCAGCGTGCGAAGGATGGCCAGCCAGCGGAGCACCGACTCGACGGCGAGCATGGCGCGCCGCCCGATCAGGTCCTCGGCGTCCTCGCGGCCGAAGAACCCGGCTATCCGGCCGACGAAATGGCGCCCGCCGGCGTTACGGCGGTACTCCGCCGGGTATCCGTCGATCGAGAGCTCGATGGCGAGCCGGTGCGCCTGGGTGGTCTTGCCGGAGCCGTCGATGCCGACCAGAGCGATGGTGCGAACGCCCGGCGGGATCGTCGGGGACTGCGCGGTGAGAGCCATACCAACCGACGGTAGCCCCTGCCTGCACATTCGGTTCGGCGTCGGATCGCCTCGTACCCGTACAGAATGGGTCTTGGGGTTCAAGGTGTGGCGACTCCGGGTAGTCGTTCACGGACCGGACACGGGACAGGAGGTCTCCATGCCACACCGGGTGGACGAAGGTTTGGCCATCACCCTGAAGCGGGTGGCATCCACGCTGAAGAGCGCGGACATACCGTTTGCTCTGGGCGGAAGCTTCGCGGTGTACGCCCGCGGGGGCTACTCCAGCGATCACGACGTGGACTTCCTCATCCGCGAGCAGGACAAGGACCGGGCACTCCAGGAACTCGCCTCGGTCGGATTCACGACCGAACAGCCGCCCGAGGACTGGCTGGTCAAGGTCTTCGACGAGGGCCGGATGGTGGACCTGATCTACCGGCCGGTGGAGTCACCCGTCACCGACGAGACACTGCACGACACCGACCAGATCTCGGTCGAGGCGATCTACATGCCGGTGCTCTCCGCGAGCCAGCTGATGGTTCACAAGCTCCTCAGCTACAGCCAGCACTACTGCGACTTCGCCACCGGCCTGCCGGTCGCCCGGTCGCTGCGCGAGCAGATCGACTGGGATCGGGTGCGCCGGGAGACGCTCGGCTCGCCGTACGCGGAGGCCTTCCTCGTCCTGCTGGACAGGTTGGACGTCGTCGCGTTCCCCGGTGAGCGGGAACTCAAGGTAGGGGGATGAGATGACCCACCAGATCGACCTGGAGGCCGAGATCCAGCGGCTGCTCACCGAGCACGACCGGATCGCCGAACAGGGCATCACGGTGCAGCGCCGGGACAACGCGGTGGTGCTCGGCGGCGAGGTGGAGAGCGCCCAGCGGCGCGACGAGATCTGCCGGCAGATCACCAGCCGCTACCCCGAGATCGAGATCACCTGTGACATCGGCATCACCCGGGCACAGGCGCCCAGCGAGGTGGAGGAGATTTCATGATCCGGATCGCCGCCGTGGGCGACGTCCACGTGGACAAGGACGTCGTCGGCCGCTATCGGCCGGCTCTGGAGGAACTGCCCGGGCGGGCCGACGCACTGCTGATCGCGGGCGACCTGACCCGGCACGGCACCGTCGAGGAGGCCCGCTGCTTCACCAAGGAGTTCGGCGGGCTGGCCGTACCGGTCGTGGTGGTTCTCGGTAACCACGATCATCAGAGTGACCAGGAGAAAGAGGTCTCCCAGGTCCTCACCGACGCCGGGATCACCGTGCTCGAGGGCTCGGCGACCGTACTGGAGCTGAACGGCCATCGTCTCGGCGTGGCCGGCACCAAGGGATTCGGCGGCGGCTTCGCCGGCGCCTGCGCGAGCAATTTCGGCGAGCGTGAGATGAAGTCGTTCGTCGGCACGTCCGAAGCGTTCGCGACGGCCCTGCGGGACGCGCTGAGCTCGGTGGAGTGCGACGCGCTTGTCGCCCTCACCCACTACGCCCCCGTGCCGGAGACGCTGGTCGGCGAGCCGCTGGAGATCTATCCGTTCCTCGGCTGTTACCAGCTCGGGCAGGCCATCGACTCGGCGCCGACAGCGCTCGCCCTGCACGGGCACGCGCACCACGGCTCGGAGCGCGGCCGCACCCCCGGTGGAGTGCCGGTGCGCAACGTCGCCCACCCCGTCATCAAGCAGGCGTACAACGTGTATCAGCTGCTCAGTGACTCTGTGGACACCGAACTGACGAACGCGTAGCCCGTACGGGGGAGTTGCAGGTTTTCGATTTCTGGGGTTCGGGTACCTCATCAGCATGGAACTTTTGCTTCTGATCATCGCCGCAGTCCTGGTCATCGCCGGTGTCCTCGCGCTCTTCCGCCGGCAGATTCTGTGGGGCGTCGTGCTGATCGTCGTCGGGCTCCTGGTCGGCCCGGGTGGCGTCAGCATCTTCAACGTTTGACGCACCCTGAATCCGAATCCCTGTCCCCCTGAACGAAACGACGACCCGGAACCGGGGTCGCCGCCGCGGCGTCCGATGCGGACGCGGCGACGGTGGCCCCGGTTCTTCGTGTGACGCACCCGGTCCTCTTCGGGGCGTCCTCTTTGGGGCGCAGGCGCACATCAGGTGCGATGTACGGCCGCTGATATCTGACTCAATCCCCGCGAATCATCGTCAACCTTCGCGAGGTCATCAGTGGCTCACGTGCATCACTTCACCTATGGGATCTACAACCCGATAGCCGCTTTCCTGCTGGCCTTCCTCGGGTCGTTCCTCGGGTTGCTCTGCACCGGCCGGGCCCGGGACGCGCACAGCCGCGGCCGGCGCGCACGGTGGCTGGCGATCGCCGCCTTCGCCATCGGTGGCGGCGGCATCTGGCTGATGCACTTCTCCGCGATGCTCGGCTTCGACGTGCCGGAGAGCCCGGTCCGGTACGACCTCGCCAGCACCCTGCTCAGCCTGGTCTTCGCGGTGGTGACCGTCGGGATCGGCCTGATGGTGGTCGGGCACGGCGGCCGCAGCACCGCCAAGACGATCACGGCGGGCGTGCTCACCGGCGCCGGCGTGATCGCCATGCACTACACCGGCATGCAGGGCATGCGACTGCCCGCCACGATCCACTACGACCCGCTGCTGGTCACCGCCTCGGTGCTGATCTCCTGCGCGGCGAGCACGGTGGCGCTCTGGTTCGCCGTGTCGGTGCGCGGCTGGGCCCGGGTCAGCGCGTCGGCCGCCGTGATGGCGCTGGCTGTCTGCGGCATGCACTACACCGGGATGGCCGCGATCTCGATCGAGCTGGACCCGTACGCGCCGGCCGCCGGGGGCATCCGGCCGCTCACCATGCTGGTCCCGATCACGGTGATCACCACCGCGACGATAGTCGGGGTGGCGCTGAGCGCCCTGCAGGCGATGACCGAGGAGGAGTTCACGGACGGGGCGGGGACACCCAAACGGGGAATCCACGCCGAGGCCTCCCAGGCGTGGTCGCTGAAGCAGGCCTCGATGGGTGCGATGCGCCTCTCCCCCGCCGCCCGAGCGGTCGTGACCAGCCGAACCCCGGGTGCGGGGCGTCCCTCGCCGGGCCCGCGGCCGTCACCCCGGCCGGCGGCGACAGCCGCACCGGCCGTACCACCCGCCACATCCGGTAGCTGATCGAAACCCATCGCCGCCCGTGATCGGGTATATCTGAACGGCATGGCACCAAGGTTGCTGCTCTCGATGCCACTGCACGCGATCACGGAGGTGTACGGGGAGGCGGGACTGCGGGATCGTTTCGCGCTGGAACTCGATTCGTTCCCCACGGAGGATCGGAAACAGCTCGTCGAGGCGCTCGACCTCGCGTCGGACCTGCACGCGGCCGACCGGCGGGTTCGCGAGCCGTACATGAACCACCTTCTCCGGGTGGCCATCCGGATCATCCGCTACTACGGCGTCCGTGACGTCGACGTGCTGACCGCGGCCCTGCTGCACGACGCCGTCGAGGACCATCCGGCTGAACTCGGCAACCTCGAACCGGACCGGTCGCACGCCGAGCTGACCGCCGCCGCCCTCGCCGAACTGGACCGCCGCTTCGGGCCACGGGTCGCCGAGCTGGTCAGCTCGGTCACCAACCCGGAGTACGACCCGGAGCGCGACCGGGACGAGCAGTACCGGGAACACGTCGCGGAGAACCTGGAACGGGACCCGTGGGCCCGGGTCATCAAGATCTCCGACTTCACCGACAACGGAGTCGGCGTGATTCACACGACACTCGACAAGGCGTACCGGTCCGCCACGAAGTACCGGCCGCTCGTTCCGAAGCTGCGTGAGCTGGTCGGACGCCCCGACACACCGCTCTCCACCGAGGCCAAGCAACACATCCTCGACCAGCTCGACCTCGCCGAGGAGCGATTCGCGGCCATCCTCGACGACTGACCCGCAAACCCGCCATACGCTTGGGCGATGCCCTCCACGAACACCTGGTGGCGCGACGCCGTCATCTACCAGATCTACCCACGCTCGTTCGCCGACGCGAACGGTGACGGCATGGGTGACCTGCCCGGCATCACCGCGCGCCTGCCCCACCTGCGCCGGCTCGGTGTCGACGCCGTGTGGCTCTCGCCCTTCTACCCCAGCCCGCAGAACGACGCCGGGTACGACGTTGCCGACTACCGCGGCGTCGACCCGCGGTTCGGCTCGCTCGGCGACGCCGACAAGCTGATCGCCACCGCGCACGACCTCGACCTGAAGATCATCGTCGACCTCGTGCCGAACCACACCTCCAGCGAGCACGTCTGGTTCCGGGCCGCTGTCGAGGCCGCACCGGGCAGCCCCGAGCGGGCGCGCTACATCTTCCGCAACGGCAAGGGTGCGAACGGCGAGGAGCCGCCCAACTCGTGGCAGAGCGTCTTCGGCGGCTCGGCGTGGGAACGGGTGGCCGACGGCCAGTGGTATCTGCACCTGTTCGACGTCTCCCAGCCCGACCTCAACTGGGACCACCCCGAGGTCCGCGCGGAGTTCCTGGACATCCTGCGGTTCTGGCTGGACCGCGGCGTCGACGGGTTCCGGGTGGACGTGGCGCACGGCCTGATCAAGGACGCGCAGCTGACCGACTGGACCGCGCCGTCGGTGATCCTGGGCGGGCTGGACCCGGTCGGGCCGCCGCCGCCGATGTGGGACCAGGAGGGCGTGCACGAGATCTACCGTCAGTGGCGCGCCGTGGCCGACGAGTACCCGGGCGGCCGCATCCTGGTCGCCGAGGCGTGGGTGCAGCCGGAGGAACGGCTGGCCCGCTACGTGCGCCCGGACGAGATGCACCAGGCGTTCAACTTCCCGTACCTGGAAGCGCCGTGGTCGCCGAAGGAGCTGCGGGAGATCGTCGACTCGTCGCTCGCCGCGAACGAGGCGGTCGGCGCCACGACCACCTGGGTGCTCTCCAACCACGACGTCGTACGGCACGCGTCCCGGCTCGGCTTCACCGTCGGCGAGGCGCGCCGGACCGGCATCGGCGCCGAGGACCCCCAGCCGGACACCGCCCTCGGCCTGCGCCGGGCCCGCGCCGCGTCGCTGCTGATGCTGGCGCTGCCCGGCTCGGCGTACCTGTACCAGGGTGAGGAACTCGGGCTGCCGGAGCACACCACGCTCGGCGACGAGTACCGGGAGGACCCCGCGTGGGAGCGGTCCGGGCACGCCGAGCGGGGCCGCGACGGCTGCCGGGTGCCGATCCCGTGGGAGGCCGACGCCCCCTCGTACGGCTTCGGCCCGGCCGACGCCAGCTGGCTGCCGCAGCCGGCGATCTGGGCCGAGTACGCGCTGGACCGGCAGGTGGACGTCCCCGGCTCGACCTACGAGCTGTATCGCTCGGCGCTGAGCACGCGCCGCGAGCACGGCCTGGGCTCGGGCGTCCTCACGTGGCTGGAGAGCGGCCCGGAGTCGCTGGCCTTCCGCAACGGAGGCCTCGCCGTAGTCACCAACTTCGGCGCGGAACCGGTCGAGCTACCGGCCGGGGCTCGGGTCCTGCTGAGCAGTGAGCCCCTGGACGCCGACGGCCGGGTCCCTGCCGACGTCACCGTGTGGGCGATGCTCTGAGGCAACGGCCAGCAGGTCGGCGTGCGTGCGCGCCATGTCCGCCGCCACCGTCCTGCTGGCCAGCCAGTACATGATGCCGGTCGGCACGAAGAAGAACTGGAAGGCGGCCAGACCGACCGCGTAGTTCAGCGGCGGGGGGAAGGCGCCCGAGAGGGACCGGAAGACCACACCGACAAGCGCGTTGCCACCGGCCCGGCCGGCCCCGTTGATCAGGTTGCCGAGGCTGTAGACGGTGCCGCGGTGCTGCGGCGGGTTCACGTCGGCGATCATCGCGAACCAGTTGGGCGAGTTCGCCGACGTCAGCATCAGCGCGAACACCGCGATGGCCAGGCCGGCGGCGACGGTCGGCTCGGTCACCACGTTGGTGAGCACGCCGCGGATCACCGCACCGGTGCCGGCGCCGTCGGGCACCGTGATCCGCATCGGGACGAAGAACAGGACCACGTAGAACGGCACGGCGGCGAGCACGCCCACGGCGGCGACCAGGGCACGGCCCCGGGGCGTACGGCGTTGCAGGCGATCGCCGGCGATGCCGCCGAGGATCGACAGCGCCGCACCGAGCTGGAAGACCGTCGCGAAGACGCTGCCGATCAGCACCGCTGTACCGGCCGAGTAGCCCTGGTCCTCGGCCCGGGCCCGGAACAGGATCGGCAGCCAGACCATCGACCCGAAGGCGATCTGCGCGGTGCCACCCTGCAGGATCAGCCAGACGTTCGTACGCCGGCTCAGGATGACCGGAAGATCCCGGTGGTGGATCCGCTCGTCGTAGTCGACCCCGGCCAACTCCGGCTGGCTGTCACCGCGCGGCACGTTGTAGGTGAGCAGGTAGGCGAGCGTCGCCAGCACCCCGGCGGCAGCGGTCACCAGAAACGGCCGCCGCCAGTCGTCGTGCCCGAGGATCCCGCCGACAAGCGTGCCGGCCAGGGTGCCAACACCCTGCGAGAGGCCCCAGAAGCTCATCACCAGGCCGCGGCGCCTCGGTGAGATCAGGTCGCTGACCACCGCGAAGCTGACCGACGCCACGCCACCCAGCCCGAACGCGGCGACGACCTGGGCGGCGAGGAAGGCCGGGTATCCCTCGGCCAGGCCGGACCAGGCGGTGCCCGCCACCCAGATCAGGGTGCCGGCCACCAGGACGGGCTTGCGGTCGGTGCGATCCCCCACGTACGCGAAACCGATCGCCGCCACCGCACTGATCAGGAACATCGCGGTGGTCGCCAGCGCGATGTGCCCCTCGCTGACCGCCAGGTCCCCGCCGATGCTGCCGTAGAGCGGCGGCACGATCCCGATCGCCACGTTGTCGAGCGCGGCAAGGATCACGAACACCACCACGCTGTAGACGCGGTGCACGGTCCCGCCCCTGCCCATCACCCGCTAGACGTTATCCGCAACCCCACCGCCCGGCTCGGTCCGCCCTGCTCACGCGATCGCGGAGATGTCGCCGTCCTCGAAGTAGATCGCCTGATGGAGGCGCCCACCCGGCTGCCGCGCCGAGACGCGGCGCGGGCCGCGCTTTTCAACTGGTTGCGCTCGGTGGAGGGCTTTCTCTCGGCGCGTGGTGCGCCTTTGAAAGGCTTGGGGGTACGGCGTGAGCAGGCGGCGCCGCTCGGAGGAGCGACGCCGCCGTTTCCCTCATCCGCGGATCAGTTGCCGATGTTGGCCTGCGGGCCGGCGTACGTGCCGAGCAGGGCGGGAACGTCCGCCGCCGCGTCCAGCGTGTACGAGTAGAAGCTCTTCGGGTCGAAGGCGGACCCGTTGGTCACCTGCTTGCCGCTGGAGTTCTTGACGATGCTGCCGCTCTGCTTGAGCTGGCCCTTCGTCAGGTCGTCGACGTTGTACGGGTTCGCGACATTGTCGAAGTAGCTGTTCTCCAGAACCATCTTGGTGCTGCCGCGCGACAGGTTGCCGTACGAGGTGATGTTCTGCAGGTAGTTGTTGTAGAGGTGCGCGTAGGCGACGTTGTCGGTGCTGGGGTTGCGCTGGTTGGTGTTCTTGATCCAGTTGTGGTGGATCGTCATCCGGGCCGTCACGTTCTCGGTCCAGCCGATGCCGAACGCCTTGTTGCCGGTGTCGAGCAGGTTCCACGACACCGTCAGGTAGGTGGTGTCCTTACGGCTGTCGATCATCCCGTCGTTCATCCGGGTGATCTTGTTGTGGTCGATCCAGATGTGGTCCGCTGTGTCCATCTGGATGCCGTCGTAGTCGAAGTCCTTGTCGTCCGGGTCGTCCTCGGTCATCTGGGTGTCCCGGATGGTCAGGTTCCGGATGATCACGTTCTTGACACCCGTACCGAGGAAGAAGCCGCCACCGACGATCTCACCGGTGGTGCCGGCGCCGACGATCGTCTTGTTCGACTTCACCTTGAGCTCGGTGCCCTTCGGCGTGATCGTGATGGCACCGGCCACCTTGATCACGTAGGGCTCGGTCGCGGTGACGTACTTGGTCAGGTCGGCCAGGTTCTTCACGGTGACCGTGGTGCCCGCTGCGCCGCCGGTCGTGCCGCCACCGGTCGAAGCGAACCCGTCCGGTGTGGCCGGCCAGGTGCGGCCCGACGAGGACGACACCGGCGCGAACGACCACTGCTTGTTGCTGTTCGCCGAACACGTCTCCTGGATGATCGCCGCGCCGTTCGCCGTCGACGCACCCTGATCGGAGAGGCACAGCCCGTTACCCACGTTGATGACCTGGAACGTGTCGGTACCCGACGCCGCCAGCTTCCACTGCTGGTTGGTCTGCGAGCCGACACACGTGTACTGCTGCACCTGCTGACCCGAGGTCGTCGACGCACCGGGCACGTCGATGCACTTGCCGCTGTTCACGTTCTGCAGCAGGAAGTTGCTGCCCGAGGCCACCAGCTTGAACTGCTGCCAGGCCGAGTTCGCGGTGCAACCCCACTGCTGGAGCAGGGCGCTGTTGTCCTTGGACGCGGACGGCACGTCGACGCACTTGCCGCTCTTCTTCACGATCAGCTGATAGGTGCTCCCGGCCGACGGGGCGGCCGCCGCGCTGGACGGGAGCACCGACCAGCCGACGATCGCGACCGGCACCGTCACGGCCAGCACGGAGGCCGCGAGAGCGGCGCGCTTCTTCTTCGAGATAGTCATGATCAACCCACCGGGTTCCAGTTGTCCGAGCCCGCGAGGTATTTCTGCGGGGTGTAGTTCGCCGCGGTCGAGGCGCTCATCTGCGGGCGGTTGCTGTTGGTGGTGGCGCCGGAGCCGGTGTTCGCGTACTCGAAGAAGCGAGCGTTCTGCCAGGTGTTGCCGGACATGTCGGTCCACGGCTGAGCGGTCTTGATGGTGGCGCTCAGGCTGGACTCACGGAACAGCACCTGCGCGGCCGGGCCCCACGGGCGGCCGAGCTGGGTGGTGTTGTTCGTCGCGCCGGTCACCGTCGCCTTGTAGAACAGGAAGCCGTACGCGTTCGCCGCGTCCGTCTTGGCCGCGGTGATCGGGCCACCGCTGGCCCGCTTCTGGTAGATCTTCGTGCCGTTGAAGACCGCGGTGCCGCCGCCGAAGATGAAGTCGACGGTGCCCTCGACGTAACCACCCTTGACGTAGGACCGGCCGCTGTTGACCAGCAGGGTGTCCTGAGCGCCGAGGAACCGGACGTTGTCGAAGACGAGCTTGTCGGCGTTCAGGTTCGCGGCGACCGCCTGCGAGCCTTCGCCGTAGTCGTTCGAGATCGTCAGGTTGGTGGCACCGGAATCCTTGCCGTTGGCGAACAGCGTGGCACTGCCCGACGTGCCGTAACCGCCGGCCGAGCTGTGGTTGTTGACGATCACCACGTCGTCGTTCGTGTCACCGCCGCCCTTGAGCGTGATGAACGGCTTGTTCGACGGGATCGTCACGATCTCCCGGTACGTGCCCGGCTTGATGGTGATCGTCTGACGGCTGGTGTTGTTCGCGCCGACCGCGTCGATCGCCGCCTGCACCGTCCGGTACGTGCCGGTGCCGTCAGCCGCCACGGTGAACGAACCCGTGGATCCGCCGGAGACCTGCGTGAACGCCCACTGCTTGTTCGAGTTGGCCGTACAGGTCTCCTGGATGATCGCCGCGCCGTTGGCGGTCGAAGCACCCTGGTCCGAGATGCACAGGCCGTTGCCGACGTTGATGATCTGGAACGTGTCGGTGCCCGACGCGGCGAGCCGCCACTGCTGGTTGGTCTGCGAGCCGACACAGGTGTACTGCTGCAGCTGCTGGCCCGAGGTGGTGGAGGCGCCGGGCACGTCGATGCACTTGGTGCTGTTGACGTTCTGGAGCAGGAAGTTGCTGCCCGACGCGACCAGCTTGAACTGCTGCCAGGCCGAGTTCGCGGTGCAACCCCACTGCTGGAGCAGGGCGCTGTTGTCCTTGGAGGCGGCCGGCACGTCGATGCACTTGCCGCTCTTCTTCACGATCAGCTGATAGGTGCTCCCGGCGGCCGGGGCTGCCGCCGCACTCGACGGCATGATCGAGTAACCGACGAGCCCGGCCGGCACGACAAGCGCGGCCACGAGACCCAGCAGGGTCCGTTTGTGAGATCTTCTCTCCGCCACTGTTCTCTCCGCCATAACGGCCCTTCCTACGTACGGGGATGCCGGCCGAGGGGGATGTCGGCCGGTGCTGCTGTGCCCGTAGATGTCGCAGGAGGGAGCGGACAACAAGAACTGGAGAAAAAGTTTCCGGGGCGACCCCGGCATGGGGTCACCCCGGAACGGGAGAGATCAGCGAACGCGGTCGAGGACGGCGTTCTGCGCGGAGGCGTACTGCTCTCGGATGAGCGGGACGCTCGTGTCCTCGTACACCTCAGGGGTTTCCGCCGACCACGCCGGCGGAACGTCCCCACCGAGAGTGACCCACGCGGCCTGCCGGGCCGCACCGTCAGCGACGTATTCACCCGGCGGCGGCACCAGGACCGGCTTGCCGAACAGCGCAGGCGCGATCCGGCGGACCGCCTCGCTGCGCGCGCCGCCGCCCACCAGGACGATCCGGTTGGCCGCGGCACCGTGCGTGACAAGCGCGTCCAGGCCGTCGGCGAGGGCGCAAAGCATGCCCTCGACAGCGGCCCGCGCCAGGTGAGCCGGATCCGACGTCTTCAGGGTGAGCCCGTGGATGGCACCCGTGGCGTCGGGCCGGTTCGGCGTGCGCTCACCCTCCAGGTACGGCACGAGCACCAGCCCGTCCGCGCCCGCCGGAGCGGAGAGCGCGAGCCGGGACAACTCCTCGTGATCCACCCCGAGCAGCTTGGCGGCCGCGTCGAGCACCCGGGCCGCGTTCAGCGTGACCACGATCGGCAGGAATCGCCCGGTGGTGTCGGCGAAGCCCGCCACCGTGCCGGACGGGTCGCGCGGCGCCACATCGGAGGAGACGAAAACCGTGCCGGACGTGCCGATCGAGACGATCACGTCGCCGGGGAGCGCGCCGGTGCCGAGGGCGGCCGCCGCGTTGTCCCCGGCACCCGGACCGAGCGGGGCGCCGTTGGGCAGGTGACCGGCGACGCCTGTCGGGCCGAGCACCCCGGGAACCCCGATCCGGCGGCCGAAGCCGAGTTCCAGCAGGTCGTGCCGGTACTCGTTGGTCGCGGCGGACCAGTACAGCGTGCCGCTGGCGTCACTGCGGTCGGTCCTGATGTCGGCGATGTCGGTGGAACCCGACAGCTTCCACGTCAGCCAGTCGTGCGGCAGGCAGACCGCTGCCACCTTCGCCGCGTTCGCCGGCTCGGTGCGGGCCAGCCAGCGCAGCTTGGTCAGCGTGAAGCTGGCGACCGGCACGATGCCGACCGCGTCGGCCCACTTGTCACCGCCGCCGAGCTCCTCGATCAGGTCGGCGGCCGCACCGGCGCTGCGGGTGTCGTTCCACAGCAGCGCCGGGCGGACCACCTGCCCGTGCTCGTCCAGCACCACCATGCCGTGCTGCTGGCCGGCGACCGAGGCGGCGGCCACGTCGTCCAGGCCACCGGCCTGCTCGATGGCCTCCTGGAGCGCCGACCACCAGGCGTCCGGATGCACCTCGGTGCCGTCCGGGTGGCTCGCCCGGCCCTGCCGGACGAGCTTGCCGGTCTCCGCGTCCCGGATCACGACCTTGCACGATTGCGTGGAACTGTCGATTCCGGCAACCAGAGCCATAGCTGACTACCTGGCCCCGAGGACGTGCTCGATGGCGAGCTGGTTGAGGCGGACGAAGTGGTACCCCTGGGCTCCGGCCGCGTCGGCGTCGTAGTCCTCGAAGGCGCCGCGGTCGGCGAGCAGGTCCGTGTAGGTCTCGCCGGGGTTGAGGGTCGGGGTGCCGAGCTCGGCGACCCTGGCTGCGGCGAGCGCCTCCTGGACCTCCGGGTCGGCGCGGAACGCCTTGGCCCGCTCCTTGAGCAGCAGGTACATCCGCATGTTGGCCTTGGCCGACTCCCAGACACCGGTGTAGTCCTCGGTGCGGGAGGGCTTGTAGTCGAAGTGGCGCGGGCCGTCGTAGGCCGGGCCGCCGTTGAGCCCGTGCTCAAGAAGGTCGACCAGCGAGAACGCGCCGAGCAGGTCGCCGTGACCGAAGACCAGGTCCTGGTCGAACTTCGGGCCGTGCTGACCGTTCAGGTCGATGTGGAAGAGCTTGCCGTGCCACAGCGCCTGGGCGATGCCGTGGGTGAAGTTGAGGTTGGACATCTGCTCGTGGCCGACCTCGGGGTTGATGCCGAACAGCTCCGGACGGTCCAGCTCCTGCGTGAACGCGATGGCGTGGCCGGCGGTGGGGAGCAGGATGTCGCCGCGGGGCTCGTTCGGCTTCGGCTCGATGGCGAAGCGCAGGCCGTAACCGCGATCCTCGGAGTACTGAGCGACGAGGTTGAGCGCCTCACGGTAGCGGTCGAGGGCGGCCTGAACGTCCTTGGCCGAGTCGTACTCGGAGCCCTCGCGGCCGCCCCAGAGCACGAGGGTCTTGGCGCCGAGCTCCGCGCCGAGGTCGGCCTGGCGCAGCACCTTGCGCAGGGCGTAACGCCGGACGGAGCGGTCGTTGCTGGTGAAGCCGCCATCCTTGAACACCGGGTGGGTGAAGAGGTTGGTGGTCACCATCGGGACGACAAGACCGGTCTCGTCGAGCGCCTTCTTGAACCCGGCGATGATGCCGTCGCGGGTCTGCGTATCCGCGCCGAAGGGCACCAGGTCGTCGTCGTGGAACGTGATGCCGTAGGCGCCGAACTCGGCCAGCTTGTGCACGGCCTCGACCGGGTCGAGGGCGGTGCGGGTCGCGTCACCGAACGGGTCACGAGCCTGCCACCCGACGGTCCAGAGGCCGAAGGAGAACTTGTCATCGCGTGTGGGCTGGGACGACACGGTTTACCTCCACGGAACGAAGCGAAACACCGGTGATTTGTTTATTGGTTGAATTATTTGGCCGTCGTATGGCAAAGTCAAGGGGTGTTGAGCGCCCCCACGACGCCGGTGCGTCAGGCCAGCGTCCGCGCCCATAATCTCGCGCTCGTGCTGCGCACCGTGGCGAACAGCACAGATCAGCCATCCCGGGCAGCCGTGGCGGCGGCCACCGGGCTCACCCGCGCCACCGTCTCCGCCCTTGTCGACGACCTGATCGCCGGTGGGCTGCTCACCGAGGTGGCACCCGCACCGCGCACCGGGGCCGGTCGCCCCGCGGCCGGGCTCGCGCTCACCTCCGCCGGGCCGGCCGGCCTCGGCCTGGAGATCAACGTCGACTATCTGGCCGCCTGCGTCGTCGATCTCACCGGCGCGCTGCGCCAGCGCTTCGTCGAGCACGCCGACCAGCGTCCCGCGGGCGCCGCGCAGGCTCTCGCCGCGCTCGGCCGGCTCGCGGCCCGCGCCCGGCTCGCCGCCGAGGCCGACGGGCTGATCGTGGCCGGCGCCGCGCTCGCCGTGCCGGGCCTGGTCACCGGCGACGGGCTGGTCCGGGTCGCGCCGAACCTCGGCTGGCAGGACGTCGACGCACCGGCCCTGCTGCGGGCCACCCCCGAGCTGGCCGACCTGCCGGTCACGGTGGACAACGAGGCCAACCTGGCGGCCCTCGGCGAGCTGCGGGTGGCCGGCGGCGACCCCACCTTCCTGTACGTCTCCGGTGAGGTCGGCATCGGCGCCGGCCTGGTCCTCGGTGGTGACCTCTACCGGGGCGTCCGCGGCTGGAGCGGCGAGATCGGCCACGTGACCGTCTTCCCCGACGGGCGGGCCTGCCGGTGCGGCGCTCACGGCTGCCTGGAGCAGTACGCGGGGCAGGAAGCCCTTCCCGGCGACGAGGCGCTGGCCGCCCGGGCGCTGGGCATCGCGCTGGCCGCCGTGGTCAACCTGCTGGACGTGCCGGTGATCGTGCTGGGCGGGGCCTACGCGCCCTACTTCGGCCGGCTCCGGGAGGGCATCGAGGCGGAGCTGGAGCGCCGCGTGCTGACCTCGGCGCTGGCTCCGGTCACGCTGCGGGTGGCCGCGCTGGGTGCGGACGCGGCGATGCGCGGTGCGGCGGACACCGTCATCCGGGCAGTCCGCGACGACCCGGCCGCCTGGCTGCGCCGCCCCTGAAAAGAAAGCAGCCGGAAACGGCGGCGGCCGCCACCCCCGCGGGGATGGCGGCCGCTCAGTGCCTGTAGCGCCGGTTACTGCGCGCCGGTACGCGTACCGATGGCCTCGAAGAAGATGTCACCGATCTTCGCCTCGTCCGTGGCGATGAACACGCCACTGCCCCGGACGACCTTGGAGATCGACAGCAGCTCGTTCTTGTCGACCTCGTTGCCGATGCCGATGAGCACCAGGCGGATCGGCTTCGTCGGATCCTGCGCCTTCTTCAGGGCCGCCAGCAGCTGATCCTGGTCGATGCCGTCATCGTTGGCGTTGATGCCGTCGGTGAAGAGGATGACCGAGTTCGACTTGCCGTTCTGCCAGCCCTGCTTCACCTCGTTGTACGCGGCGAGGATGGTGTCGTAGAGGCCGGTGGCCCCACCCGACACCGGGTCCAGCTGCTCGATCGACGCCGCCAGCTCCTCACGCCCCGTGGTGAGCGGCTTGATCGACTCGACCTCCTTGTACGGCTTCTTGCCGTCCAGCTTGGTGGCGAACCGCCAGACACCGACAGACCACTGGTTGTTGAAGAGCCCGAGACCGAACCGGGCAGCGGCCTGGGTCACCTCGGCACGCGTCTTGTTGCCGGCGGTCGGTACGGGGTTGGACATCGAGCCGGAGACGTCGAAGACCGCGAGCACCCGGCCGGGCTGCGTGGTCGCCACCCAGCTACCGACAGCGCGGCTGAGCACCTTGCCGTCCACGCCCGAGGCGGCGGCGCCACCCTCGGAGTCACCCGTCGACGGGGTGATCGCGGGCGAGGCCTGCGGAGCGCCGACCGGCGCCTGGAAGGTCGCACCGTACGACCCGTCCGGGGAGCGCAGCCCGAAGGTGCTGAGCACGTCCTTGGCGCGGGCCGCGGTCAGCTGGGCCAGCAGGCCGTCGGCAGCCGCCGACTTCTGCTGGTCGACCACCTGCGGCATGATCGAGTACGGGTAGTCGAGCGGCACCGGGCTCGGGTCCATGTAGATGGCGCTGAGCCGGACCGCGGGCTGCTGCGAGTTGTACGCCACGACGTCCTCCTCGGACAGCGGCGCGGCACTCAGGCTGGAGGCGATCTCGCTCGGGTCGGCCGAGCGGGGGAAGCTCTCCAGCAGCTCCTCGCGGAGCTTCGACTTGTTCTCGGCCAGCGTGGTCAGCGCGCGGGACTTGCGCTTGAGGCCCTCGGTGTCGGTGCCGGCGACCGAGCTGATCGCGAGCAGGCTGGTGAGCCCGGCCGCGTCGACGGTCGGCTCGACGATGCCGAACTTGATCTTGTCGCTGGTGCCGACCTGCGCCAGCAGTGTGTCCCAGCCGAGTTTCTGGTTGGGCCAGCCGAACTGCTTGGCGATCGGTTCCGGCATGGCGAGGACCACCGGGCTCTGCGCGACCGAGGCGATCTTCGTCGGCGAGAAGCCGGAAGCCTCGTTCTTCAGGCGCAGCAGCCAGGTGGAGGAGTCCGGGAGCCACACGTCCGGCACCTGGACGGACTCCGGCGCGGTGCCGAGGCCGGCCAGCTGGACAGAGTGCTCACGGGAGACCGCGCCGGCGACCTGCGAAGAGTTCTGCTCGGCGACATCGACCGCGATGCAGGTGCCATCGACGTTGGCACCCTCCTGGATCCAGGTCTGCGCGATCTGCTCCACGGCTGGGGCGATCTCCGGCGAAGCGGAGACGGACAGTCGCACCGATCCGGTACAACCGGAGTCAGCGAACTGCTGATAGGTGAGCCACGACCCGGCAACCACGACGACTATTGCCATCGCGCCTCCGACGACGCCGGCTCCCTTTGAATTGAAGTTCCTACGATGGCGGCCAGACACGCGCTCCATAGTGCGCATGTCGGAAGCTGAATGCCATATACGTTCGGTCGAAAATTACTCGGATTGGCCGTTTCCGATCTAGGAAGTACGCTCCGTCACGACGCCGTCTCGAGGAGTAGCGACTTTCGTCCTCGCTCCGCCGGATTTCGCGCTAAAGATCACGAACGCCCCTAAGTGACTGATCTGACCTATGACCTGATCATTGGAGAGGCCCAGCGGAGCAGGCATGTGGGGCTCGGCTCGCCGACCGGCTCACCCTGCGAAACGGGGATTCCGGTATCCGGGTCGATGCGGAAGACAGTCACGTTGTGTGAGCGCTCATTGGCTACGTAGAGGTGATCCCCGAGCAGGGTCATGTGCCTCGGCCAGACGCCTCCGGTGGGCACCTCGGCGATCAGGGTGGCCGTCTCGCCGTCCCACGAGAAGGCGGAAACGGTGTCCGGGCCGCGGTTCGCCACGTAGACGAAGCGACCGTTCCGGCCCATGCAGACCTCGGACGGGTAGACCGTACCGGGCAGCGTGCTGGCGGCCGCCTCCCCGCGCTGCTCCAGCACCGGGCCGCCGGAGGGCCGGTACCAGGTGAGGTTGGCGCCCAGCTCGCCGGCCAGGAGCAGCGCCCCGTCGGCGGACCGGATCAGGTGACGCGGGCCGGTGCCGGGCTTCGCCTCGACAGCGGGCTCCGGCGAGCCGAGCCGGCCCGACACCGGGTCCAGCCGGGACCGCCACACCCGGTCCGAGCCCAGGTCGGAGATGAGCACGTCGGTACCGCTCGGGTCCGGCACGACCTGGTGGGCGTGCGCACCGGCCTGGCGCTCGGCGTCCGGGCCGGAGCCGGTCAGGGTCAGCAGGTCGCTGCGCTCGCCGGGCGCGCCCTCGGCGTCCAGCGGGTACACCGAGACGGCGCCGCTGGCGTAGTTGGCCACGACCAGGTGCTTGCCGCTCGCGGTGACCGCGACGTGGCACGGGTCGGCACCGCCGGTCGGCCGCACCGCCAGCGGGGTGAGCGAGCAGTCGGGGGCGACCGAGAAGGCGCTGACCGTGCCGTCGGAGAGTTCGTTCACCGCGTACAGCACCGGGAGGGTGGGGTGCTGGGCGAGGAAGGACGGGGACGGCGTACGCGCGGCCAGGCCGAGCCGGGCCAGGTCTCCGGTGGACGGATCGCGCCGCAACAGCGTGATGCCGTCGCCCTCGCCGCCCTTCTCTCCGGTGTAGCAGCCGACGAAGACGTACTCAGCACTCGAACCCATACCCCTGATCCCATCACACTGTCGGATCCGCGTCCCGTCGGCTCACCTTCTTGACCGGTACAGAAAACCGGTTTACTATACCGGTATAGATAACAGGTACGGATCGGGAACCGAGGAGACTGTCATGGAACTGCCCACCGCCTACGTCCGCGGGCTCCAGGACGTGACCCGTGAGGTCCACAGCGCGCGTCCGGGTGCACCCGTCGTGCCGCACCGGGAACGCGCCAGGCGTACCCCGAAAGTGCGTCTGTCCCTGTCAAGGGCGCTCTACCGAGCAGCCGCCGCCATCGCACCCGCCGGGCACCACCCGGTTTGATCTTCGCTCGTTCCCGGGCCGGGACCACCCGCCGCCACCGTCCGGTGAAAGGTGGTCCCGGCCACCGGCGCTACCGTGTGGGCAGCGGAGAGGAGCGGTGACCGGGTGCCGAGGGTGACGTTGCAGACCATCGCCGATCGGGTCGGTGTGAGCCGGATGACGGTGTCGAACGCGTTCTCCCGCCCCGACCAGCTCTCCCCCGCCCTGCGCGAGCGCATCCTCACCGCCGCGCAGGACCTCGGTTACCCGGGGCCCGACCCGACCGCCCGCGCCCTGGCCAAGGGCACCACCGGCGCCGTCGGCATCCTGCTCACCGACTCCCTGCGATATGCGTTCACCGACCTGGTGGCCGGTGGCTTCCTCGGCGCGATCGCCGACGAGCTGGCGCCCACCGGCCTGGCCATCACGCTGCTCACCTCGTCGACCTCGGAGGATCTGATCCCCGCCCGGGACGTGGCGATCGACGGCGCGCTCGTCTACGCCTGCGACCCCACGTCGACGGCGGTGTCCTGGCTGCGGCGCCGCCGGCTACCGATGGTCTTCGTCGACCAGGAGTTCACCGACGACGTGCCGACCGTCAACATCGCCGACCGGGAGGGCGCCCGGGCGGCTGCCCAGCACCTGATCGATCTTGGCCACCGTCACATCGCCATCGTGATGAGCGGCCACCACGGGCAGCGCGGTTTCATCGCGGACCCGTCGGCGCTGGTGGAGGGCCACGCCTCCCGGCTGCGGCTGCTGGGCTGGCTCGACGCGCTGAAGCCCGCGGGGGTCGAGCCGGTCGTCATCCGTCACCCTTTGGATCAAACCGATGCCGTACGCGGGGACGCGCGCCTGATGCTGTCGGCGGCGGACCGGCCCACCGCCGTGCTGTGCTTCTCCGACACGACGGCGGTCGGGGTGCTACAGGCCGCCGACGACCTGGGGCTGACAGTGCCCGGCGATCTGTCGGTCATCGGGTTCGACGACGGTCCACTCGCGACGCAGCTACAGCCACCACTGACGACGGTTCGTCAGGACGTGGAGGAGAAGGGCCGGGTGGCCGCGGCCGCCCTCACCGAGGCCATCCGGCGCGCCCGGACCGGCGAGACCGGCCCGGTGCCGCACATCGTGCTGCCGGCGACGCTCATGGTGCGCGGCAGCACCGGGCCCGCGCCGGCCTGATCCCCGGCAGCCGGCTCGGTCAGCGCCGGCCCGCGGAGGTCAGCTGGCGGCGTGCCACATACTCCACCAGCTCGATCAGCACGTTGCGGGCGGCGACCTGGTCACGCGCGTCGAAGAGGACGACCGGCACACCCGGGTCGAGGTCGAGCGCACGGCCCACCGCGTCCGGAGCGAAGCGGTGCTCGGTGTCGAAGCAGTTCACCGCGACCACGAACGGCGTACCACGCTGCTCGAAATAGTCTATCGACGGGAAACAGTCGGCCAGCCGGCGCGTGTCGGCGAGCACCACGGCACCGAGAGCGCCCTGCGACAGCTCGTCCCAGAGGAACCAGAAGCGGTCCTGGCCGGGGGTCCCGAACAGATACAGCTGAAGGTCCTCGGTGATGGTGATCCGGCCGAAGTCCATGGTCACCGTCGTGGTGGTCTTGCCCTCGACACCGGAGACGTCATCAGCGCCCTCGGCACCGGTGAGCACCTCCTCGGTCTGCAGTGGCCGGATCTCACTGACCGATCCGACCATGGTGGTCTTGCCCGCGCCGAAGCCACCCGCAATGAGAATCTTGAGGGCGACCGGAATGCGCGACGAGCCGCCGTGGCGGTCAGAGCGCACGGAGTCCATTGACAACCGCCTTGAGTACGTCGACGTCGTGCGGCTGCGAGGCCGCCGGAGGTTCGTACAGCGAGATCAGTCCCGCTGAACGTAGATCACCGAGGAGCACACGGACCACGCCGATCGACAGGTCCAGCTGGGACGCCAATTCAACCACGGAGATCGGCTCCCAGGCGGCAGCCACGATGGCGTGGTGCTCGGGTTGCAACTGCGGGCCTTGCGGCATGTCCGGGACGGTGGCCACCACGAAGGCGACCAGGTCGAAGTCACCGTCTGAGGGCGCGACCCGGCCCTGGGTCATCGCGTAGGGACGGACCACCGGTCCCGCATCGTGGTCCATCCAGTCGTTTGGGGTCACACGCGGCTGCTCAGAGAGCATCGGACGGCGTGAGCACCGACCGCTCCGGAGCGCTCATGATCTGTCCCACCCGAGTGACAAGCATCGCCATCTCGTACGCGATCAGGCCCAGGTCGGCGTCGGCCGAGGCCAGCACGGCCAGGCAGGCGCCCTGCCCCGCGGCCGTGACGAAGAGGAAGGCCTCCTCCATCTCGACAACGGTCTGCCGGACCTGCCCCGCCCGGAAGTGCCGGCTCGCGCCCTTGGCCAGGCTCTGGAAACCGGCCGCCATGGCCGAGAGGTGCTCGGCATCCTCCCGGTTCATCGCCGCGGAGCAGCCGAGCATCAGCCCGTCGGCGGAGAGGACCACCGCCTGCTGCGCGGTTGGCACGCGTTCGACGAGGTCGTCGAGGAGCCAGGTGAGGTTCGCGCTCTGCTTCGTCGTTGCCACTATGCGTCCTTCTCCAGCCTGAGGTTCTCTCCGGTGCCCGCGGCGCGGTCGCCAGACGCGCCCGCATCGGTCCCGGAAACTGCTTTCTCCCGTGCCGCCGCGACATCGACGAGGGCCGGGAAGGTGACGGTAGCCGCCTCGTCGAACGCCGTGGCGTCCGGCTCCGCGGCGGGTTCACTGCCCGGAGTCTCCGGTGTCACCGGTACCGGTCCAGCCGGTGCCTGATCAGCGGGCGGGGTGACGCGGGACGCGTCGATCCGGCCGCGGGTGGTGCCGAGTTGCAACGCACTCATCAGGGTGCGGACCTGCTCGGGGCTGCGCTCCGGAGCGGTGGACTCCGGTTGCACGACCGGCTTGCGCAGCTGCGGTGCCAGGTTCGCCTGCCGGACCCGCTTGGGCAGGTTCTCCAGGGCGGCGGTGTCCTCGTCCGCGCCGTCTCCGGCAAGCGGCTCGGTGGCGCCGAACGCCGGGGCGGCCGAGACCGGCGCCACCGGAGCGGGGGCGGCCGGCGCCGAGTTGCGCGGCACCGATCGTGGGGCCATCGGCATCTCGTCGAGCGGGGCCAGCACACCGGAGCGCTCGAGCGTGGCGCCGTTCGCGGCGCCGTTGGAGGCCCCGTTCGAACCGGCCCCGTTCGAACCGGCCCCGTGGGGGGCTCCGTTCGACAGTGCGGTGACGTCGGCAACCTGCGGCTCGCTGTTGCGGCGGGTCCGGCGGCGCTGCACCAGGCCCTCGGCGCTCAGCTCGGCCGCGACGGCACTCGGCGCCGGGCCGCTGCTGTCGCTGTCGACACGTTGCTGGGGTATGGCCGCGGGCTGGGTCTCGCTACCGGGAAGCCGCCCGGCGACGGTGAGCTGTTGCAGCTCCTCGACGCCCTGCCACTGCATGCCCGCCAGCGAGCGGGGATCCGGGTCATCGGTACCCCAGGCGCTCTCCTTGGCACCGGAACCGCCACCGGAGCCGGCCGGGGCAGCCGGGCCGGGACCGACGGTCACCAGGTCGCCGGGGACCAGCACGATCGCGGTCACCCCGCCGTACCCGGACACGCGCAGCGAGACGCGGATGCCGTGCCGGTTCGCGAGCTGCGCCACCACGAACAGGCCCAGCCGAGCGCTGTCGGTGGGGTCGAACTCGGGTGGCTCGGCGAGGCGGCGGTTCGACTCCTCGATCTGCTCCGGGCTCATGCCCAGGCCACGGTCCTCGATCTCGATCGCGTAGCCGTTCGGCAGCACCTGGCCGACCACCTGGACCCGGGTGTGCGGCGGGGAGAACGACGCGGCGTTCTCGATCAGCTCGGCGAGCAGGTGGATCACGTCACCGACCGATCGGCCGACCAGGGCGGACGAGGTCACCGAGCGGATGTCGACCCGCTTGTAGTCCTCCACCTCACTGATCGCGCCACGGATCACGTCGATCACCGGGACCGGGTTGCGCCAGCCGCGGCCGGGTGCGGCACCGGCGAGGATCACCAGGTCCTCGGCGTGCCGCCGCATCCGGGTGGCGAGGTGGTCGACCCGGTACAGGTCCTCCAGCTCCTGCGGCTCGGTCTCCCGCCGCTCCATCCTGTCCAGCAGGGAGAGCTGACGGTGCAACAGCGTCTGGCTGCGCCGGGCGATGTTGAGGAACACCTCGTTGATGCCGCGCCGGACGTTCGCCTCGTCGACGGCTGACTGCACCGCCGTACGCCTGACGTTGTTGAACGCCCGTCCGAGCTGGCCGATCTCGTCGCCGCCGTACTCCAGCGGGGGTGTCTCGGCCTCGACGTCGACGGCCTCGCCGCGCTGCAGCCGCCCGACCACCGAGGGCAGGCGATCGGTGGCCATCTCCAGAGCCTCGCGGCGCAGCCGCACGAGGCGGCCGACGATCGAGCGGCCGAATCGCACCGAGACCATGATCGAGAGCACCAGGGCGACCAGGCCGAGCAGGCCGGCGACGGCGAGCCGGAGCAACACGCTGATCGCGAGCGGGGTGGCGTCCTGGGCGATCTGCTCGACGGCTCGCAGCTCGAAAGCGGTCAGATCCTGCGTCGCCTTGTCATAAACGGGCTGCCACTGCGAGCCCGAGATCGGTGTCGGACCGCCGACGTAGTTGTCACCGATCAGGATGTTCTGCATGTGGGTGAGCTCGAGGAAGGTCGTGCTCATCAGCAGCTTGGCGAAATCGCCCTGCACCGGTACCGGCATGTCGGCGACGCCCGCGCCCAGCAGATATCGCGAGGTGCTGAGGTACTCCACGAGGTTCGCGCGGGAGACCGCGTCGATCCGCCCGGCCGCCGCGGCACCGGCCATCAGCGCGTCGGCACGGCTCAGGTACTCCTGGCCGCGGAAGGCGCTGATCACGCCGCGGACCTCTTTGTCGACACGCTCGTGGAAGAAGACAGCAGCGGTACGGGAGACGTCGAACCCGGCGTCGATCGCGTCGTTGAAGTACTTGATCTGCGACAGCACGTCCATGTCCCGGACGTCGATCCGGGAACGGACCGTGGCCAGCTCGCTCAGGTGCGACTCCAGCGCGGCGACGTCGGCGCGGACCGACTCGTTCATGTCGGTGGTGCCGGCCGCCGACCGGAAGCCGCTCACGGCCTCGTCGGTGGCCGCACGCTGCTTGTTCAGATCGTCCAATGTCGAACGGCGCGCGGCGATGTAGGCCGCGGCGAAATGCCGTTCCCGCTGCAATTGCATGATCAGTTGCAGTCCCGGGTCGCCGAGACGGTGCACGGCGTCGCGCGCGGAGAGCAGGGTGAGGGCCGGACCCGAAGTCACCACAGTGGCGAAGATCCAGAGCGCGAGCAGTGCCGAGAGCGGCACGGCGACCATCGCGATGATCTTCGAACGGATGGACCAGTTGCGGCTTCTCATCAGGCTCCGCCCGAGGGGGTTCGGTAGGAAACGATCAACGCCTCACCAGGCGTGACGGGGCGATCAGAATGGGACGGCCGTCACGCCTGACAGATGCGCTCCGGAAGAATACGTAATGACGTCCGTCTCAGCTAGTTCCGCGCTGTATCAGATGCTGGGCATCCATACCGTTTCTGCTGGCAGATTGGCATGCGATCTTTTTGCTAGATCGTCGGTGATGCGACAGCGCCCCGGGGCATTCTGTGCATCGGCAAACACAGACGCACGTGCATCTGCCCACCTGGCGGCGCTCTTCACGCCCTGTTGTCCCGTCGGGGAACGTTCTACCCCGGAACGGGATTGGTGGCCGGTACCAGTTGGGAATACCTCCAGAGGAAGAAGGAGGAACCTGATGTCCCCTGCCGTCACCATCGTCCTGATCGTTGTTGTTCTTCTCGTCCTGGCAGCGATCGTCCTCGGTGTCCGGGCCGCGCGGCGCCGCAAGCTTCAGCAGACCTTCGGCCCCGAGTACGACCGGGTGGTCGCCGACGCCGGCAGCCGCTCGGACGCGGAGAAGGAGCTGCTCGAGCGCACCAAGCGGCACGCGCAACTCGAACTCAAGCCCCTGTCGCCGGAGTCCCGTGCGAAGTACGCGGCCGCCTGGGAAGAGGTCCAGATCCGTTTCGTGGACGACCCCAAGGAGGCGGTCGAGACCGCCGACGAACTGGTCACCAAGCTGATCGCCGAGCGGGGTTACCCGACCGGCGACTACGACGAGCGGCTCGCCAACCTCTCCGTGGAGCACGCCGCCACCCTGGAGCACTACCGCTCCGCCCACGACATCAGCCGGCGCAGCAAGGACAACGAGGCCGGGACCGAGGATCAGCGGCAGGCGCTAGTTCACTACCGGGCGCTCTTCGCCGACCTGCTCGGTGAGGATCCGGTGGGGCGCACCGGTACGACGTCGGCCACCCGTGGCCCGGCTTCCCCCGCTTCGCCCGTTTCTCCCGCCGCCCCCGCTTCTCCCCCTGCCACGTCTCCGGCGGACTCCTCCGCAGCCACCTCGTCGCCGGCATCGCGTACGCCGGCTCAGCGATCGGCGCCCGAGGACGAGACCACGACCGATGCGCCCGGCCGTACGGTGACCGACACTGAGGACACCGCCACCGATTCCGGCGTCGCCCGCTCCCGGCCCGACGCCACCAGCCGCTGAGGAGTTCCACGATGCGCTTCTTCTCGAACGAGGCCAAGGACAACGCCGACGAGCGGGACCCCGACGTCCGCACCGAGGACGCCGACGGACCGGATCACGTGCAGTCCGACCCGGTGGCGGTGCCGCAGCAGCGCGCCGGCTCGCCGTGGCAGCACGGACCGGCCGACGGCACGGACCGGGCGGTGGTCGATCCCGCGCCGCAGCCGACGGCGTTCGGCGCCTCCACTGTGGGCGGTGCGGTTGCCGCGTCGGCCACCGCCGGTCCCTCCACTGACGCCGGCCCGTCCGCCACCGACCGCACCACCGACGCCGCCTCTGGGGTGGCCGACGACCGGACGGTCCCGCTGGGCGACCGCTCGACTGCCGGCGTGACCGGAACTGATCGTCCGCGCGATGCGGATGACGAGGTCGCGTGGAGCGGGACGCCGCAGCACGACGAGACCCGCCGCGACGGGGACGACTCACCGGTCGATCTCGCCCTCGAGGACCGGGGCACGTTCGACGACCCGCAGCTCACCCAGGAACTCCGGACGGCGAACGACAAGGACGGCGACGGGGTGAAGGACAAGCACGACGACACCGTCACGGACGTGGACGTGGACGGCGACGGCGACGGCGACGGCGACGGCGACGGTGTTAAGGACAAGGACGAGGTGGCGGACAAGCATCTGGTGACGGACACGGATTCGGTGAACGACCGGGACGGGGATGGCATCAACGACCGGGACGAGAGCGGCTCGGACATCGCGGCCGCCTACGCCGCGGATGAGGTCAAGCCCGCCTCGAACGACGTGAAGCCCGTCGCGGAGACGCCCACCATCTCCGGCCCGGCACCGTTCTTCCCCACCGCCGACACCGACGCGCTCCGCGAACGCTGGCGTGACGTGCAGCTCCGCTTCGTCGACGACCCGAAGGGCGCCACCGCCGAGGCCGCCGGCCTGGTGGATGAGGCGGTCGACAAGCTCACCAGGGCGCTCCGCGACCAGCGCGGCTCGCTCGCCAAGGGCACCGACGACACCGAGGCGCTGCGGGTGGAGCTGCGCAGTTACCGCGACATCCTGGACCGTCTGCTCGGGCTCTGATCGCTTGGTCAGACGGATTCCTCGGCCAGGCGATTCGCTTGGTCAGACGGACGAAAAAGGGAGGAGAGCCTGGGCTCTCCTCCCTTTCTCGTGTCTCAGTTCTCTGCCTGCTCAGTTCTCTGCCTGCTCAGTTCTCCGCCTGCTCAGTTCTCCGCCTGCTCAGTTCTCCGCCTGCTCAGTTCTCTGCCTGCTCAGTTCTCCGCTTGGACCGGTGCGGGTTCCTCCTCGCCGGCGCCGGTGCCGCCGGGAGGGGAGGAGTGCGAGGGCTCGGGATCGTCGGCCGGCTTCGTGGACTCGGTGGGCGGCGTGGACGTCTCGCTGCTGGACGGCTCAGCCGACGGTGAGGCGGACGGGGAGCCTGAGGCGCTGGACGAGGGTGAGGACGAGGACGAGGGGCTGGTGTCCGCGGACGGATCGGCGATCGGGTCGGCTTCCGGGCGCGCCTGGCCGACCTTGATCGGCGGGACCGTGTAGCGCGTGACCGGGTCGGCCTCGGCCGGAGGCTCTCCGGCACCCGCCCCGCCGAAATCGACGGTTCCCGTGTCGTTGTCGGGAAACTGCTCTCCGACGGTGGACGGCCGCTCGTTCGGAGCCAGATCGACAGCACCGAGTTGAGCACCCAGCCACAGGGCCGGCCCGACACCGATCGCGATGATGGCTCCGAAAAGCGCCAGCGGACCCCGTTCCATGGACGCCTCCCCCGCTTCCAAGACGATCGTCGCGCCTCTGCCGGCTCCCTGCTACCCAATTAAGGCATGACTGAAGCGAACAATCGCTGAGCTAATTGTGACCCAAAGTGACGTAATGGTTGCTCATCCGTCGTGGATGAGACTCTGTCGCTTCGAGGTACGGGAGGAGCCTTCGACCGGTTCAGCGAGTACCGGCGAGGAAAGCCACCGCATCGCCCCAGGCGGACCAGCCACCAGGCAGTTCGTCGGCGTCCAGGGCGGGTCGCAGGGTGAGGTTGCCGCCACTTCGGAGGCCCAGCACCCAGCCGCGACGGCGCCCCGGCAGGGTGGTCACCGCAGCGACATCAGCAAATGCCACGAACCGCCCAATGTCCGAATTGCCGGAAGACGCAGCCTCCCTCTCCGGGGCGCCTTTCCCCTCCGGGGTGGCGTTCCCCTCCGGCGCGGCCTCCCCCGGCACCACTGAGGCCGGAACACCCTCCGCCGCGGCCCGGGTCAGCCGCCGTTTCGCCTCGGGAGTCCGTCCTCGTGGCAGCCCCGGCACCAGGTACAACCCCAGATCGGTGATCAGCAGGTCGGTCCGCTCGCCGTCGGCCGACAGATTGACCAGACCGCCGAGCACCCGCGCCCGGGCCGGCCCACCTCCGCCGGCCGGCGCGGCCAGATCAACACCGATCTTGTCGAGGTACGCCCGAACCTCCCCCACCGTCACCGGATCCGCGGCAGCCGCTGCCAGTTCGGCGAGGTTCAGGTACGCGCCGTCCTCGCCGACCACCTCTGCCGCACCCGTCCAGCTGTGCCGCCACCGGACGACACCACTGCGCAGGGCCGCCAGAGCGATCATCAGCCCCAGCAGTTCGACGATCCGTGTCGTCGTCTCCTCCGGTGTGCCCTGCGGGAAGAGCGTGCCGGCCGCCGTACGCAGCCGCCCGTCCGCCACCAGGTCGAGAACCTGCGCGGGCCCGGTCACCGGAGTTCCGGCCGCCCGCGAGAGGGTGGCGAGCGCGGCCTCGGCCTCCCGTTCCATCTCCGACGTACGCGCCACGCTGAGGCACTGATCCCAGCCGACGACTGTGCGCGCACCGGTCGGGAACGCCACCTCCTGCAACGCCAGCCCCAGTTTTGGCAGGTGCGGCACCAGCTCCTCGACCGGCGCCTCAGGAAGCTCAGCTTCCTCTTTGGACTCTTCCGCCCCAGAGGGGTCACGCGAAGCCTGCTCCTCGGTGACGGCTGAGGCTGCCGGGGAAGCGGAGGCGGCTGCCGAGGAAGCGGAGGCGGCTGCCGAGGAAGCGGAGGCGGCTGCCGAGGAAGCGGAGGCGACCGAGGATGCCGGGGAGGCGGCCGGGTCAGGAGCAGCGGGGGAAGCAATGGGTTCAGATGAAGCAGCCAGCGCCGCCAACCGCTCCGCCATCGGCGGGTGCGTGTCCCACGGCCCGGACGGCTCCGGCTCCTGCCCCCGAAGCCGCGTCAGATCCGCGGCCCGCGCGGCGAATACCCGCAACAACCCGCCGAACACGTCGTCCGGGACGTATCCCGCCTGCCATCCCGGCCCCAGGTACTCCGCGTGGAAAAGCTGCTGCATACCGGCCAGAGCGGGCAGGTCCCGCAGAGCCGCCACGGCCGGCTTCACCCCGGCGTGCTCGCCCGCGATCCGGTCCGCGGCCAGCTCCTGCGCCCGGCTGAACGGAGCGTCGACCCGCCGGTAGTAACCCGCGTAGGCGCGCAGCACCACACCCGCCGGATTTCTCCGGGAGATCCGTGGCACCACCCGGCCCACCGCCACCCGTCCCCGGTACGCCAGCGGCGCCCACCGGCTCAGCCGCGGCGACGAGTGCGCCAGCTCGTGCGTGACCACGGCTCGCAGCCGGTCCGGGTCCCAGACCATCAGCAGTGGAAGGCCGAGATAGAGGTCGCGGCGACCGCCGACGAACCCCAGTGCCCGGGTGCGTTCCCCGAGCACCGCCGTCGCGTCGGCAACCACTGTCACACCGTCCGGCGCGCTCACCCCCGCTGCCTCGGACGCTTTGTCGACCAGCTCCCACAGCTTCGGAGCGTCGGCGCGTGTCACCGCCACCCCGGCCGGGATCCGCAGCCGCGTGTGCAGCGCGCGCCAGGTCGCATAGCCGAGCGCACCGACGGTGGCGATGCTCAACGGCACGCCGACCCGGAGCGCGAAGGCGCTCGGGAGCAGCCACAACACCGCCCACAGGATCGCCAGCACCACTGCCAGCTGCAGCCCCGCGACGACCAGGAATCCGGCCAGTGCGGCGACAGATCTCCTCGCCGCTCGTGCACCGTTGCTCAAAGCCGTACCTCCCGCACCATCGACCCCACCCTAGGGCCCGAATTCGCACGCGGCCGTTTCGCACCCGTGCACGGAGATATACGGCCTCATGGCCGACCTCGATCAGACAGCCGCCATCGCTCCAACGGATTACGCACCCAGCTGGACCTGAGAGGCGCCTCGCGGCCGCAAAGACACCCCTGACAGCCAGCTGACTCACTCAGCTGGACCTGAGAGGCGCCTCGCGGCCGCAAAGACACCCCTGACAGCCAGCTGACTCACTCAGCTGGGCCCCAGAGGTGTCTCGCGGCCGCAAAGACACCCCTGAGAGCCAGCCGGTTCAGCACCTGCGGGCGGCGGGGCTGGGCTTGGTTACGGGGAGGGAGGGATCAGGGCCAGTCGATCTCGGTGGAGCGGTGGTAGGCGATGCCGGCCGCGTCCCAGCGGGGGCCGAAGGCGGCGAGCCGGGTGCGGAACGAGTCCCAGTCCCGGCTGCCCCGCGGTGACCAGCCCACCTCGGCGACGGCGGGCAGGCGGGGAAGCGTGAGGTACTGCACGTCCGCGAGCGTGCGCAGCGTCTCCGACCAGAGCGGCGCCTCGACGCCGAGCAGGGCCTCCTCACCGACGCCGGGCAGCCGGTCGGCCGGGTCCCAGTCGTAGGACTGCCGTACGCCGAGGAGGCCGGCCCAGTCGAGGCCGAGGTGGGTTTCCGCGTCGTACTTCATGTCCAGGTAGGTGCGGTCGGCGGGCGACATGATGATCTGCCGTCCGGCGGCCGCTGCCCGGGTGACGTTGGGCTCGTCGGCCTCGGGGCGCCAGTAGTGCACGACCGCGGTCTCGGGGAGGTCGGCGGCGGCGATCTCATGCCAGCCGATCGCCCGCTTGCCGTATTTGCCGGGGAGCGGGAGCACCCGGGCGAGGAAGGTGCGGTAGTCCTCGGAAGGCGTGGAGAGGCACTCGTCGCCGCCGATGTGCAGGTAGGGGCCGGGCGTCACGTCGCAGACGGTCTTGATCACGTCTTCGACGAACGCGTACGTCTCCTCCTTGCCCGCTACCAGCGAGCTGTAGCCGACCTCGGCGTCGGTGCGCTGGGAGACCGGCTGCCCGTCAGCGGTCAGCTCCGGGTAGGCGAGCTGCGCCGCGTTCACATGTCCCGGCATGTCGATCTCGGGGACGATCGTGACGAAGCGCTCGGCGGCGTAGGCGTTCAGGTCGGCGTACTCGGCGAGGGTGAGGAAACCGGGGCCGGTGCCGTCGACGCCGGTGCCCGCACCGCCGCTGACCTCGGTGAGCCGCGGCCACCCGGGGATCTCCAGCCGCCAGCCCTGGTCGTCGGTGAGGTGCAGGTGCAGGTGATTGATCTTGAACTGGACCAGCAGATCGATGTGCGCCCGCACCTCCTGGACGCTGAAGAAGTGGCGGGCCAGGTCCAGCATCGCGCCACGGTACGGATAGCGCGGCGCGTCCTCGATCACCCCGCCCGGCAGCTCGGGGCCGCCGAGCTGGAGGAGCGTCTGCACGCCCCAGAACAGCCCCTGTGGCGTTCCGCCGGCCAGCGTGACCGCTGACGAGGTGATCTCGAGCCGATAGCCCTCCGGCTCGAGGGAGCCGTCGACGACCAGGCGGATGTCACCGCCCGCCGCGACCTCGAGACCCAGCGCGGAGGCCAGGTGGCCGGCGACAGCAGCGGCTTCGGCGGCCGCGCTCACTGTCGTACCGGAAATGATCGTGAAGGTCGCGGCCGGGGCTGGCCGCACCGAGGCCGGCAGCGGAATCACATCGCTGAGCTGCTTCTTCTGGGCGCGCACTCTCAACACTCTAAACTGAATCCTCATGACGATCACCACGCGTCACGGCGTCCTCGGCGATGAGCAGTCACTGCACGACCTCGCCGCCCGCACCTTCGGCCTGGCCTGCCCGCCCGGCACGGCGCAGGCGGACATCGACGCGTTCATCAGCACGCACCTGTCCGTCGAGAGCTTCGGCCGCTACCTCGCCGACCCGGATCGGATCATCGTGATCGTGTCCGCAGACGATCAGCCGGCCGGATATTCGATGCTGATCCGCGGGCCGATCGCCGACCCGGACGTGGCCGCCGTGGTGGACGAGAAGACAACGATCGAGCTGAGCAAGTTCTATCTGTCCCAGGACCGGCACGGAAGCGGGCTCGCGAGCGCGCTGATGGCCGAGACCCTGGACGCGGCGGCGGCGACCAGCGCCGAGACCTGCTGGCTCGGCGTGAACCAGCAGAACGTGCGGGCGGCGAAGTTCTACGCCAAGCACGGCTTCGAGATCGTCGGGGTGAAACGGTTCCTGGTCGGCTCCGAGTGGCACGACGACCATATCCGGCAAAGGGCCCTATCCTTCGCGCATGGCTGAGGTACGCGCGGCCCGCGACGCGGATGTCGCGGCGATCTGCGACATCTGCGAGCGGGCCTATCCCGCGACCTACACCGGTCTGGTGAGCAGCGATTACCTGGACCGCATGCTCGCCGAGTTCTACCAGCCGGACCGCGTCGCGAAGGCGATCGCCCCGGCCCCGCCGGACTGGCTCGGCTACCAGGTGGTCGAGGAGCAAAGCCAGGTGGTCGAGGAGCAAAGCCAGGTGATCGAGGAGCAAAGCCAGGTGATCGAGGAGCAGAGCCGGGTCGTCGGTGTCGCCGCGGGTGGCATCACCTCGCCCGGCTCGGGGGAGCTCTTCATGCTCTACCTCGAACCAGGCGAACGCGGCCGCGGCCTCGGCACCCTCCTGCTCGACCGGGTCACCGAGCAACTCCGCGAGCTGGGCGCCACCGAGATGTGGGTGGCCGCACTGGAGGGCAACAAACTGGGCCTGCCGTTCTACGAGGCACGCGGCTTCGTCCGGCAGAGCAGGCGCAAGGCGTACGGGACGACTGACGCCGAGGACTACTGGTCCCTGCTCCTGCGCCGCCCGATCTGACCACCCCACTCCACCCCATCCCAGATTCAGAAAAGTTTATATAAGCGTCGGCTTAAACGTGACGGAAAAGTGTCGCACCCGGTCGATACCTTTATTCCTGCGGACCGGCGCCACGGGGGCGCCGGTCCGTCCATATAGGTCTGTCCATAAAGGTCAGGCTGCCCCGCGGGCCAGCACCTCGGCCGTCGCCCGCAGGCGTTCACGCAGCTCAGGGGGTGACTCCACGGTGAAGGGAGCGGCCATCACGCCCAGCACCATCACCGGCCATCCCAGGTCGTCGATGTTCATCCGCATGCGGCTCATGCCGTCCGGCAGTGACTCCACAGTGGCCCAATGGCCCACGGTCGCCTGGATCGCCTCCGCGGAAGCCTCGATGAGCACCGAGACGTCGTAACGGCTGGGGATGGCCGCGAGCCGGGAGCGCAGCCAGGCGACCGGGTCCTCGCCCGGCAGTTCGCGGGGGCGGAAACGGGCGCCGGTCAGCTCGGGTTCGACAAGGCGGTCGACCCGGAAGCTGCGCCAGTCGCCGCGATCGAGGTCCCAGGCCACCAGGTACCAGCGACGGCCCAGCGAGACCAGCCGGTGCGGCTCCACGAAGCGGCGCATCGTTTCGCCCTCGCGCGGGGTGTAGGTGAAGCGCAGCCGCTCCTCACCCCGGCAGGCCATCGCGATCGTGGTCAGCGTCACCGCGTCGAGGGTCGGGCCGCCGCCGAACACGCCGGGGGCGGTGACCGCCTGCAGGGCGTCGATGCGGCGGCGCAACCGCGGCGGGAGCAACTGGATGACCTTCGCGAGTGCCCGTACCGAAGTCTCCTCGAAACCGGCCACGGCGCCGGCGGCGGAGCTGCGCAGCCCGACCGCGATGGCGACCGCCTCCTCGTCGTCGAGCAGAAGCGGCGGCATCGCCGCGCCGGCCTGGAGCTGATAGCCGCCGGCGACACCGCGTGCGGCATCCACCGGGTAACCCAGATCGCGCAGCCGGTCGACGTCGCGGCGCAGCGTGCGGGGGCTGACCTCCAGCCGGTCGGCGAGTTCGGAGCCGGGCCAGTAGCGATGGGTCTGCAGCAGCGAGAGGAGCCGCAGCATCCGAGCACTCGTGTTCGCCATGACTTCAGGCTCCATCAATTTGCGGTCAGAAAGTGGCCGCTTCTCACCCTAGCGTTGGCAGCATGATGATTGAGACGACAGGGCTGACGAAGCAGTTCAAGGAGGTCCGGGCGGTCGACGGCCTCGACCTGACGGTGGAGCGGGGCGAGCTCGTGGCACTGCTCGGCCCGAACGGCGCCGGCAAGTCGACGACGCTGCGGATGCTCACCACGCTGATCCCGCCCAGCTCCGGCAGTGCCCGGGTCGCCGGCTTCGACGTGGTCCGGCAGCAGCGTGAGGTGCGGCTGCGGATCGGCTACATCGGACAGGGCAACGGCGCGGGCCACAGCCAGCGTGGTCGCGACGAGCTGATCAGTCAGGGCCGGGCGTACGGGATGCGAGTCCGCGCGGCCCGATCGCGAGCGGACGAGCTGGTCGGCTCCCTCGGGCTGGGCGAGGTCGCCGACCGTACCGTCTCCACCCTCTCCGGCGGCCAGCGCCGCCGCCTCGACATCGCGATGGGGTTGATCCACTCCCCCGAACTGCTCTTCCTCGACGAGCCCTCCACCGGCCTCGATCCGCAGAACAGGGCCAACCTCCAGGAGCACATCCTGGGGCTGCGCGCCGAGCGGGAGACCACGATCGTGCTCACCACGCACTACCTGGACGAGGCGGACTCGATGGCCGAGCGGGTGATCGTCATCGACCACGGCCGGATCATCGCGGACGACACCCCGCAGCGGCTCAAGGCGATCCACGTCGGTGACCGGGTGATCCTCGGCTTTCCCACGGAGCACGACGCCGTCGCCGCCGCCCGCGTTCTGGACGTCGATCGCCTCGACGCCGATCGCCTCGGCCTCGAGGTGCGGGTGACCGCGGAGGACGGCCCGCGCCTCGCCCCGAAACTGCTGGAGGACCTGCGTTCGGCCGGGCTCACCGCCGCCGCGATCGAGGTCACCCGGCCCACCCTCGACGACGTCTTCCTGAAGCTCACCGGCCGCAGCCTTCGCGAGGGCGGCACCGCTGAGGAAGCCGGCGCCCAGCCCGAGCTCGTGGAGGCCTGATCATGACCACGCTTGTCACCGACACCCGAGTCGTCTTCAGCCGGGAATTGCGCCCGCTGGTCCGGGACCCGTTCTCGGTGATCTTCTCGATGGTCCAGCCGCTCTTCTTCCTTGCCCTGTTCGCGCCGCTGCTGCCCGGCGAGGAGTCCCTGCAGTGGTTCGTCCCGGGCATCATCGTGATGTCCTGCCTCTTCGGCTCCTCGATGACCGGCTCCAACCTGCTCTTCGAGATCCAGACCGGATCACACGAGCGGATGCTCGTCACCCCGCTGCGGCGGCCGGCCCTGCTCATCGGGCGGGCGCTCAAGGAGATCGTGCCGATGATCGCCCAGGCCGCCCTGATCGTCGCCGTCTGCATCCCGTTCGGCTTCGAGCTGCACCTCGGCGGCGCGCTGCTCGGCGTGCTGATCCTGGCCGGCTTCTGCATCGGGCTCGGCGCGCTGTCGTACACCCTCGCCCTTGCCTCGAAAAACCGGGAGTGGCTGTTCTGGACCGTGCAGCAGACGCTGCTCTTTCCGCTCCTGCTGCTCGCCGGGGTGCTGCTGCCGATCGACAACGGTCCGGGCTGGCTGCGGGCTCTCTCTCAGTTCAACCCCATGACGTACGTGGTGAACGCCGAACGCGCCCTCTTCGCCGGTGACGTGTTCTCCCGCGGCACGGTCGAAGGCCTGGTGGCGGCGGCCGGCATGGCGGCGCTCGGATTGTTAGTCGGCGTACGGGCCATGCAGCGCTCGGACTGATCGCCGAGCCGCTACCTTTCTCGAATGCTCGGTCGTCGAACGTTCAGCCGGCTGCTGGAGAACCTCCAGCGGCCGGCCGGTCCCCTCCCGGCGCAGCGGCGCGGCAATCCGGACGCGGTCGTGGACTGCGCCGTCTACGTCGCCGGTGCCCGCCGCGGCGGATCCGGGCAGCTTCCCTACCCTGAGGCGGCCCGGCTCGCCCGGCGCCGCGGCGCGTTCGTCTGGCTCGGCCTGCACGAACCGGACCTGGCGACGATGAGCGCGGTGGCGCGGGTGTTCGAACTGCACGAACTGCTCGTCAACCAGGCGGTCTCCGGCGGGCACCGGCCCGGGGTGGAGACGCTCGGCGAGGTGACCCGGCTGGTGCTGCGTACCGCGCGCTACGTCGAGCACGACAAGCTCACGGCGACCTCCGAGGTGGTCGAGACCGGCGACGTCACGGTGCTGATCGGGCCCTGGTTCGCGATCACCGTGCGGCACGGGCCGGTCGGTCCGCTCTGGGCGGTACGCCGCGAGCTGGAGGAGCGCCCGGAGGTGCTGCGGCAGGGGCCGTGGTCGGTGGCGTACGCGGTGGGCAGCCGGATGGTGGACAGCTACCTGGACGTCGCCGAACACGTGGAGCGGGATCTGGAGCGGATCGAGGAGGAGACCTTCGCGACCTCCCGCACGTCCGAGTTCGCCCACATCTACCAGCTCAAACGCGAGATGGTCGAGTTCAAGCGGGCGGTGCTGCCGCTGGCCGGCCCGCTGTCGCGGCTGCTCGGGATGAGCGGGGTGCCGAGCGAGCTGGTGCCCTATCTGGTGGACGTGCAGGGCCGGCTGGCGCGGGCGGTGGACCGGGTCGCCGGCTTCGACGACCTGCTGAACTCGATCCTCCAGGCGCGGCTGGCACAGGTCTCGGTGGACCAGAACCACGACATGCGCAAGATCGCCGCGTGGGCCGCGATCGCCGCGGTGCCGACGGTGATCGCCGGGATCTTCGGGATGAACTTCGCGGAGATGCCGGGGCTGGACTCGCCGTACGGTTTCGCCGCCGCGATCGCCTCGATGGCGGTCATCGGCGGAGGCGTCCATCACAAGCTCAAGCGGTCGGGCTGGCTCTAATAACTCAGTGTGATTTCAAGCTCGGCCGATCGGCCCATCTTCCCGACTATACGGAGGTCAAAGCCAGGCATCCCGCCCTAGCGATAAACACAGCGAGTTACTAACTTGCTGAGTGGGTCGATCTTTGGGGGACTGACGCAATGACGGCAACCGACGCCGCGCCACAGCACGCCCGGCCGGGGCGGACGGGTGAGCGAGGCATCCTCTCCGCGTTGAAGGGGCACGTCGACCTCTTCCTGAACGCCGGCTCGCTGATGGCCACGACGCTCATCACGTCGCTCTTCGGGTTCGCGTACTGGTGGGTCGCGGCCCACGTGGCACCGCTGGAAGCTGTCGGTCAGGCCTCCGCCGCGGTCTCGGCGATGACTCTGATCGGCACCATCGGCATGTTCGGCATGGGCACCATGCTGATCTCCGAACTTCCGGCGATCGCCCGGGGCCGGTGGGACCTGATCTCCACCTGCATCCTGACCGCCGGTACCGCGGCCACCGTCGGCGGCCTCGCCTACGTGGCAGTGGCGCACCTGTGGGTGCCGGGCCTGAAGGACGCGCTCGGCGGCAACGCCGCGACAGTGCTGCTGGTCGCGGGCATCGCGCTGAACGCCATGACGCTGGTGCTGGACGAGGCCATGGTCGGCCTCCTGCAGGGCCCGCTGCAGCTGATGCGCAACGCCTGGTTCTCGGTGATCAAGCTGGTGCTGCTCGGCCTGGTGGCCGTGCTGCCGGGCACCCTGACCGGCGGCGAGCTGCTGCTGACCTGGGTGGCGGGCATCGTCACGTCCACCGCGATCCTGTTCCGGGCACTGCGCCGCCGCGGCATGATCGACTCGCTGCGGCCCGGCGTACGGCAGCTGCGCGGCCGCGGCCGGGCGACCTTCGACCACAACCTGCTCAACCTGGCGACCTACCTTCCCCGAGCCGCGCTGCCGCTGGTCGTGACCGCGGTGCTGTCGGCCGAGGCGAACGCCGCCTTCTACACGGCGTTCATGGTCCTGTCGTTCCTGGCCATGGTGCCGGGCAACGTGGCGCTGACGCTCTTCGCGGTGACCGCCGGCGACAGGACGGCACTGCGCTCGAAGGTACGGGTCGGCCTGCTGATCTGCTTCGCCGTCGGTTTCCCCGCGTCGCTCGTGGTGTTCTTCCTCGCCGAGCCGATCATGTCGGTCTTCGGCGCCGAGTACGCGGCGACCGCCGGTGACGCGCTCGCCATCCTGGCGCTGACCTACGTGCCGTTCGTCTTCCACCACTTCTTCCTGGCCATCTCGCGGGTCAACAACCGGCTGCGCGGCGCGGGGATCTTCTCGGTCTTCGCCGGCGTCGCCGAGTTGCTGGCCGCCTGGTACGGCGGGGAGCAGAACGGCTTGAACGGGCTGGTCACCGCGGTCGTCATCGTGATGGCGATCGAGATGGTGCTTGTCGGCCCGACGGTGCTGAAGGTCGTCTTCGCCCCCGTCAAAGACTTGTCCGCGGTAGCAGAGGGAGTTGAAGTGATGTCCACCACCAGCCTGACCTTGCGCGAGCGCGCATGGCTGCCGCTGGAGTACATCCGCACGGTCGGCCCGCTCACCGGGGTCACCGCCGAGCGGGTGCGCAACGCGCTGATCGGTCTGCACACCGCCGACCCGACCCACCGTGCCGTCTCCCGGCTGGACCGCTCCGGCGCCAACTGGCAGCACATGGACGCGGCCTCGTTCTCCGGGTACGTCTACGAGGCGGTGACCGATCTCGGCCACGGTCCCGTGGACTTCGACGCGATGACCCGCCACCTCCAGGCCGAGCCACGGGCACACCACCCGGTGCGGATCCTCGTCGGCGGCGGCTACTTCGCGATGAAGGTCTCGCACGCGTACGGCGACGCCGGCCCCGTGAACACGCTGGTGCACGAGCTGGTCCAGGCCGCCTACGAGGGCCGGGCCGCTCGGATCGCCCCGGCGAAGCGGCACCGTACGGCACTGGTGAAGGCGTGGTGGAAGCAGTTCGGCCTGCACCCGGACCGGTGGAAGCAGGGACTCAGCTTCGCCCGGCCGCCGCACACCGAGGACGCGCCGACCCGTCCCTGGCAGGCGAACCTGACCGTTCGTACGGCCCGGTCCGCTCGGGTGCTCGGCGAGATGCGCACCTGGCGCGATCAGTACGCGCCGGGCGTCACCACCTCGGCGATCACGTTCGCGGCGTTCACCGCGGCCCTGCGCGAACTCGGGTTCCAGCCGGACCTGCGCGGCGGGACCTTCCTCGCCGACGGCCGCCGGTACCTGGAGAAAAACGTCAGCATCGACAGCAACTTCTGCCAGGGACCGTTCCTGGCGCCGGCGAGCCTGACCGACCCGGTCGCCATCCATCAGACGCTCAAGGCGGAGCTGGCCACCGGCCGGATCCTGACCATGATGCTGCTGCGGGAGGGCAAGATCCTGCTGACCGGGGCGCCCGGCATGCCGGACCCGTACCCGGTGGAGGTGGCGATGGAGCCGCAGCCGAGGCTGACGTTCAGCAACCAGGGACGGCACGATGTCCTGGGCGACCTGCCCTGGGGGGTCGGGCCGGCGGGGCGGGTGAACCAGAGCGTCCCGACGCTGAACGGGCCGGAGGGCATCACGCTGACCACCAGCGAGATGAACGGGGTGCTGCACCTGGAGGCCACGTTCCACGCGAGCACCTACGACCCGATGGTGGTCGCCCGGGCTCTCGACCTGGTGTGCTCGGATCCGGCGGGTCTGATCATGGCGTACCGATGAAGTGATCAGCCGGCGCAATTGATCATGCGCGTCGTGAGGAAATGATTTTGGAAAGACCAAAAATGTGACGCGCGGCTGGCCGCGCGTCACATTTTCAGTGCTCAGATGCTAGTTACCGCGAGGACCGCCCGGGTGGTTCGGACCCGGGTTGTTGGGCCCGGGGTTGTTCGGGCCGGGGTTGTTCGGGCCCGGGTTGTTCGGACCCGGGTTGTTCGGACCCGGGTTGTTCGGCCCAGGGTTGTTGGGGCCGGGGTTGTTCGGCCCAGGGTTGTTCGGCCCGGGGTTGTTCGGGCCCGGGTTGTTCGGGCCGGGGTTGTTCGGCCCCGGGTTGTTCGGCTTACCGGGCTGGCCCTGGCCACCGGGCTTGCCGGGGTTGTTGTGGCCAGGGCCGCCCCCGGGACCGTGGCCCCCGCCCGGGCCGCCCGGCCCCGGACCGCCCGGGTGGCCGTGCCCGGGGCCGCCCGGACCGCCGTTGCCACCCGGGAAGAACTTGCGCTGCACCGGCAGCGAGAGCATCGCGGTGCGCGTCTGCGTGCGGGACTTGAAGCCGCACTCGTCGTACGAGATGGTCGCCCAGAGCTTCGCCACACCGGTGGTCTGCTGGAACGGCGTGACCCGGACCCGGGTGAAGTCGGTGCGGCCCGGCCGCAGCGTGTTGCCGCGCGACAGCGTGCCGGACCTGCGGAAGCCCAGGTGGTCGACCTTGACCCGGTCGCCCCGGACGCGCACCGCGACGTCACAGATCCGCCGGTCGGTACGCCAGTGGATGTTGACCCAGCTGCTGGTGCCCGCCGGAACCTTCTGGAGCCAGCTGGAGACCGGCTGAGGTCCGCGAACGATCGCTGAGGCCGGAGCCGCCGCCGTCACCGCACCGATGCCGGCCGCGGCCGTGGCCATGGCGACGAGCGCTCCGATTCGCCGACTCTTCTGCATTAGGAATCCCTCCAGTGCTGATGATGTCCGCGGCGGGGGCTTGCCGCTGACAAAACGGACACTATGGGAATTCACCGCATATCTCAGTGTTTCTAGCGGCGTTTCGACCGGAAAACACATTTCTGTACAAAATGTTTAGAACGGCTCAACCGAAAAGATGATGTTGAGGGTCGGCCGACTGAACAGGACCGGACCCGGGTAAATCGGCGGGCATGACACAGAACAGCGAAACCGCACCCGAAGACCTCGGTGCCCCGGTGTCGTTCCTGGTCCTTGCGGACGGCACGGCCGTGTACGACCGCTCCGGCGACCCGGTCGGCAAGGTCGAGCACGTGCTCTCCGACGAGCGCGAGCACATCTTCCACGGCCTGCTGATCACCACGAGCGAGGGCCACCGGTTCGCCGGCAGCGACCAGATCGACGGGCTCTTCGAGCACGGCGTGATCGTCAGCGAGCCGGCCGACCGCCTGGCGACGCCGAGCGCCGAGGCGGCGGCCGAACTGTCCGAGAGCCACACCCCGGCGCTGAAGAAGGCCTGGGACTGGCTGATTCAGCCCAAGTAGAGCTCAGCGGCGCGGGAGTCAGTGACCCCAGCGCAGCAGGCAAGCGCCCATCGACATGCCCCCGCCGAACCCGGCGAGCATGACCAGCTCACCGTCGCGCAGTGACCCGTTGCGGGCCGCCTCGTCCAGGGTGACCGGGAGCGAGGCGCTGCCCACGTTGCCGTACCAGGGCAGCGTCAGGTGGGTGTGCGCGTTCTGGAAGCCCGCCGCCTCCACCAGCTCCTGCAGCATGATGCCGTTGGCCTGGTGCGGGACGAAGTGGTCGACGTCCTCCGCCTTGAGGTTGGAGCGCCGCAGCAGGGCGTCGAGGGCCGGCGGCACCGCGGTGGCGACGAAATCCCGGACGCCACGGCCGTTCATCCGGAAGTAGTGATCGCCGCCGGCCACCGTCTCGGCGGAGGCCGGCAGCCGGCTCCCGCCGCCCTTCACGTAGATCAGGTCGTTCGCGTCGCCCCGGGAGGCGAGGTCGATGTCGACGATCCCGTACCCCTCGGGCACCGCGCCGACCACCGCGGCACCGGCGCCGTCCCCGAAGAGGACCGCCGTGCGACGGTCGCCGAAGTCGAGGATCCGCGAGTAGACGTCCGAGGCGATGACCAGGACCAGCGCGCCCGGGTTCGCGGCAACCAGACCGTTCGCCACGTTGAGCGCGAAGACGAACCCGGCGCAGACCGCGTTGACGTCGAAGCACGCGGCCCGGTCGGCGCCGATGGCGTACTGGACCAGGTTCGACGTGGGCGGCTGCGGTGAGTCGCCGGTCGAGGTGGAGACGATCACGTAATCGATCTCCGCCGCCGTGACGCCCGCGCGTTCCAGGGCCGCGCGGGCGGCGTTCGCGGCGAGATCGGACGCCGCCTCGTGCGGGGCGGCGAACCGGCGCGCCTCGATCAGGGTCTTGCGGGAGACCCACTCGGGGTCCGCGTCCGGCACGAGCTCCCGAAGGTCCACATTGGTCACGACCTTCGCCGGGAGGTACGAACCAGTCCCCAGAATGCCGACCGCCACTTGTCTCTCCCCTGCTCGGAATTCAAGCCGTCAAAACCCTAACCACCAGGTCAGACGCCGTGCGGGTAGATCCACTGCCGGTTCGGACGAGAAAAGGAGGACGTCCGGTAGGAGTAACTAGGCCGGATAACCGGCTTTCGTCTAATTTGAACGATCTCGGTACGTCCAGGAGCCGCCACCGAGCGTCGAACGCCCCGGCCCCTGGCCCGGCTGGCCCTGCTGCTGACCGTGCTGCTGGCCCTGTGGCTGCCCCTGAGGACGCTGACCCCACAGCTGGCCGGGCTGCGTTTGCGGCCCCGGACCAGGCTCCGTACGCGACTCCAGGCGGGACGCCAGATAGGCGGCGGCCACCCGGTCCTCCTCGGTGGGTGCGGCCATCAGCGCGTACACCATGCCGAGGACGGCGAAGACCACCGCGCCGCCGACCGGGACGAGCAGACCGCTGGCGGTCGCGCCGGCGACCGAGCCGAACGAGGTCTCGGAGAGCACCGACATCGCGGCCATGCCGGTGAAGTGCATGCCGTTGACCGCGATGCCCATGACCAGCGCCGCACCGAAGATCACGATCGGCTTGGTGACGACGAGGGTGAGCCAGAGGGCGACCGTCGCGGCGACCACCGCGATCGCGATGGAGAGCGCGACCTCACGGCCGGAGTACTGGATCTCGCCGTGCAGCTCCATCGCGGCCATGCCGGTGTAGTGCATCGCCGCCACGCCGAGGCCGGCGAGCACGCCGCCGATCAGGATGCGGATGCGTGGTCCCGCCGAACCGAGCAGGGCGATGGCCAGGCCCACGCCGACAGCCACGAACGCGATGACCGCGCTGGCGATCGTCAGGCCGATGTCGTACCGGATGGGGGTGCCCTCGACCCGGAAGCCCATCATCGCGACGAAGTGCATGCTCCAGATGCCGGTCGCGCCGATGGCGACCGCGGCGAGGATCAGCCACCAGGTGCGCTCGCCGCTGGACTTGGACGACCTCAGCCGGACCGCACTGGTCAGGCCGAGAAGGGAGCCGAGCACCGACAGGACGTAGCTGACGGTCGGGGTCACCCATCCGTACTCGAAGTGATGGATCTCCGCCATTTCGCGCATTTCCTCTCGCTTGCGGTTCCGCCGGGCTGCATCCTGCCCCGCCATAGCCATGGGCGTGACTGATTGTGACGCAGCTTTCGTTACGAGAGAACGTGCAGCTGATCTCGATTTGGATCTGTGGGCGATTTTATGGCACCGAGCGGCCAGAATAGATCTACGTTTACCCACATAAACGGCCGGATGCGTCGCTCAGTGATCAGACAGTGACAAATCGACCGGCAGCCATAAACACCGGGAACTAATATAACTATCGGTTACTCCGGGCTTTTCGCCGCGGGCTTCAACCCTTTCGCGTACGCCTACGCGCGCCGCCCCCAGAAGGATCAGATCAGCCGGCCCGCACCGCCCGGAAGGATCAGATCAGCCGGCCCGGGACAGCAGACTCAACGCCTGTGCCCGCTGGGAGTGCAGGACCTGAACGGTGTCCTCGGTGCACGAGCCGGCCTTGTCGTCCATGACGCACAGGGTGCCGACCACGTGCCCCTCGGCGGAGTTGAGCGGCACACTCGCGTAGGACCGCACCCCGCTGATCGAGAAGAGCGGCGTGTTCGCGTATTCACCGTCGGCCAGGCTGTCGCTGATCAGCACCGGCACGTCCTCGGCCACCACGATGGTGTCCGGCGACCACTCGACGGGCACCCCACCGGCCTCGGTCACCCAGCGGGGCAGCCCGTACGAGCCGGCCACCGCCACGCTGTCGTTGAGAACCAGGGTGATCGCCGCCATCGGCACACCGGTCAGCCGGGTCAGCTCCTCCGCGAAGGCGTTCAGGCCGGCGCCGTGTGCCGGCCGGCTGAGGTAGTCGGAGACGGCGAGCAGCCGCTCCACGTCGACGAGCTGGGTCGTCGCGTCGTGCCCCGGCGCCTCGCCCGACTTGCGGGCGGCGAGCAGTTCGGCGGCCGCTTCGACGAGGTGCCTCGGGCGTACCGGCTTGGAGATGGTCACGTCGACGAGGCCCCGCGCGGCAGCCGGCGCGGCGGCCGACAGCATGATCACCGGAATGTTCGCGGTGGCACCCTCGGAGCGCAGCTTGCCCGCCACATCGAGGCCGCTCATGCCGGGCATGTGGTGGTCGAGGATCACCAGGTCCGGCCCGATCTCCACGATCGCCGCGAGAGCGGCCGGCCCGGTCGGGGCGGTACGAACAGTGTGCCCCTCGTTGCTCAGCACCGTGGCGAGCAACTCGGCGATGTCAGTGTCGTCTTCCGCGACCACGATCGACGCCATCTCGCGCCCTCCTCGTCCGGTCTGCCGGTCGAGGACGACCTTAACCCCGCCATCCGCCGAAAACCCCGTGAACAGGAAATACTCGGACTTTTCCAGGCCTTGCCCCGTCCGCCGTAGGGTGGGAGTGGAACGCTCGTGCGACCTGGGAGAGTTATGCCGGAACGACTGACGAACTGGGCCGGGAACATCGTCTTCAGCACGGAGTTGCTGCATCGCCCCCGCTCCGTCGACGAGGTGCGCGAGATCGTCGCCGCGGCCGACCAGCTGCGGGTGCTCGGCAGCGGTCACTCGTTCAACCGGCTCGCCGACACCGACGGCGCGCTGCTCTCGCTCGCCGATCTGCCCCGCTCCGTCGAGGTCTCCCCGGACCGGTCCTCGGTGCGCGTCGACGGCGGCATCCGCTACGGCGAGCTCGCCGCCCGGCTGGCCGACGAGGGCCTCGCCGTGCACAACATGGCCTCGCTGCCGCACATCTCGGTGGTGGGCGCGGCCGCCACCGCCACGCACGGCTCCGGGGTGCGCAACCCGAACCTGGCCACCGCGGTCTCCGGGCTGGAGATCGTCCGCGCCGACGGCGAGCTGGTCACCCTGGACCGGAGCAGCGCCGACCTGGCCGGCGCCGTGGTGGGCCTCGGCGCCCTCGGTGTGGTCACCGCCCTCACCCTCGACGTCGTGCCCGCCTTCGAGCTCCGGCAGTACGTCTACGACAACCTGCCCGTATCCGCCCTGGACGGGCACCTCGACGAGATCCTCGAGTACGGGTACAGCGTCAGCCTCTTCACCCGCTGGACCAGTCCCGACATCGACATGGTCTGGCTGAAGCGGCACGACCCGATGCCGGCCGGCGACTGGCACGGCGCCCGTCCCGCCGACGGCCCCCGCCACCCGGTGCCCGGCATGCCCGGGACGAACTGCACCGAGCAGGGCGGCGTGCCCGGCCCGTGGCACGCCCGGCTCCCGCACTTCCGGATGGAGTTCACCCCGAGCAGCGGCGAGGAGCTCCAGTCCGAGTGGCACGTGTCCCGCGAGCACGCCCGGGCCGCGATCGAGGCGGTGAACTCGATGCGGGACCGTGTCGCGGCGGTCCTGCAGGTCTGCGAGATCCGTACGATCGCCGCCGACGACCTGTGGCTGAGCCCGAACCACGGGCGTGACAGCCTGGCCCTGCACTTCACCTGGATCGCCGACACCGAGGCCGTGCTGCCCGTGGTCGCCGACCTGGAGAAGGCCCTCGCCCCGCTCGACGCCCGGCCGCACTGGGGCAAGATCTTCACGGCCGCACCGGCCACGCTGCGCGACCTCTACCCGCGCTTCGACGACTTCACCGCGCTGGTGGAGCGCTTCGACCCGGCCGGCACGTTCCGCAACCCGTGGCTGGCGGAGATCCTGGGCTGAGGATCCGTCAGCAGCCGCAGGCCGCGCCGATCGGGGCCGTAAGACTGTCGACCGGCCGGGAGCTGACGCCGTGCTCGTCGCGGACCGGGAAGCCCTCGCGCACCCAGTACTCGTACCCGCCGATCATCTCCTTGACCGGGTGACCGAGCCGGGCGAACTCCAGAGCCGCCCTGGTCGCGCCGTTGCACCCGGGCCCCCAGCAGTACGTCACCACCGTGCTGCCCGGCGGGACCACCTCGGCGGCGCGTGCGGCGATCTCCCGGGTCGGCAGGTGCACGGCGTGCGGCAGGTGGCCCTGCCGCCACGACTCGGCATTGCGGGAGTCCACGACCACCACGCCGGGCGTGCCGGCTTCCAGGTCGGCGTGCACGTCGCTGACGTCGGTCTGGAACTGGAGAAGGGCTTCGAAGAAGGCAACCGCGGAAGTCATGCGCTGATCGTGCCGCCGGGAGAAGGCGCGGCCCAGTGGCGTAGAGGACGCTGACCGCTAAGATTCCGCCATGCTGACTCCCGGGAAACGTGGGCCGACCGTCGCGGTCCTGGCCTTCGACGGGATGTCGGTCTTCGAGACCGGCATCGTGACCGAGGTGTTCGGCCTGCCCCGGCCCGAGTTCGGCGTCCCGTGGTACGAGTTGACCATCTGCGCCGAGACTCCCGGGCCGATCCGCATCGTCGGCGGGGCCACCCTGCACACCGGCCGCGGACTCGACACGTTCGCGGCTGCCGACACCCTGATCGTTCCCGGCGTACCGGACATCGAGAGCGACCCCTCGCCCGCGCTCGTCGCCGCACTGCGCCGGGCCCGTCAGCGCGGCGCGCGGATCATGTCGATCTGCTCGGGAGCGTTCGCCCTGGCCGGGGCGGGACTGCTGGACGGCCGCCGGGCCACCACCCACTGGCGTTACGCGGACGCCCTGCGCCGCCGCCACCCGGCGGTCGAGGTCGACGCCGACGTGCTCTACATCGACGACGACATCCTGACCAGCGCCGGAAGCGCCGCCGGCCTGGATCTCTGCCTGCACGTGGTCCGGCTCGACCACGGGCCGTCGATCGCCAACGCGGTCGCCCGCCGCCTGGTCATGCAGCCGCACCGCGACGGCGGCCAGGCGCAGTTCGTCGAGGCGCCGGTCGCCGCCGATCCCGAGGACGCCCGGGTGGCCCGCAGCATGGACTGGGCCCTCGGCAACCTGACCGAGCCGATCACGGTCGACGTGCTGGCCCGGCGGGCGCACATGTCGGCCCGCACCTACCTGCGGCATTTCGCGCGGGCCACCGGGACCACACCGATCCGCTGGCTGATCGACCGCCGGGTGCACGCCAGCCTGGCCCTGCTGGAGACGACCCGGACACCGATCGAGGCGATCGCGAGCGCTGTCGGCTTCGAGACGGCTGTCACCTTTCGGCACCATTTCGGCCAGACGATGCGCACGTCACCGTCGGCCTACCGTAAAGCCTTCCAGACAGCCGGCTAGACGCGGACCACCAGGAAGCCTCCACCCTGGACCGTTGCGACGCTGCCGAGATCCCTTCCGGTCACCGCGTTGACGCCAGGGCCGGGCAGGGGCACCGCGGCCGTCGCGATCCCGTGGTTGAACAGGAAGAGCAGCGGACCGCGCCGGACCACCTCCACCGGGGACGGCACGCCGGGCAGCACCGGTTCCACGCCCGCCTCCGCGGCGATCGAGGCCAGCAGCCGGGCCAGGGAATCGTCGGTCAGGGCCGTCGAGAGATACCAGGCCGAACCCGCACCGCATCGATGGCGGGTGATGGCCGGCGCGCCCGCCAGAACGCCGTCCGCGTAACTGGCGACAGTGGACGCTCCGGCCGTCTCGACCCGCTCCTGCCAGCGGCCGGCCAGCGAGCCGTCGCTCAGCGCGAACTCGGTGCCGGGAGGCCGCGGGTGCCACTCGACCACGCGTACCCCGAGGATCTCGCGGAAGGCGCCGGGATATCCGCCGAGGCGGATGCGGGTGTCCGGCTCGGCGATCCCGCTCAGATAGCCGACCACCAGGTGACCGCCGGCGGCGACGTAGTCGCGGAACGCCGCGGCTGCCTCATCCGAGACGAGGTACAGGTGCGGAACGACGATCATCCGGTAGTTCCCGAGATCGGTGGAGACACCGGGGAAGACAAAATCGGTCTGCAGCTTCGAGCGGAACAGCGCCCGGTGTGCCTGGCGCACCGCGCCGGGATAGTCGAGGTCGGCGGCCGGCAGTCCGCCGGCCTGCAACGCCCACCAGGAGGGAGCGTCCCAGGTCAGCGCGATCTGGGCGGCGGGCGGTGCGGCGCCGGCGACCTGAGGTGCGAGGCTTTTGAGGGTACGGCCCAAGCCCACCGCCTCCCGGAAGACCGGACTGTCCGGCCCCGCATGGGGAACCAGCGCGGAGTGGAACAGCTCCGCACCGCCGCGCGGCTGCCGCCACTGGAAGTACATCGCCCCGGCCGAGCCCCTGGCCACGTAACCGAGGCTGTGCCGGGTGAGTCGCCCCGGCTCCTTGGCGTGCATCCGCGCCCGCGTGTAGATCAGGTTCGGCGCGGTCTCCATCAGCAGCCACGACCCGCCGCCCCAGCCGCGGGCCAGGTCACCGGCGAACGCGGTCTCCTCCTCGGCACCGGCGCCGGCGTCGTCCGGGTAGTGGTCGACAGCGACCAGATCCACCTCCGCGGCCCAGCGCGCGTGGTCGACGCTCACCCAGCCGCCCTGCACGAAGTTCGTGGTGATCGGCACGTCCGGGTTCGCGGCACGCAGCACGTCACGCTGGTCGAGGTAGCCGCTGAGGAACTCGTCGGAGAGGAACCGGCGGAAGTCCAGCACCTGCGCCGGGTTCGGCAGGTACTGCGTGGCGCGCGGCGGCATGATCTGCGCCCAGTCCGAATATCGCTGGCTCCAGAACGCCGTGGTCCACGCCTCGTTCAGAGTGTCCAGGTCACCGTGCTTCTTCTCCAGCCAGAGCCGGAAGGCCGAGGCTGTCGTGTCGCAGCGGCAGTCCGTCCCGTACTCGTTGTGCACGTGCCACATCGCCAGCGCCGGATGACGGGCGTAGCGTTCCGCGAGCTTTGCGGCGATGGTGCGGGCGGCCTCCCGATAGGCGGGTGCCGACACGCAGTAGGTGTCACGGCTCCCGTGTGTCAGCCGGACCCCGTCGGCACCGACCGGCATCGCCTCCGGGTGGGCGAGGGTGAACCACGGCGGCGGCGAGGCGGTCGGGGTGGCGAGCGCGACCCTGATGCCGCCGTCGTGCAGGCGGTCCAGGACGCGGTCGAGCCAGCCGAAGTCGTAACGCCCCGGCTCGGGCTCCAGGTTCGACCAGGCGAACACCCCGACGGTGGCGATGGTGACGCCGGCCTGGCGCATCAGGACGACGTCCTCGTCCCGCACCTCCTCCGGCCACTGCTCAGGGTTGTAGTCGCCGCCGAAGAAGAGCATCGCACCGCCTTGACTTTAGTTTGAACTCTAAACAAAGTATGAGCGGTGCAGAGCCATGTCAATCCGTCGTTCCAGGACGCCGAAGCCACCGAGGACTGGGAACGCGCGCTGATCAGCGGCAACGGCAGGCAGGGCGCGCTCTGCTACGGGACACCGTCCGCGCTGCGGTTCACGCTCGCCCACGAGGACCTCTTCCAGCCGGTCACCGAACCGCTGCCGGCGCCGGCGACCGCCGCGGCCCTGCCGGGCATTCGCGAGCTTCTCGCCACCGCACGCTTCACCGAGGCGGCGCAGGCCGTCTGCGACATCGCTGTTCAGGAAGATCAGGGGTACGCGGAAACGCGCTGGATCGATCCGCTGATCGGTGCCGCCACCCTCACCTTCACGCCCGACTCCCCCGGCGACGGCTACGTCCGCGGTACCGACTTCACCACCGGCGTCGTCCGCCAGCAGTGGTCCGGGGTGACGTGCGACGCCTTCGTTTCCCGCACCGCGGACGCCCTGATCGTGCGCGTCACCGGCACCGGCGGCACCCTGACGGTCGGGCCCGTCGACGGCACCCCCGAACGTCCGATCGACTTCAGCGTCGCCCGGTCCGGTGACGACGTCGTTCTGACCGCTCGGTTCGACGTGCCGTGGAAAGGTGCCCTCGACGGCTATGCGGTGGCGGTGCGCTTGTCCCGTACCCCCGCCTCGGTCTTGATCGTGGCCCGCGCCGCACCCGGCCTGCGCTCACCCGCCCAGGCCCTGGCCGAACTGCCGGCCGGCGGCTTCGACGAACTGCTCGAAGCGCACGCCGCCGCACACAGTGACCTCTTCGGCAGGGTCGCGATCGACCTCGGCGGCCGGCGCGAGCAGACCCTCTTCGACGCCGGCCGGTACGCGATCATCAGCAGCACCGGCACGCGGCCGCCGACGCTGCAGGGGGTGTGGAGCGGCACCTACTCCCCGCCGTGGCGCAGCGGGTGGACCATCGACGGCAACCTCCAGGCCGCCCTGCTCGCCGTGCATTCGACCGGTACGCCCGAGCTGATGCCACCGCTCTTCGACCTCCTCGACACCCTCCGCGCCGACTTCCGCTCCAACGCCTCACGCCTCTACGGGATGCCGGGCCTGCTGGCGCCCGCCCACCTCGGCAACCACGGCAGGCAGAACCACTTCGGCCCGATCTGGTGTCTCACGTTCTGGACCGCGGGCGCCGCCTGGCTGGGACGCCTCTATCTGGACCACTGGCAGTACACGGGCGATGCCGATTTCCTGCGATCGCGCGCGCTGCCCTATCTACGTGAGGTGGCCGAGTTTCATCTCGCCTTCGCGGAATTCGAGGGCGGACGCGCGCGGTTCAGTCCGTCCTACTCCCCGGAGAACGACCCCGGCGGTCTCGGGGCTCAGGCCTGTGTGGACGCGACGCTGGACGTGCAGGCTGTGCGCGACGTGCTGCGTGCGCTGGTCCGACACGACGGGAGCGATCCGCGGTGGAGTGCGTTGCTCGCGGCCCTGCCGCCCTACCGCATCACCGACGAGGGCGAGTTGGCCGAATGGCTCGACCCGCGGTTTCCGGAGAACCACGCGCATCGGCACTGCAGCCACTTCTATCCGTTCTTCTACGCCGGGGATGCCATCGTCGAGGCGGATCCGGCGTTGCACGCCGCGGCGGTCAAGGCGGTGCGATCCCGGCTGCGGTGGTGGTTGAGCGAGGCGTCCGACGAGATGGGGTACGGGCTGGCGCTCCTCGGCGTCGCGGCAGCTCATCTCGGGCTCGGGGAAGAGGCGTATGCCGCATTGGTCCGGATCGCTGACGCCTACTGGCGCCCCAACCTGGTGCCCACCCACAACCGCGATCACATGTTCAACGTGGATTTGGCAGGGGGTTTTCCCGCCCTGATCGTCGCCATGCTTCTGCGCAGCCGCGACATCGGCGAGGACGGGGTCGCCCGGTTCGACCTGCTCCCCGCCCTGCCCGCCGCCTGGCCCAGCGGAAGCGTTCGGGGCCTGGTCGCTCGAGGCCCGGTCACCGTCGACCTCAGCTGGTCCCCGGCCGGGTTGCACGCGACCCTGACGTCCCCGTGCGATCGGACTGTGGAGGTGGGGCACGCTCTCGACCGTCGGGTCCTTCACCTCTCCGCCGACCAGCCCGGCACCTTGACCTTCAGTCTCCCCACCGCGATCTTGTGAACTTCCGGTTCACCGGCCTCGGCCAACTCCACAAGATCGCGGCAGAGCGCGGCCGGTGGCGGGGCACCGCTCAGCGACGCGACGCGCCGGACTGAGATCTTGTGAACTACCGGTTCACCGCCCTCGGCCAACTCCACAAGATCGCGGCAGAGCACGGCGAACACGGCGGAACGCCGCGGAACGCCGCGGAGCGTGGCGGAGGTGAGCGGACGCGCGTTGGCACGGGAATGGCGGGGTCAGCCCTTGACGGCGCCGATGATGACGCCCTTGGTGAAGTGGCGCTGGATGAAGGGGTAGACGATCAGGGCCGGCACGATCGTCACGACGACCACTGCCATTTTGATCGCCAGGCTGGGTGGCGTCGAGTTGCCCAGGCCGGGGATGTAGACCGCGGCCCCCGACGAGGCGGGCGACTGACCGGCGAGGATGAACTGCTGGAGGACCCGCTGGACGGGTTGCAGGTCGTTGCGGTCGATGTAGAGGATCGCGTTGAAGAAGGCGTTCCAGTAGCCGACCGCGTAGAACAGGCCGACCACCGCGGTCACCGCCCGGGAGAGCGGCAGCACGATGCGGGTGAGGATGCGGAACTCGCCGGCGCCGTCGATGCGGGCACTGTCGAAGAGTTCGCCGGGGATGCTCATGAAGAACGCCCGCAGCACCACCAGGTTGAACGCGCTGATGGCGGTCGGCAGGATCAGGGCGAGCAGGTTGTCCTTCAGGCCGAGGCCGGTGACCACCAGGTAGCTCGGGATCATGCCGGGGTAGATCAGGAACGTGAGCAGGAAGTAGAAGAGGATCGGCCGGTGCCCGAGCGTGCCGGGCCGGGACAGTCCGTAGGCGGCCAGCACGGTGACCACCAGGCTGAGGGCCGTGCCCACCAGCGCGACGAACGTACTGACCAGGATCGCATCGGTGACCTGGCCGCCCGAGAAGATCACCACGTACGCGGCGGGGTCGATCTCGCGCGGGAGGAAGACGTAGCCGCCGGCCTCGTTGATGACCTTCTCGGAGGAGAGGCTGGTGATCAGGACGACCCAGAGCGGTACGAGCACGGCCAGCACCACGAAGGTGAGGATCGTGCCCTTGCCGAACTGCCCGAGCAGGGTGGGCTTCTCCTCCCACACCGGTCGCAGGGACGGGCGGCGCGGTTTCACTGACGTCGAGGTGCTCATGACTTCGAATAGATCCCTTGCTCGCCGAACCGGTGCGCGATCTTGTTGGCGCCCACGATGAGCAGGAGCCCGACCACGGCCTTGAACAGGCCGGCGGCCGCACCGACGCCCCATTGCTGGACCGCGATGCCCTGGTAGTAGACGTACGTGTCGAGCACTTCGGCCGCTTCCCGGCCGACCGCCTCGCGTTGCAGGATGAACTGCTCGAACCCGACGTTGAGCGCGTCACCGAGACGCAGGATCAGCAGCAGCACGATGACCGGGCGCAGGCCGGGCAGCGTGATGTGCCACATGCGCCGCCATCGGCCGGCGCCGTCCGCGGCCGAAGCCTCGTACAGGCTCGGGTCGATGGCCGCGAGAGCCGCCAGAAAGACGATCATGCCCCAGCCGGCGTCCTTCCAGATCGCCTGCGAGGTGATCAGGAAGATGAACGTGTCCGGGTTGGTCATGAAGTCGGGTGCGGTGAAGCCGCCCTCGCGCGCGGTCTGTGCGATCAAGCCGGCACCGCCGAGCATCATCTGGAAGAGCGAGACCACCAGCACCCAGCTGAAGAAGTGCGGCAGGTAGACGACGCTCTGCACGAGCGAGCGGAGGCGCGGCGACAGGATGCTGTTGAGCAGGATCGCCAGCAGGATCGGGATCGGGAAGTAGAACACCAGCTGGAAAGCGGTGATCGACAGCGTGGTGACGACCGAGTCCCAGAACGCCGGGTTCTTGAACAGGTACTCGAAGTTGCCGAACCCGATCCACTCGCTGTAGAGGAACGCCTCGAGCGGGCCGTCGCCGGCGAACGGGTTGTAGTCCTGGAACGCGATGACGTTGCCGAGGGCCGGGATGTAGTGGAACACCAGCAGCAACAGCATCGCCGGGACGCACATCAGCATCAGCGGCCAGTCGCGGCGCAGCCGGGCGCCGAAGGTGAGCTGCTGCCGTGGGGACGACGATTTCGCGGTGGGGCGCGGGGCCGGCTCGGTGCCGGCCCCGGTCTCCACGATCGGGGGAGCGCTCATCGGCCGTTGTCGGCCAGAACCTTGGCGTAGAAGTCACGAGCCGCGTCGCCGCCGCCCGCCTTCCACTCGTCGACGACCTTCGGCAGGTCGGAGAGCGGACGCCGGCCGCGCTGGATGTCCGTGATCTTGTCGTCGGTGGGCTGCTGGATCGCCGCCTGCTGGGTCGGCACCTCCACCTTGATGCCCTCCCACGGGTTCTTCTCGATGTACTGGGTGGCGTCATTGCCCCAGTTCACGAAGTCGCTGGCGTAGTTCGGGATGTCCGGGCCACCGACGATGACCGGCGGGCGGCCACCGAGGAAGATGAACTGGTTCGCGAACTCCTTGACGTACAGGTCGTTGGTGACCGGCGCGCCGCTGCCGTCCCGCTTGAAGTGGGTGCCCTCGACGCCGTAGTTCTGCAGCTCCCACTCCTTGGTGCCGAACGGTGCCGCGGTGTAGTTGAGGACTCGGAGCAGCTCCTGCGTACGCTCCTGGCCCAGACCCTTCTTGATGAAGGTCCACATGATCGACGGCGTGCTGGCCCAGCGCACCGGCGGCTTGCCGGCGTCCGCACCGAAGACCTTGACGGCCTGCATGTTGAAGGCGGGTGTGATCGCGACCGCCGGGCGCTGGACTTCCTTCCAGGCGCCGCCACCGTCGGCGAACATGAAGATCTTGCCGCCCTTGAAGAGCGTCTTGACGTCACCGCCCTTGCTGCTGGCCAGCTCGGGGTGGATCAGCTTCTCCGAGTAGATCTTGGCCATGAACTCGACGGCGCGCTGGTACTCCGGGGTCTCGTACCGGTGGTAGACCTTGCCGTCGGCGCCCTTGGCCCACCCGTTCTGCGATCCGGTGTTGCCGCAGATCTGGAGGACCTCCTGGAAGATGTCGCCGAAGGCCCACTCGCCCTTGCCCTCGTTGGTCATCTTCTTGCCGAAGTCGTAGAGCTCGTCCAGGGTGGTCGGCGCCGCGATGCCGCGCTGGTCGGCGACGTCCTTGCGGTAGAAGAGGGCGGTGGGGAACGGGGCGTCCGTGGGGAACGGGACACCCATCAGCTTGCCGCCCCACACCGAGTCCTGCCACGCCTTGGTGTCGATGCCGGAGAGCAGCGGATAGGCGCTGATCTTGTCGCCGGCCAGGTACGGCGTCAGGTCCTCGAAGAGCACGTGCACACCCTCGGAGAACCGGGCCAGCTTGTTGATCTCCCAGCCGGGGATGCAGGTCAGGTCGGGTACGTCACGGGCACCCAGCATGGTGTTGAGCTTGTCGCCGTAGGTGGTGCCGTCCTGGATGCTGAAGTTGATCGTGCCGCCCATGTCGGCGGTGACCGCCTCGACGAACTTGTTGGCGGTAGGCGGCGCCGGACCCCACCACGGCGTGGTCGCGGTGATGGGCTTGCCGCTGGTGATCGCCTTGTCAGTGACCGCGTCGGCGAGCGTCGTCGGGTACTTCACGTAGCCGTCCGCCATCGGCCGTACGCCCTTGACATCGGGCTGAACGAGGGTGGAGTCCTTGAAGTTGGGGACGACACCGGCCGCCTGCTCGGCGGTGGTCGCCGAGCCCTTGGCGCCAGGCTCCTTGCTGCATCCGGTGAGCAGACCTCCGCCGGCCACCGAGGCCGCACCGAGGCCGACCAGCCCCAGGAAGTTCCGCCTGTTCGTCGACGCGCCTTCCAGCGGGTTCCGCACGGCGCACCACCCTTCCGTTATGGGAATAGTTTGGCTAGCGTCTAAACTAAGTACATCGAGCACAAGCTAACCGACGCGGTGAACCCCGACAAGAACCATTTGGGAGCGCACCCATCGGAGCAGCACCGAAACTCAGGAGATGACCAACCACGGTGATGCGGCAAGATGACGATGCGGACAGCCGGCGGGGCGGCCGAGAGCGGAGCTTGATGTGAAGACCACGCGGGCCGATCCTCAACCGGCCGACTTCACCGACGTGAGAGCCACGAACCTCGCCGTGGTCCTGCGCCACCTGCGCGCCAACGGGCCCAGCTCGCGAGCCTCGATCGCCGCGACGACCGGGCTCAACAAGGCCACCGTCTCCAGCCTGACCAGCGATCTCATCGATCAGCGGCTGCTGCGGGAGACCGGCCTGAGCAGCAACCGGATCGGGCGCCCGTCGACTGTGCTAGCCCTTGACGGCTCGGCCTATGCGGCGATCGGGCTCCAGGTCTCCGCCGACCGGCTCACGGCCCTGGCCGTCGACTACGCCGGCGAGCAGCTGCTGCTGTGGCACCGCGCCTTCGAGAAGGCAGACCAGGCGGGCCGCGGTGTCAGCGCGATAGCCGCCCTCGCGCAGCGCGCCGCCTCCCGGGTCCGTCAGCGGGGCAGACATGTGCTGGGCCTGACCGTCGCCGTCCCCGGGCTGGTCGCCGACGGCAGCACGGTTCGCCTCTCACCGCAGCTCGGCTGGTCCGGCGTGGACCTGCGCGGGATGCTCTCCGGCTCGCTGCGCCAACCCGGACTGAGCGTCGCGGTGGCCAACCACGCGGGTCTCGCCGCGGTCGCCGAGCAGCGGCACGGCGGTTACCCCGCCGGCACCAACCTCACCTTCGTCACGGGAGCCGCCGGCATCGAGGCGGGCCTCGTGGTGGACGGTCGCCCCCTGCACGGCGCGCACGGATTCACCGGGCAGATCGGGCGCTTCACCCTCGGCCCGGCCGGCTCACCCACCCTGGAAGATCTCGCCGGGGTCGAGCAGCTGGTCCGCCGCGCCCTGCCGGATGTCGACCCGGAGGCGCTCGCCGACCTCACCCCGGCCGTCGAGCAGGTGGTTGTGCAGGCCCGGGCCGGCGACGCGGCGACCCTCGCCGCCCTGAGCGACACCGGCTGCCACCTCGGCCAGGGCCTGGCCCTGCTCGCGAACCTGGTGAACCCGGAGATCATCGCGCTCGGCGACCACTATGCCGCCCTCGCACAGTGGCTGGTCCCGGCAGCGGAGGCCGAGCTGGCACGGCACACCCTGGCACCCGAGGCGGGCGGCGCCCGCCTCATCGCGTCCACACTGGGCCTGCATGCCGCGGCACTGGGCGGCGCCGTCGCCCACCTGGACCGCGTCGACACCGGCGATCTCCCCGAACCCGCACACCGCTGAAACCCAGCCCGCGCAGGCCCTGGCCCAGCCCACGCAGGCCGAGCCCGGCGCCACGCGAACCCGGGAATCGAACGCTGAGACCCAGCCCACCCAAGCCGGGCCCAGCCCACGCAGGCCGAGCCCGGCGCCGCGCGAACCTAGGAATCGACGGATAGGCAAGTAACAATCGATGGCCGAACATCGCCGTCGCGCCTTGACCTGGACGCAACAGGGGTGCGAGCCTCGAAGAACTCCGAACGAAACATTCGCGAAACCCCTCGCGGAAGCTTCACTCGCTCGGTTGTCGAAGCGCTTCGACAACTTCGATTCGCACCGGATCGAAGGGGCGCGCCGACAACACCGTGCTCGGCCCGAAGGACCACGTTGTGACCGAATCCCCCACTCGCATCGTCTTTCGCGACCCGCAGCAGAAGCTCGCCACGCGGGTCTCCGACCTTCTGGGCCGGCTCAGCCTGGCGGAGAAGATCGCTCTGCTCCACCAGAAGCAGGCACCGGTCCCCCGGCTGGGCGTCGCGGGCTTCCGGACCGGAACAGAAGCTCTGCACGGCGTCGCCTGGCTCGGCACAGCAAGCGCTTTCCCCCAGGCGATCGGGCTGGCCAGCACCTGGGACCCGGACCTGCTCCGGCGTGTCGGCACCGCGGTCGGCACCGAGGTACGCGCCATGCACCACCGCGACCCCGACAACGTCGGGCTCAACGTCTGGGCCCCGGTGGTGAACCTGCTCCGCGACCCGCGGTGGGGCCGCAACGAGGAGGGCTTCGCCGAGGACCCGTGGCTGACCGGCGTCCTGAGCACGGCGTACGCGTCCGGCCTGCGCGGTGACCACCCGCTCTGGCTGCGCACCGCGCCGACCCTCAAGCACTTCCTGGCGTACAACAACGAGACCGACCGCTGCCTGACCTCCAGCGACATGCCGCCGCGGGTGCTGCACGAGTACGAGCTCCCCGCCTTCCGCACGGCCCTCGCCGAGGGTGCCGCGGTCGCCGTGATGGCGTCGTACAACCTGGTCAACGGCCGGCCCGCGCACCTCAGCCCGCTGATCAACGAGACGCTGCGGTCGTGGACCGAGGACGACGTGATGGTCGTCGGTGACGCCTGGGCGGTGCACAACATCGCCGGTGACCAGCACTGGCACGACGATCACGTGGCCGGGTTCGCCGCCGCGATCCGGGCCGGCGTCGACTGCCTCACCGAGGACCAGGAGGCCACCCTCGAACGCCTCACCGAGGCGGTGGCGACCGGCCTGCTCAGCGAGTCCGACGTGGACGCCGCTGTGCGGCACATCCTGGCGGTCCGGGTCCGGCTGGGCGAGTTCAACCCCGAGGAGGATCCCTACCGGGAGATCGGCCCCGAGGTGATCGACTGCGCTGAGCACCGTGCCCTGACCAGGGAGGCCGCCCGTGCGGCAATCGTCCTGCTCAGCAACGACGGCATCCTGCCGCTGGCCGAGGACAGCCGGGTCGCGGTGATCGGTCCGCTAGCTGACGCGGTCTTCGACGACTGGTACAGCGGCACTCCGCCCTACCGCACGACCCTGCGGGACGGTATCGCTGAGCGGATCGGCGCCGGCTCGGTGCTGCACCACGAGGGCGTGGACCGCGTGGCCTTGCGCTGCGCGTCCGGCCTGCTCACCGCGGACCCTTCAAACCCTCTTTCGGTACGGGCGAACGACATCGCCGGCGACGCTGCTCTCTTCGACGTGCTGGACTGGGGACAGGAGACGTTCTCGCTGCGCGCGGTCGCCACCGGCGGTCACGTCGGCGCGGACGGGCTCGGCCCCGAGTCGCACCTGCTGGTCACCGACCGTCCCGGCCCGAACGGCTGGGAGGTCCGCGAGACGTTCCAGTTCGAGCCGGTCGAGGACGGGGTGCTGCTGCGTCACGTGCAGAGCGGCCGTTACCTCGCCGCGGACACCGACGGCCTGGTCCGCACCTCGGCCGCGGCCGCCGGCGACGCCACCGTGTTCACTGTGGACTTACTCGTCGACGGGGTCGCCGCGGCCGCAGCCGTGGCCGCCGAGGCGGACGTGGTGCTGCTCGCCCTCGGCAACCATCCGCTGGTGGCCGGCCGGGAGACCGAGGACCGCCGTGACCTGGCCCTGCCGGGAACCCAGGACGACCTGATGCGGGCGGTGGCGGCGGCGAACCCGCGTACCGTACTGGTGCTGACCAGCAGCTACCCGTACGCGCTGGGCTGGGCCCGGGACAACCTTCCCGCGCTGGTCTGGTCCTCGCACGGCGGACAGGAACACGGCGGCGCCCTGGCCGACATCCTCTTCGGCAGCGACCCGGCGGGCACACCCACCGCACCCACCGGCCGCCTCACCCAGACCTGGTACGCGGACGCCGGCGACCTGCCCGACCTGCTCGACTACGACATCGTCGCGTCGGACGCCACCTACCTCTACTACCGCGGCACCCCGGTCTTCGGTTTCGGGCACGGCCTGAGCTACACCAGGTTCGGCTACGAGAACCTGCGCCTGAGCACGACCGGCGCGGTCCCCGGCGACACGGTGACCGTCTCCGTCGACGTCGTCAACGTCGGCGACCGTACGGGCGACGAGGTGGTGCAGCTCTACACCCGGCAGCAACGATCCCGGGTCAAGCAACCCGTCCGCCGGTTGCGCGGTTACCACCGCGTCCGGCTGGCACCCGGCGAACGCACCACGGTGCACCTTGAGCTCTCCGTCGACGACCTGGCCTTCTGGGACGTCACCAGGTCCCGCTGGGTGGTCGAGGAGGCGGGACACACCATCGCGGTGGGCAGTTCCAGCACGGACTGGGCGGCGACCGCGACGCTGCGGGTGCACGGTGAGCGGATTCCGGCCCGCTGTCCCCGCTCCGGTCTGCGCCTGATCGACAACGACGGGTACGACGCCACGGCTACCGTCCCCGTCGCGGACGACTCCGGCGAAGGGCTCCGCAGCCTCTCCCCCGGCGCCTGGACAGTCTTCGACGACGTCGATCTCGGCACCGGCCTCACCCGGGTCCGTGCCACCGTGGCGGCCCGCGCCGAGGGCGGCTCGATCACGCTGCGACTCGACGATCCGTACGCCGGTCCGGCCCTCGCCACCGTTTCCGTCCCGGTGATCACCGGTCGCGAGGAAGTGGCCGAGGTCGTCGTCCCGATCTCAGAGGCCTCCGGCATCCACGCCGTGTTCGTCCTCTACGACGCCGCCGACATCACCGCCGCCAGCATCTCCTTCGAGTCCTGACGCGCCGATGCCGGCGACCCCGTGAGGTCGCCGGCATCGGAGGGGCCGTTGTCAGCCGGCGAGCGTGCCGGTGACCTCGGTTCCGGTACGGGTGACCTGGTACGTCAGGATCGCGCCGCTCCAGAAGTAGAACTTCAGCGTGACCGGCGCCCCGTCGGTGACCTCGGCGAAGAACTCCGGCGTCAGCCTGATGACCCCGGCCGCCTGGTCCGGGGTGAACGCCCTGTCGAACTCCTTGTACGGGGTCCAGTTGTGCGGTCCGGCGTTGCTGCCGTCGGCGTAGGTGGCCGTCATCGTGGCGAGACGGTCGCCGTTGAAGGCGGTCGGGATCGCGTACGCCGCGGTGGTGCCGGTGACCGCGGAGAGCGCCGGGGTGTCGTAGCTGACGACGTCGAGACGCCAGGGAACCCCGCGAGAGAACCGCAGGGACAGCGAGGTGCTCACGCCGTACCCCTGCTTCTGGGTCAGTCGGGTGAGCAACCCGGCAGTGAGCGTGAGTTGATCGCCGGAGACGGTGTAGTCGGGTCCGCGGCGCAGCGTGGTGCTGCCGAGGCGGACGTGGGTGAAGCCGGTGCCGTTGAGGTTCAGGGTGATCGTCTGCGCGGTGACCGGTGCGGACCGGCGCACGAAGACGAGGTCGCTGGAGGCGGTGCCGGAGCGGGTCCGCCAGCTCGAGCTGATCTGCCCGAAGAGCTCGGTGTCCCGCCAGACCAGCGCGGCACGGTCGAAGTGCTGCCCGTTGTCCCACAGCATGGTGGTGATCCCGCGTGCCCGGGCCTGCGCACCGAACAGCTCGAAGAACTTGAGCTTCTCACCCTGTTCGATGGTGCCGGTGTGCCTGTCGAAGCCGAGCAGGCCGTACTCGCCGATGATCACCGGGATGCCCTTGGCGACGAAGGCGGCGTGCACCCGCGCGAAGGTGTCCAGGACATCCTGCTGCGCGGTCGCGTCGAAGCGGTAGCCACCGGCGACGTTGACGCTGAACGGCCAGTACCCGTAGTAGTGCACAGTCGCGATCAGGTTCGGATCGCCGAGCGCCGCGAAGGTGGCGGTGAGCGCGTCCAGATGCACCTGGTCGGACGAGGTGTGCAGGGTGGGCAGCACGAGCAGGCGCTTGGTGTTGCCGCCGCCGGTGCCGCGCACGATCCGGTGGAAGGACGTGTTCAGCTCGGCGAGCAGGGCGGCCGGGTCACCGCCGGTGAACTGCGGCTCGTTGACGCTCTCCAGGACCAGCCGCGGCGAGGCGTCCCGGAACGCGCCGGCCACCTGCGTCCAGATCGCGTTGTAGCGGGCCAGCACGGTGTCGTGCTCGGCCGGCATGGTGTTGATCCACTGCCATGAGTCGTGGTGGATGTTGAGCATCACGTAGAAGCCGTCGTCGAGTGCCCAGCCGACGACCTCCCTGACCCGGTTCAGGTATGCCGGGTCGATCGTGTAGTCCGGCGCCGGGCCCTGGTGCTGTCCCCAGGTGACCGGGATGCGGATGCTCTTGTAGCCCTGGGCGCGGATGCCGTCGAGCAGTTCGGGGGTGACACGCGGGTTGCCCCACGACGTCTCGTCGTCCCCGGTCGAGTCGAACGTGTTGCCGAGATTCCAGCCGGGCTGCATGGCGGCGGCCGCCTGCGCGGGGCTCCGCCCGGCTTCCCGAGCGGCGGCGGCCTGTGCTCCGGCGTGCACCGTTTCGCGGGCGGCGGCCGGTGCTCCGCCGGCGCTGGTGAGGCCGATTCCGGTGATCAGGGCGAGGACGAGGCCGACGCTTCGCCACCTGCCGAGTTGACGCGACATGACGCTCCTGACGAGGACGCGTGGATGCGGGAGGGCAAGATATGGGAGCGCTCCCGCTCTGATCTCGGCAGATTATGTTTGGAGGTCAAACTATGTCAATCAATGTCCCGCCCCGACCGGTCAGCCCAGCACGGGTAGCCGCACACGTTGACGCTGCCGCGCGCCAACCACCGCCGGCGACGCCCGCACACCGTGCCGCGTTGCACCGCACCGTGATCTCGCGGCAACAGGGTGGGCGTGGCGACGGGCCATCCGGGCGAGCAGGGGATGCTGATCTCGCTGGGATGGCCCGCGGTGCCTGGCCGGCACAGTGCCCCGTCGCGTCGTCGAAGGGTGAGCTCGCGCCGTAATTCCGATAGGCGAACGCACGATGTCCATAGCACAAAGGCCAGTACTCGGTGCATTCTGCAGGAAGGCTGACTCACGGAATACTGCGCTTTCCATAAACCGATTCCAGCAGGCTCGCCTCGAATTGCCGACGGAGACTCGGACGGGTACTCTCCGGCCTCTAAGCTGCAACTTTGCAAGTTGCAAGGGGGTTTTGTACGTATGGCTCCCTCCAAACTGGAATTGGCACATCCAATTGGCGAACACGCATTGTCGTGGACCTATTGCTCTTCGTACTCTGATGGTCAACTGTCATCGATCCACTGAGTACGCTGAAGCGGGCAGCTTTGCCGAGCGCCCGCGGGGAGGGCAGCCATGCTTGTCAAAGTCCTCGACAAGATCACCGACGACGAGATGCACAAGGCCGCATGGGAGCTCTACGAGCGAGCACTCGGAGAGATGCGCTCCCTAGCTGTACAACGCCACCTCATGTACCAGTCGGAGTTCGACGAGGTCATGCTGGACCAGCGGATCGAGAAGTACCTCTGTTACAACGACGAGGGAGACCTCTGCGGGCTCGCCACGTTCAGCAACGACCTCTTCGCGATGCCGCTCGTCTCCCCCGAGTACTTCGAACGCCGCTGGCCGGAGCTCTACCGGCAGCACCGCATCTGGTACGCGGGTTTCGTCGCGGTCGATCGCGATTCTCGCTCCTCCCGGGCACTGCTCGATCTGATGGAGGCGATGTACAACACCGCGTCGAGCCAGAACGGCATCATCGCCCTCGACTTCTGCCGTCACAACGACATGAAGCGCAACATGGGCCGGGCCACCGAGCGGATCCTCCGCCGGTTCGCCGGCGGCGTGATGCGCGCCGAGCGAATGGACGAGGAGCAGTTCTGGTCCTACGAGTTCCCGGAAGCTGCCTGAGACGGTCAGACCATAGGCGCCCTCCACATCGCCCAGAGCGGCGGCCCGTCGGGTAGGTCGATCACGGACCGGACCTGATATCCGTGCCGCAGGTAAAGGTCGCGGTTACGCGGGTGGTTCGCCTCGAGGTAGGCGGGGATCCCGGCACGGTCGAGCCTGGCGTGGTGACGCTCGAGCAGCGCGGCCCCGAGTCCGCGGTTCTGCCGGCTCGGGCGCACGGCCAGGAAAGCCAGGTAGTGGTGGGGTTCCAGCGGATGGGTAGCGTCCAGCGCGGCATCCAGCTGCTGGACCCTGTCCACCGCACCCTCGGCGGCTTCCTTGATCCGGCGGTCGTAGTCGAACGGCGGCGGGATCATCGAGGTCAGGGGGAACCAGAGCGCGACGCCTGCCATCCGCCCGGTCTCGTCGGCTGTTCCGTAGACCTCTCCGTACTGCACCGCGTGCTCGACGAAGATCTCGAAATACCGGGGCGCGTTGCGTCGCCGCGACATCGGATCCGGGTGCAGCCATCGCGCCACCGGCCCGTCCCACATCGCGTCGGCCACCAGCTCGGTGATCTCCGCGGTGTCGAGCGGCGACACATGCCTGACGACCAGCTCCTGAATGGCGTACGTCATTGACCTGTCCCTACCTGATCGACTGCTGCATGGGGTTGTTGACTGTCACGGCGGCGTGCGAGTGCGGGCGGTTGATCATCGCGACGTCGAGAATGGCCCGTCCGTCGCCACCTCGCCCGATCAGGGCGTACGCCTGCGGCCGGGTGCGCCGCATGATGAGGGCCCAGACGGCTCCGAGTAGGGCGCAGATCAGGTAGCCGACCGGGAAGACCCACCTGAACGCTGATCCCTCCGGAACCTGAAGGATGTCGCCGAGACCGATGATCGTGGCGTCGAGGACGACGCTGAGCAGGAAGAACGCGATGATCGGCGCGACCATCGAGCGCCACACGTTCTCCCGGCCGGGGTTGCGGAGGAAGAACGCGACCACCGCGGCGGAGGCGCTCCACATGAGAATCAGGACGCCGAGGCCGCCGATCGTGGTGAGCCAGGCGAACAGGTACACCAGCGGGTCCTGGTCGATGACCGCGTAGAGCAGGATCACCGCCAGGGACAGGACGCTCTGCGCGATGGAGCCGGTCACGGGTGCGCCGGTCCGCGGGTGCGTGTAGCCCCAGATCCTGGGCAGCACGCCCTCGCGGCCGAGCGCGAACTGGTAGCGCGCGACGGCGGCGTGGAAGGCGAGCAGGGCGGCGAAGATACTGGTCATGAAGAGCAGGTAGCCGATGCTGATCAGGATCTCCGGCACATGGGGACTGACCAGGGTGAAGACCAGGTCCGTCTTCTCCTCCTTGGCCACCGCGACGATCCGGTCGGGGCCGGTGCTGACGGACATCGCCCAGGCAGAGAGGCCGAGGAGCAGGCCGGCCAGGATGACCGAGAGGTGGGTGGCCCGTGCGACTGTCCGGCGCGGGTCCTTGGCCTCCTCGGAGAGGACCACTGTGGCCTCGAAACCGACGAACCCGGCGATGGCCAGCACCATCATGGCCGCCACCTCGGGGGTGAGCAGCTGGACCGGTTCGAGCGTCGCGAAGCTGATCGAGCCGCCGGCCGGGTTGGCCACCATGATGAAGTCGTAGATCAGGACCACGGCGACCTCGGCGGCGAGCAGCACGCCGAGCACCTTGCCGCTGAGGTCCACCCAGAGCATGCCGAGCACCGCCACCAGGGCCCACGCGACGAGCGCGCAGATCACCCAGGACGCGGTCACGCCGAACGCCTCCAGCACACCCGAGGCGACCACCCCGAAGAGCCCGAACAGGCCGATCTGCATCATCGCGTAGGCGGGCAGCGCCACGAACGCCGCTGCCACACCGAGCTGACGACCAAAACCATGCGTGATGTACGAGTAGAAGGCTCCTGAGTTGACGATGTGCCGGCTCATCGCCACGAATCCGACGGTGAAGATCGACAGGATCGCGGCGACAACGAGGTAGACGATCGGGGCGGCGGTCTGGCCGATGACGGCGTAGACGGTGGAGATACCGCCGATGACCACGGTCAGCGGCGCCGCACCGGCGACACCGAAGAAGACGACCGACGAGACACCGAGACGGTTGCTGGCCAGCGCACGCGAGATGAGGTCGGGCTCGGCGGCCCGCCGGCGCTCGAGGAGCACCCGCTCGGCCCACTGATCGACATTGTCGCGGCGACGTTGGTGGCGGCCGACCGGACTCACCGCCGACCGACGGCGAGAGCGGAGCCCACCGCGGACTCGGTGCACTCGACCAGCTCGCGCAGATCGTCCGGCAGGGAGGCGATCATGCTGGGCAGAGCGTGGTAGATGTGCGGGTACATCTCGAAGCCGTACATGACGTGGCGGGTGAGGCCGGTGGCGACCACCAGGCCGACGAGCATGCGGTCGGTGACGTTCAGCTCCATCCCCCGCACCAGCATGTTGGCGACGCGGGTGGAGGCCCAGGCCGCGGCGTTGCGCTGGCGTGCCGAGTTGGGCATGTAGAGGGTCTGCGTGGTGCCGAGCATGCGGCGCTTGGTGACCAGCTCGACGGCGCCGACGCGCATCAGCCGCTCGGCCACTCGTAATGCGGCATCCTGTGACAGGAAAGCGAGCCAGGTGTGCACGTCGCGATGTTGTTGCTGGGCACAGAGCAGGTCGAGGATGTCGTGCTCGAGTGCGTCCCGAGGCGGGCGCTGATCGATTATGAAGAGCTCTCCGTCGTCGATGCCGATACGGCCCTCGAGGACCAGCTCGGCCAGTAATGCGGCGGCCAGTCCCAAGCCGGTCGCACGAGGGTGCAACCGGGACCGGCCGGTGCGGTCCTCGTGTGCGATCAGGTAATACTGGTCAGCCAACACTCCGCCCACGCCCCTTAGACACGACGCAAGTTCCAATGATCATTTTTCCAAATGTTGGAAACAAGACAGAACTCGATGTCTGCAGCATCATGTACCCAACATCAAGGTCAATACAAGAAGTACTAGACTTCTTATTCAGGCCCCGCAGTGCCTTCCCCGCCATTTCCGATCATGAAGAAAGCGATCATGAATGGGGACTACGGGATCACCGCTAGCCGGTCGTAATATCGACTTCATCAGGACCATAGGGAGTCCAGGTGTCCGATATCGAGGGTCCGACGCTCCGACGCCGCCGGCTGGGTGCGGAGCTCAAACGATGCCGTGAGGCGGCCGGCCTCACCCAGCAGGACGTGTCCCGGCATTTCGAGTGGCACGCCGCCAAGGTGACGCGGATCGAGACTGCCCGGGTCGCGGTGACCCCGCGCGACGTGCGCGACCTGCTCACCCTCTACAACGTGCGTGACCAGGGATATCGCGAGGCGCTCGTGGAGCTGGCGCGGCTGTCGCGCGAGCGCACCTGGTGGACCGATTACCGCGACATCCTGCGCCCCGGCAACTTCGTCGGCCTGGAGGCGGCGGCGTCGTCCATGCGCGCCTGGGAACCGGTCGTCGTCCCGGGGCTGCTGCAGACCGAGGCGTACATGCGGGCACTGATCAAGACCGGTCGCCCGACCGATCCTGAGCATCACATCGACAGGCGGGTCTCCCTGCGCCTGACCAGGCAGAGCCGGCTGGGCGGGGATCGGCCACTGGAGCTTTCCGCAATCATGGACGAGTCAGTCGTCCGCCGCGTCGTCGGCGGAGAGACCGTCATGAAGGAACAACTCGATCGCCTGATCGACGTAGCTAGATTACCGAATGTAACGCTGCAGATCATGCCCTTCAGCGCCGGTGAACATCTGTTCCTCAGCGGCTCAGCAGCCCTTTTGGAGTTCAGGGAGACCACCCATTTGGATGTTGTCTACCTCGAAGGCGTTGCGGGAGACTACTACGAAGAGCAACCAAATGAGGTTGCCCGGTACCGAGAGGAGTTCGAGCGATTGAGTGCGAAGGCGCTCGACCATCGGACTACGATAAAGATGATCGAGAGTCTGCTCGTCGCGTAGCACTCCCGAGACAATCTCATATCGAAGGGAGGTGCTCGATTTGTTCGCGCACCAACTCGACGGTGCCGTCTGGAAAAAGGGCAGTCGCAGTAACGGCAGCGGCGGTAGCAACTGCGTCGAGGTTGCCATCCTCGACAAGGGAATCGCCGTCCGTGACAGCAAAAACCGGACGGGCCCAGCTCTCATGTTCACGCAGGCGGAGTGGACCGCTTTCGTGGACTCAGCCAAGGACGGCGAATTCGACATCGTTTCGTAGGAGCCTACCGATAGCCGCGCACCGATGGAAGTGCTGAAAAACAATCGGAACTTCCGCGATGTGCGACTCGAGGGTGCTACGACGCCCCTGTCCGGGACGTCGTAGCACCGGCAGAGGCCCTGCCGTCATCGCGCGGCAGGGCTCTCGGCCACATGATGAGGATCGGCCACGAACACCACCAGCGCGTGATCACACACGCACGCCCAGCAACGCCGGCGACGGTTCACCGCGCTCACGCCGGCCCCTACCGGCGACGTGTGCCGACGAATACCGGCGGCGGCCTCCCACGGCCGTGTCGGTGACTCTCAGCCGACCATCACGTGACCGGTAGCGATCACTCGGCGAACACCGGCCGCGGCGGCACCGGACCCGGCCGGGAGCAGGTTTCGCACCGCGGCCGCCCGGCCCCGCGCCTCCGCAGCCTCGCGGTACAGGCTGTCCCGGCTGCGACGGGCCAGCTGTACGTCGTGCCAGGCCACCCCCTCGGCAGCCACCGCCTCCCGGTGCAGCCGCTCCAGGTGAGCGGCACTCGCCCGGTGAACGGCCAGCTCCTGCTCGACCGGGTGCAGCCGTGCGTCCCAGCCGCCCCCGCCGCTCAGCGCGTCGGACAGCGCGTCGGCGGGCAACTCCCCACGAGCAGCGGCTTCACCGACCATTCGGTGCAGGAAGCGCTCACGGTCTGCGTACTCCGCGGTGGTCTGTGCCGTGAAAGGCGTGCCGAAGGCCGCCGTGACCCGACTGCGAGCCCAGCGCGCGTCGGCCTCCTGCCAGGATCGCCAGGCCGCGTCGACGCGCTGAGCGGCGGCCTCCCAGTGGTCCTGCCACCGCTGCGCCGCGCATCCCGCCTGGTCGGCCGCGACCCGGACCTCCTCGGCATAGCGCACCACCTGCGCCGCCTCGTCCCGGCGCTGCCGCCGCACGGCTTCCCGTCGCTCCTCACGCCGGCGCAGGAGGGTGATCGAGTCGACGAGCGCACGCCGCGGGTCGTTGACACCGTCCGGGCTGGCCAGGACCACCAGGGCGGGCAGGGTGAGCAGCATCAGAACGACCCAGATCGCGGGCAGCGCGGGTTCGGTGAGCAGCATTTCGGCAAGCATGTTCATGGAAGATTCATCCGCATTCTGGTGGGTTCGCAACTGTCCGGGCACACGTCGACCCGGGACAGCGCGTGGCGCTGCCCTGATGGGTCAGGCGCTGGCGGGAGGTGCGCGGGAGGCGGAGACGCGGGCGGTGAGCTGCGCGCGGAGGGCGCGCACCGCGTCCGGGACCGGCCGGCCGGTGGCTGAGGCCACAGGTTCAGGAGCCGGGGTACGGACGGACGTGCCGGAGGCCTCGACCGGGGCCGCCCGATGCATCGCGGCGGCGTGGGAGGCACTGGATCCGGCGGGCGCGGCAGGCTGCACAGATGAGACCGGTGCCGCGAAGAAGGCGAACAGGAGCGCCAGGAGAACGGGCAACGACCGGAGCGCGCTGCTGCGGCTGGCGGTCGTTGTCACGCTCTAAAACTACCCATAAGCTCCCAAAACACGCGCTACGCCACACCGGTGCAGGATCAACTCGCGTACGCGAATCGGATGATCCTCGCGGCTCTCGGCCATGCCGAAGGCCCGGCGGTCCACGCTCTCCCTACCGGATCGCTCACTTCCGCGGCGGACCCGCCGATGGGCAGATTCGACCGGAGGCCATCCGGTGCGGCCAGACGGGAGCGCTCATGCGAATGCCAACCGGGGCGAAAGATCCGGTTCTGCTGGCACTCGTGGCACTGTGCCTGCTGATCGTGCCGTGGTTCCTGGTCGGCCCGGGCGGCTCGATCACGTCCTGGGTCATCCAGGCCGGCGTCGACATCCTGGACGTCTACCTCGCCTGGCGGCTCGTCACCCACCCCCGCACGACCGTCGCCGGGCGCCGGTTCTGGCGGGTGGTGATGGTCGGCTGCGTCGCCTGCGCGATCGGCGACTCGTATCAGACCGCCCTGCTGATCGCCCGGCCCGGCACCACCGGGACGAGCCTGGTGCAGACCGGCTTCGTGATCGCCGGCATGGCCACCGTGGTCGTGGCGACCCTGCGGCATCCGCTCGGCGGCGCCGGCCGGCAGCGTCTGCGGCTCTGGTTCGACGCCGCAACGGTGCTCACCGGCGTCACGGTCTTCCTCTGGTACTTCCTGCTGGCCGGCGAGCTGAGCGGCCGGCAGGCCGCCGACCGGTGGGGCGCCGCCGCCACCGCGTCGGTCATGCTGCTCATCACGTTCGGCGTACTCAAGCTGATCCTCAGCGGTACCGCGCCGTTCACCCGCAGCGCCGGTGTGACCGGCAGCCTCGGTGTGGCCGGAACCGCGCTGGCCGCACCGCTGGCCACCGGGCTGTTCGGCGACCCGGGGCCCGGGGTGATGTTCGTGGTCCAGCTGCTGCCCTGCGTGCTGCTGGCCTTCGCGCTGCGCCTTCAGCAGATCCAGCAGCCCCGCCTGGCCGAGCGGCAGAGCGGGGAACCCGGGCCGCGGTCGAGCCGGATGCCGTACCTGGCGGTGATCGCCACCCAGCTGCTGCTCGTGGTCTCGCTCCGGGACGGCCGGATCGACCTGCGGGTCTGGGGTGTCGCGATCGGCGCCGCCGCGATCACCGCGCTGGTGCTGGGCCGGCAGGTCGCGGCACTGCGCGACAACGAGCGGCTGCTCGGCGAGCTGGACGAGCAGAAGGACCGGTTCCGCGCGCTCGTGCAGCACACCTCCGACCTGACGCTGGTGGTCGACGGCACCGGCGTGATCAATTACGCGAGCCCGGCGGCCGAGCGGGTGCTCGGGCTGCCGGCATCGGAGCTGCTCGACACCTCGTTGATCGAACGTACGCACCTGGACGACACCCACGAGCTGGAGGTGCTCACCGCGAAGCTGCGCGCGAACCCGGGCCGGGGCATCAGCACCCAGCTGCGGTGGCGGCACGCCGACGGCTCGTACCGGTGGCTCGACATCGTCATCACCGACCTGCGGCACAACCCGAGAGTCGGCGGCCTGGTGCTCAACGCCCGCGACGCCACCGAGGCCCGTGCCCTGCACGACGAGCTCCAGCGGCAGGCCACCCACGACGCGCTCACCGGCCTGGCCAACCGGGTGCTGCTGCACCGGCGCCTGGCCCAGGAGGACGCCGAGGTCAGCATGCTGCTGATCGACCTCGACGGCTTCAAGGAGATCAACGACCAGCACGGGCACCACACCGGTGACGAGGTGCTCAGGACGGTCGCCGGACGGCTCAGCGGGCTGCTGGGATCGGGCGAGATGGTCGCGCGGCTGGGTGGCGACGAGTTCGCCGTACTGCTGCCCGGCACCGACGTGGTGGCTGCCTCCGAGCTGGCCGAGCACATCGGCGTGATGCTGTCCGAGCCGATGCTGATCGCGGACCTGTGGCTGGCGGTGGGCGCCAGCATCGGTGTCGCCGCCGGTGAGCCCGGTGACGGTGACGGCCTGCTGCGGGAGGCCGACACCGCGATGTACCGGCGCAAGAACCAGCGCAAGGCACGACGCCAGGAAGCCGCCGAGCCCGCCTCGACGTGATTCCCATCGATGCCGAGTCCTGTTACCTTGCGGTAACAATGGAACTCGGGGCGGACGCGACCCCGCGAGCGGCGACGATCACCTCCTCTGCGCTCGCGGCGCTGGTCCACGGGCTGGCCACGGACGTGCGGCTGGTCGACGACGTGGTCGCCGCGGCCCGGGCGCAGTCGCCGGAGGCCGCCCGGCTGCCGCGGGAGGAGAGCCGCAGGCACGTCGCCGCACTGATCCAGGCGGGCTGCCGGGAGTTCCTGGGCTCGGGCGAACCCGGCGACGGCGACTTCAGCGAGGCGATGCGGTTCGGCGCGGAGGGTGCGGCGCTGGGCGTACCGGTGGCGGCCCTGCTCTCCGGCGCGCACGCCGGGCGCAGCCGGATCCTGGAGATCGCGATCAGCCGGGGGCGGACCGCCGGGCTGCCCGACGACGTGATGCTGCACGGCCTGCTGCGCCTCGACCGGTACGGCAACGCCCTCGAACGGCACGTCCTGGACGGGTACCGGGCGGCCGAGCGGCACCTGAACACCGATCGTCGCGCGGCCCGCATCCGGTTGCTGCGCCACCTTCTCCTGGGTGAGGAGAGCAGCGGCGAGGACTTCGGGCAGTTCGGGCTCTCCGCCGAGGGCCGGTATCACTGCGCTGTCTCCGACGCCGCCGATCCGGGCCGGGTACGCGAGCTGGAGCAGGCGTTCGCCAGGTGCGGCGGTGTGCTGGCACCGGTCGGCGGACGGTTGAGCGGCGTGACTCCGCGACTGCCCGGTTTCGGCGGGCCGGCGCCGGCGTTGATCGTGACCACTCCTGTCGTACCCCTGCATCAAGCTGTTGAGGCGCACCGCCTCGCTCAGACCGCGTTGCTCGCAGCTCGCGAACGCGGCGCAACGGGTCTGCACAGCGTGATCGATCTTGCCGGCGAGAGTGCGCTGGACGGTCAGCCGATGCTCGCCGGTTTCCTGCGCGACGGCCTGCTGGCGGCACTGGATCCGGGCGACGAGTTCCATCGCGACCTGGTGTGCACCGCGCTGTCCTATCTGGACCGGGGACAGCGGCTGGACCGGACCGCGGAGTCGTTGCACCTGCACCCGAACACGGTGCGATATCGGCTGCGCCGGTTGCGGGAGCTCACCGGGTTCGGGGAGGACGACGCGCAGCTCACCGTGCTGGAGACGATGCGCTGGTGGTGGGCGCTGCGGACGTGGGCGCGGTCGGCCGGCCTCCTGAAACCGGAACGCTGAGGCCGGCCGGATCACGTCAGAGCAGCATGCCGCCGGAGGCCTCGATGCGCTGGCCGGTGATCCATCCGGTGCCGTCGCCGAGCAGTGCCGTGATCACGCCGGCGATCTCGGCCGGCTCGGCCACCCGGCCCAGCGCGGTGACGCTGCCGATGTGCGCCCGGACCTGCTCGTTGTCGCGGAGCGAACCGCCGCCGAACTCGGTGGCGGCCGGTCCCGGCGCGACCACGTTCGCGGTGATGCCGCGCGGGCCGACCTCCTTCGCCAGGTAGCGGGTGAACACCTCGACGGCGCCCTTCATCGCGGCGTAGGCAGCGTAGACACCCTCGCCGGTGAAGCGGGCCAGGCCGGTGGAGAGGTTGACGATCCGGCCGCCGTCGGCGATCAGCGGCAGCAGCCTCTGCGTCAGGAAGAACATGCCGCGCCAGTGCACGTCGAGCATCTCGTCGAACGCCTCGACCGGGGTTTCCGCGATCGAGCCGGCCCGGCCGACGCCCGCGTTGTTGACCAAGAAGTCGAAGTCGGTACGGCCGAAGCGGTCGGCGAGCACCCGCCGCAACTCGGTGACGAACGCGTCGTAGGAGTCGAGGTCGCCGACGACGAGCGGCAGTGCCACCGCGTCGATCTTCTCGCCGGGGTCGCCGCGGTAGGTGTAGATCACCTCGACGCCGGCATCGATCAGCGCGAGCGCGGTGGCCCGGCCGAGTCCGCGGTTGCCACCGGTGATCAGGGCGATTTTGGACATGGTGGTGCCTTCCTTCGGGATTCGGGGTTTTTCTAGGAGACGGCGGCGAGCAGCTGGAGCTTTTCGTAGCTCGCCGAGCCGGGCACCGCGGTGAAGACCAGCAGTGTCTGGAGTTGGTCGGGGTCGAGCAGGTTCTGGCAGTACAGGTCCAGGGCGCCGAGCTCGGCGTGCAGCAGCGTCTTGCGGTCGGTGTGCGTCAGGCCCACCTCGTGCTCCGCCCAGATCGCGGCGAACTCCTCGCTCGCGGCGAGCAGGGCGTCGACGAGCTCACCGGCGCGACCCTGCGGGACAGCCGTGTACGTCTTGCGGAGCTGGGCGGCGAAGATCCGCCCGTGCTTCGGGTGGTGCTCCTCGGGATAGAGGCGCCGGGCATGCGGATCGGTGAACCAGCGGTACCAGGCGCTGCGGGCCAGGCCGGTGTACGACGTCTCGTCACCGACGAGCGCCACCGCCATCCGGGTCTGCAGCAGCGTCTCCCCGTACCGGGAGATGATCATTGCCGGGGTGTCCTCGAGCCGGTCGAGGATCCGCATGATGCCGGGGCTGATGTGGTCGTCGCGCAGCACCCGCTGCGGTGTCGGGTGCCCGCCCAGGCGGAACAGGTGATCCCGCTCCTCCAGACCCAGATGCAGGGCCCGGGCCAGAGCGGCGAGCATCTGCTCGGACGGTGCCGGGCCGCGCTGCTGCTCGATCCGGCCGTAGTAGTCGGCGGACATCCCGGCGAGCGCCGCCACCTCCTCGCGGCGCAGCCCACCGGTACGCCGGCGCGGCCCTCTCGGCAGCCCGACGTCCTCCGGCTGCATCGCCTCGCGGCGGGTGCGGAGGAAGTCCGACAGTTGTGCCCGGTCCATCGTTCCCATCCTCCCTCCCGCCTCGCCTTGCCTTGCCGCTGGGACAAGCTTGGCGCGCCGGGCGGCCGGGATGAAGGCCGAGCTCATCCCCGGACAAAGAGTCCCTGGATGCGGCTCAGTCGTCGCGCTCGGCCGGGATCAGGGCGGTGAGCTGGGTGGCCCCGGCGGCAAGGGCGTCGAAGCCGGCCTGGCTGATGTCGTCGTCCTCGCGCAGGTCGGCCAGTTTCTCGGCGAAATCCTCGAGCTTGCCGGCCGCCTCGTCCGGGTCGCGGTCGAGCCGTTCCGCCAGTTGCTCCAAGCGGCGGTTGAGGGACTTGGCGTCGCCGTCGTCGAGTTCGCCGCGCTGCTCCAGCGCGGTGACGACGGTCATCAGCCCGGCCACCAGGTCGGCGGGCCGGGCCGGCGGAGGTGGTGGTGTCGTCTCGGCCGGGGTCTGCGACGGCTCCGGGGTGGGTGCCTCCGCCGGGGCCTCCTCCGGAACGGCTGACGCACTGACAACCGGCACCGGTGCCGCGACCGGCGGATCCTCGCCGGGAAGCAGCCACACCACGAGCGCCAGCACGAGCAGGCCGGGCGACGGCCGCCGCCACGACGGCCGTGCGACGGTGGTTCGCGGCCCGGTAGACCCCGCGCGGCTCCACCACCGGCAGCTCCGCCGTGATCTCCCGGAGTGGATCTTCGCTAGGGGGCACGGCCGACATCATGCCAGCGCTCAGAGCAGGACCGGAAGCTCTTCGAGGCCACGCAACAGCAGACCCGGGCGCCATCGCATGTCCTCCGCGGGGACGGCCAGGCGCAGGCCGGGGTGGCGGGCGAGCAGGGCGGTGAAGGCGATCTGCGCCTCCAGCCGGGCCAGCGGGGCGCCCAGGCAGTAGTGGATGCCGTGGCCGAACGCCAGGTGCGGGTTCTGCGCCCGGTCGAGGCGCAGCTCGGCGGCGTCCGGGAAACGGTCGTCGTCCCGGTTGGCGGAGAGCAGGACGATCACCACCGGATCGCCGGCGGACACGGTGACACCGCCGATCTCCAGGTCCTCGGTGGCGACGCGGAAGGTGGAGGTCTCGACCGGTCCCTCGTACCGGAGGAACTCCTCGATCGCGGTGGGCAGCAGGGTGAGATCGCCGCGCAGGCGCTCCCACTGCTCGCGCTCGCGCAGCAGGAGGTAGGCACCGTTGCCGATCAGGTTGACAGTGGTCTCGTGGCCGGCGATGAGCAGCAGGAACACCATCGACGACAGCTCCGCCTCGGTGAGCCGGTCCTCCTCGTCACGCACCTGGATCAGGCCGGAGAGCAGGTCGTCGCCGGGGCGGGCGCGGCGCTCGGCGATCTGGGCCAGGATGTAGCCGACCATCTCCCGGATCGCCGGCTCCAGCCGGTCACCGGACTGCGACCCGGCGACGATCACGTTGGACCAGGCACGGAACGCGTCGCGGTCCTCGGCCGGAACGCCGAGCAGCTCACAGATGACCTGGATCGGCAGCGGGAAGGCGAACGCGTCGATCAGGTCCACCCGCTCGCGTCCCTCGACGGCGTCGAGCAGGTCCCGGGTGATCTCCGCGATCCGCGGGCGCAGGCTCTCGATGCGGCGGGCCGTGAAGGCCGCCGACACCAGGCGGCGCAGCCGGGTGTGATCCGGCGGGTCGACGGCCAGCATGTGCCGGGAGAGCACCGACGCCGGGCTCGCCGGCTGGTTCACCACCTGCGAGGAGCCGACCGAGAACGCGGCCTGCTTGGAGAGCCGGGGGTCGGCCAGCGCGCGCCGGGCGTCCTCGTACCGGGTGACCACCCAGGCGGTCAGGCCACTGGGCAGCCGGGTGCGGCGGACCGGGCCGGTGCGGCGCCACTGCGCGTAAACCGGGTGGGGATCCGCCTGAAAGGCGGGATCGGTGAAGTCCACATGCGCGTCCTGGGTCATCGCACCTCCGAGCCGGCGTAACCGGCTTCCGACGATACCTGTCGATGGAATGAGGTGTGGCCCCGCCCGCTTCAGCGCGGGCGCGTGACACCCGCTCGCCGCGGTGAGCGGGGCGGCCGCAGCGGCAGGCGCGGGCGGCGCGGTACAAGGCGGCGCCGGCGGGGCCGCGGCTCCGCGCAGGCGATCATGGCGATGCTCGTCATGCCGGAACTATCCGCCCCTTTTGCCGTTTCGCGGGCGTCGTTGAGGCATTCTTAAAGATCACCTCAAGGGCCGGTAAGCTCGCCGACTACCCTCCTGGAGTCACCCTCTTCTTTTCCGACGCCTCTTCTTTCCGACGGAGCAGCCGCCGCACCATGACCTCTCGCCACAGCCGCACCGCCGGTCTCGTTCTCGCACTCGTGTCACTCCTGGCCACAGCCGCGTGCGGGCCGCAGAACAAGGGCGGGGCCCCGGTGGCGGCGGCGTCACCCGCGCGTACCGAGTCGGCGCCGAAGCCGCCCAACATCGTGTTCGTCCTCACCGACGATCTGTCCGAGAACCTCGTGCGGTACATGCCGAACGTGCAGGCGCTTCAGCGGGAGGGCACCACGTTCACCAACTACACGGTGACCGACTCACTGTGCTGTCCCTCGCGTGCCTCGATCCTCAAAGGACAGTTCCCGCACAACACCGGGATCTTCAAGAACCACGGGTCGGACGGCGGGTTCCAGCTCTTCCACAGCCGGGGCGAGGAGAACTCGACCTTCGCCACCGACCTGCAGGCCGCCGGGTACCGGACCGCGTTCCTCGGCAAATATCTGAACGAGTACCACGCCAAGAAACCGCAGGGCATCGGTACGCCGTACGTGCCGCCGGGCTGGGACATGTGGGTGGCCGGCGGCAACGCCTACAACAACTTCGACTACCTGCTCAACGAGAACAACGTGGTCCGCAAGTACGGCTCGGCGCCGCAGGACTACCTCACCGACGTGATCTCGGCGAAGGCGTCCGCGTTCATCACGACCTCGGCGGCGGCCGGAGCCCCGTTCATGGTGGAGGTGTCGACGTACGCGCCGCACAGCCCGTACACACCGGCGCCGCAGGACGCGAACGCGTTCCCGGGACTGAAGGCTCCCCGCAACGGTGCCTGGAACAAGCTGCCGGTGGAGGCTCCGCCGTGGCTCAAGCGTGTCCCGATCCTCACGCTGTCCCAGCAGGCCCGGCTGGACGTGGAGTTCCGTAAGCGGGTCCAGTCGATCCAGTCGATCGACCGCATGCTCGGATCGCTGCGGGCCACCCTCTCCAAGGCCGGTGTCGCCGACCGCACCGTCGTGATCTTCAGCTCCGACAACGGCTACCACATGGGCGAGTACCGGCTGCCGTCCGGCAAGCAGACCGCGTTCGACACCGACATCAACGTGCCGCTGGTGGTGGCCGGCCCGGGGATCCGCGCCGGTCGTACCGTCGGTGCGCCCGTGGAGAACATCGACCTGCGCCCCACCTTCGCCGACCTGGCCGGGGCGCAACCGCCGGCCGAGGCGGACGGCCGCAGCATCAAGCCGCTGCTCGAGGGTGGGAACCCGGCGCAGTGGCGTACCGCCTCGCTGATCGAGCACCGCGATCCCGCCACCGATCCGGCGGATCCCGACTACCAGCGGGACAGCCTGAACATTCCGCCCGCGTACGACGCGCTGCGGACAGCGCGGTACACCTACGTGCGGTACGTGGACGGGTCACGGGAGTACTACGACCGCAGGGACGATCCGCTTCAGCTGCGCAATCTGGCCCGTACCCTCGCACCCGCCCGGCTCGCCGAGCTGGACGCCGCCCTGATCGCGCTGACCAAGTGCGCCGGGGCGGACGCCTGCGCCGCGGCCGGACGCGGCATCAGCTGAAATCGCTCGGCCACGACCGGGGCGCCCCGCTCCGGAAGGTGGGCGAACTCTGCCGCTGGATCACCGGGTAGACGCTGGAGTGCGCCTGCCAGGAGGGCTGCGGCCGCGGTTCGGCACCTGCCAGGCCGCGGATCAGGGCCTGCACCATGTCCTGCAGCGCCACGTGCAGCCGGTCGTCGGTGACCAGGCCGTCGCCGTCCACGGCGCTCATCTCCAGCGGGATCCGGATGCAGGCGGGACGCAGCAGGCGGGCGCCGCCGTGCTCGAGCACCGACTCGAGCGACACCCGGGCGCCGTCGTCGCGCTCGGGCCCCACCACGGAGAGCCAGGCGGCCGGTTTGCCGGTCAGTTCACCGCCGTCGACCAGCCAGTCGAGCAGGTTCTTCAGACTGCCGGGCAGCGAACCGGCATACTCCGGAGTGCAGAACAACAGCGCGTCCGCCTGGACGACCTGCTGCCGCAGCGCGGCGACGGCCTCCGGATTCTCCGGGTCCCCGGGTATGAACGCCGGCAGGTGCCGTAGTCCGTCGAAGAGCGTGGTGGTGATTCCCGGTGGGGCATAGCGGGCGGCTGTCCGGAGCGCGGCGGTGTGCAGGGCTCCGTCACGGGTGCTACCCGAGATCAGCAGGACGCGCGTCATGCCGCCGAGGATAGGCCCGGCGGCTGCCTGCGGGCCGGTCCGGTGCCGCCCCGATCGGGTTACCGCCGACCGGGTCGTCCGCTTCGACTTTCGTACCAAATGGGTTGCGGTGTATAGCCACGCCGAGTTCGGGGCGGCAGCATGAGCGAACGGTCTATACGGGTGGGACCGTCCAGTTCCGCCCTCCTGAGCAGGAACTCGGAGCACGATGTCACAGCCGCCCAACCAGCCGCCGTACGATCCGACGCAGCCCTTCGGGCAGCCGGAGTACGACGCTCAGCAGCAGCCGTCTCCGTACGCCGCACCTGACAGCGCCGCACCCGACAGCGCCCCACCGACCGCGCCTTTCCCGCCGCAGCCGCCGTACCAGGCTCCGAACAGTGCGCCGCCCGCCCAGCCGTACGGGCCGTATGGTCAGGCGCCCTACCCGGCTCCGGACAGCGCACCGCCCGCCGCGCCCTTCGGCCAGGCCTACAAGGCGCCGGACTCGCCCTACGGCCAGCCCTACCCGGCTCCCGACAGTGCGCCGCCGTCCGCGCCCTTCCCGCCGCAGCCCTACTCGGGCCCCCCGGCCACCGGCTACCCGCAGTCGCCCGCCGGTTACCCGCAGTCGCCGGCCGGATACCCGCCGCAGGCCGGATACCCCGCACCGCCGATGTACCAGCCCGTTGTCGTCGGCCGGCTCGGCCCGCCCACGTCGGGCTGGGCGGTCGCCTCGATGGTGCTCGGCATCGTCGGCCTGCTGCTGTTCATCTGCGCCTGGGGCATCCCGTCGCTGCTCGCGGTGATCTTCGGCCACATCGGACTCGCCGAGACCAAGCGCGGCGAGAAGTCCGGTCAGGGCATGGCTGTCGCGGGTCTCGTCCTCGGCTACATCTTCATCGGCCCGGCGATCCTGATCGCCGTGATGGGTGGCCTCGGCAGCATGGGCGCGATCTTCTCCAGCGTCTGATCTCCCAGCGTTCGAAGTGCCGCACAGCAAGAAGCCCCGCCCGGTGACCGGACGGGGCTTTCTCGTGCTGTGCGCCGCGTAGGACTTGAACCTACAACCCGCGGATTAAGAGTCCGCTGCTCTGCCAGTTGAGCTAGCAGCGCCTTGCAACGAGGCAGAACGTTAGCACACCGGCCGGACCCTTCTCACCAGGACAGGGGGGTCACGCGCGGGATCGTGGCAAGCAACACTTCTTGTACTTCGACCCGGAACGGCACCAGCACGGCCCGTTACGCGCGGGCGGCCAGGGCATGCCGGAAGGCATGCTCTTCTGCTGGTTCTCGTAGCCGACCCGGGTCGCCGGATCGGCCGGATCGGCGCCGCGCCGGGCAGCGTAGGCGGCCAGTCCCTCCGCGGTGCCCTGCGACAGCGCCCACCACCCTCCCTCGGCCTCGGTCAGGGTTTTCTCGATCGAGGCGCGGTGCTCGTCCCAGGTCCGGCCGTACACCTCGGCGAGAGCCGGCCAGCGCAGCATCACCCGGTCGAACTCCTCCCGCGACCAGAACAGCGGGGCCGGCCCGTCCGGCCCGATCGGCCCGTCCGGCTCATCCGGGTCGAGACCGTTCTGGACGAGCCGCATCCGGTCGGCGGTCTCGTCCATCTCGTCCGGCGGCAGGCCGAGCTCGTGCCGAATACGCCGGCGGGCCCGCAGCAGCGCGTGGAGCACCCGGAGGCCATGGTCGTCCGGTTCTCCGGCGCGATCCAGCAGGGTCTCCAGCGCCGCCGTCAGCCACTGCTCGGCGATCGACGAACTGCCGCACTCCTCCATCGCCTCGGACAGCGACGACGCGGCGTCGGCATCCCGGACCAGACGCGGCCGCACGGCGCTGAACTGTGCCATCGCCTCGTCCTCGCGCCCGAGGCGATGAAGTATGAGACCGCGGTACGACCGGGGGAAGCTGTCCGCCCCCGGCCCGGAGACCTCGACGGCCCGATCGATCAGGGCGAGAGCGCCGGTCAGGTCACCCTGCCGCTCGTTGGTCTCGGCGGCGAGGGTCAGGGCGTAACCCGCGTCGGCGGGATCCGCTAGCTGTTCGCGGTCGACCGCCTCGACGAGGGCCGCTATCTGGGCGGACGGGTCCTCGGCCTGAAGCGCCTCGTGTCCCATGGCGTCCAGGTCGTCCCCGGTGAGCAGTTCGTCCGACGGCACGCGTCACCCCACCCTGGCCCGGTGATCTCCCCCGACGGTCCGGGCAGCCCGCCGCGGGCGTGGTGGGGTCCACGCCCGCGGCGGTGTGGGGAACGGGAATCAGGCTGCGCCGCACGTCAGCGTGGGCCAGGCCCAGTTGCCGCCGTGCTGGATGGTGAATCCGAAGGTGTTGCCGCTGCCGTTCGGGCGGGCGGTCATCACGTTGCCGCTGGAGTCCCAGGAGACCGCGGCGTTCCAGGTGTTGATGATCTTCTGCGGCGACCGCACGGTGACCGTCACCGTCCAGCTGGAGCTGCCGGTGACCGCTACCTGGCCGTTGAACCGGTCACTCCACTTCTGCCCCTCGGAGTAGGTGGCCGTGCAGCCGCCGGACGGCGGCGGCGTGGTGGGCCCGGTCGTGGGCGTCGTACCGCCCGGTGCCACCGCGCGACCGGTCGAGGGCGAGATCATGCCGGCGCAGAGGCCACGGGTACGCAGGTCGGACGCGATCTGCGGGATGGCGCCGACGGTCGTCGCGTACTGGTCGTGCATCAGGATGATCTGGCCGTTGGTCAGGGTGCCGGCCCGCTGCACGATCTGAGCCGTGGTGGCACCGTTCCAGTCCTGCGAGTCGACGTCCCAGACGATCGTCCGCATGCCGAGGGCGGAGGCGGCCGACTCGAGGGTGGCGTTCGTTTCACCGTACGGCGGCCGGAAGAGCACCGGAGTGCCGCCGCCGCCGGCCTGGATCGCACTCTGCGTCCGCGACAGCTCCGAGCTCATCTGTGCGCTGCTCAGCGTCAGCATGTGCGGGTGGGTGTCGCTGTGGTTGGCCACCCACATGCCGGCCGTGACCTGCGCCTGGACCAGTGCCGGGTTGGCGGCCGCGTTCTGCCCGGTGTTGAACATCGTGGCGCGCAGGCCGTTGGAGCGCAGCGCGTTGAGCAGGTTGGTGGTGTTGCCCGGATTCGGGCCGTCGTCGTAGGTGAGCCCGACGTATCCGTTGCGGCAGTCCGTGGCGGGCGTCGTCGGCCCGGTGGTCGGGTTCGACGGGCCGGCGGCGTTGAGGGCGTCCAGCGTCGCGGTGTAGGCGGCCTTCTTGTTGCCGCTGCCGTCGAAGAGCAGCGGCGTGTCGCTCGCCCGCCAGGAGTCGCTGTCGCGGACGCCCCAGACGGTGATCCCGGTGCAGCGGGCCACCGCCAGGCAGGCGTCGACCACGGTCCGGAACTTGTTCGCCTGGTCGGTGCCGGAGCCCTGAATGTCGAGCTCGGTGATCTGCACGTCGACACCGAGCGCGGCGAAGCCGGCAACCGTCGTGGAGAAGTTGGCGGGTACCGGGTTGCCGCTGTTGAAGTGCGCCTGCAGACCCACGCAGTCGATCGGCACCTGCCGCGACTTGAAGTCACGCACCATGTTGTAGACGGCCTGCGTCTTGGCGTGGCTCCAGTTGTCGATGTTGTAGTCGTTGTAGCAGAGCTTCGCGCCGGAATCAGCCGTCCGCGCGGCCCGGAACGCCGCCTCGATCCAGTCGTTGCCGGTCCGCTGCAGGTTGGAGTCGCGGCGCGAGCCGTCGCCGTTGTCGGAGAACGCCTCGTTCACCACGTCCCAGGCGTAGATCTTGCCCCGGTAATGGGTGGCGACCTGGGTGACGTGGTTGAGCATGGCGTTGCGCAGCGACGTCCCGCTCATGCTCTGCATCCAGCCCGGCTGCTGGGAGTGCCAGGCCAGGGTGTGCCCGCGCAGGCGCTTGCCGTTGCTCGTCGCCCAGTTGGCCACCCGGTCACCGTTGGTGTAGTTGAACTGGTTCTGGTTCGGCTCGGTGGCGTCGAGCTTCATCTCGTTCTCGGCGGTGACCATGTCGAACTCGCGGCCGGCGATGGACGTGTAGGCCGCGTCGGACAGCTTCCCGGCGCTGATGGCGGTGCCGAAGTAGCGGCCGCTCTGCGCGGCGGCAGCACCGAGGGTGGTGGCTGCCTCTGCTGCTGGGGCGAGCAGCACCGCGCCGGTGGCGGCGAGGACAGCCGCCACCCCGGCGAACAGCACTCTGTTTCTGGGCATGGGGGATCACCTTTTCGACGAGAAAGAGCGGTGAATCGACGACCGTCGCTGTCTCATTGTTGAGAGGTGATACGCCCGCGTCAACGGTTGACTACCGATAAATTTCCGAAACTTTCGAAAGCGGGCTGAGCTGCACCGCTGAATGCTTTCAAGGGAAGTCAGGCCGAAATTATCGGGGACGGTGCTCGTAAACTTTCAGCCCCAGCGCGACGAAAGCCTCGGCGGCGTCGCGGTGGCGGGGCAGACCGGCGAGGAACTTCCGCCACACTTCGAGGTCCTCACGCCAGGCCGCCAGGTACCGCACGCAGAACGCCGGATCGATCACCATGCAGCGGCCCTTCGCCCCGATCAGGGTCTGCGTCATCCGCCGCCGCCGATCGTCGGCGGGGCGCTTCGCCAGCCGCTCCAGGATCTGATCGATCATCTCTCGCCGGTCGGCCAGGAAGTCCCGCCAGTACTCCTCGGTGGCGGCCAGCAGCGGCCGGTCCTCCGCCGAGAGCGCGAACAGCCCCTCGGCCAGGACGTCGCCGAACTCCTCGGAGCGGGCGCGCGCCGGGGACAGGTACGGGTCGTACTCCCGCTGGCTCACCTTGCCGCAGACCGCTACCCGCTCGATCCGGCGGCGCCCGACGAGGAAGAACCAGTCCTCGTTGTAGATGGTGGGGAAGAAAGAGGTCTGCGGCGTGACGCGTACCGCCATGGCGCCGCCGCCCACGAACGTGTCCTGGGTGAGACCGACCTCGCGGCGGGCGTGGCAGACCACGGAGTTGTCCGGGTAGCCGACGTTGCGCAGCGCGGCGACGTTGTGGCTGTCGAGCAGGCCGGCGGCGGTACGGATCGCGTCCGGTTGCAGGTCGGTGATGTCGTCGTCGAGGAAGACCACGCCGTGCCAGCCGAGCATCCGGGCCGCGGCGATACCGAGGTTGCGTTTGCGGCTGACGTCGTTGGGCCGGTCGAGTCCGATCATGGCGGCGTCGCGGACCAGGCTGTCGCAGGCGAACGACGGCAGGGCGGAACGGTCGGTGACCTCGACCGCGATGACGTGGGCGCCGATCATCTCGGCTTCCTTGCGGACCGTCTGCGGTGAAGACCAGCGGCTGCACAGCGCCACGACCGGGCGGCCCAGCTCCTTGCCGAGCAGCAGGGCGTCCCGGATCGCGGCCGGGTTGCGGATGGTCGGCACCACGATGGCGGGCACCTCACCAGGCCCGGCCGGCTCCCCGTGCACCAGCAGGTGGCCGTGCGAGAAACGGTGACCGACCTTGCGGGCCGCCAGCAGGGTGGACTCGACGAGGTACCGCGTGGCAGCCGGAGCGGTCATGCCGTCCGCGACCACTCGTGCAGGACGGTGTCCTCGTGCGTCCAGTCCGGAGTGATCATCATGCCCTGCACGATGTTGACCCTGGCCAGGATGCTGAACGTCGCTCCGGCACCGAACTGCGACTCGACGTAGACCCGGTTGCGGTCGCGGAAACGGGGATCGGTCAGCGTACGCACCGCGGCGAGCGTGCCACGCCCGTAGTTGCCGTTGCAGATGGTGACCGTGCGCTTCTGGTTGAACGGGTTCGGGCCGCGCAGGAACAGGGCGACGTCCTGGATCAGCCGCGCGTGCGGATCCGCGTCCTCCAGCACCGAACGGAAGACCAGCTCCCGGCCGCCCTCGAGCACGCGGAAGGCGCCGACATCGGGATCCTCCTCCCGGCGCTCCTGGCTCACGGGGACCTCCAGCGCACTGATCACGTCCCCGGTCATCGGGTTCCAGTCGACTCCACCGAGAAGTACGAGGTGATTGGTGAGATCGTTCGGTGTGAGTTGATCGGCCAGTTTCCGGGTGACCGTGACGCCGGGATTCGCGGCGACCAGATGGCCGTACAGCTCCATCAGGGCATCAAGGTCGGCATAAGTATACAACTCTATGTAATCCGGACTTTCCGGAGACGTGTATTGCGCGTCCGCGCGCAGGCTCTTGGGCAGGGCGGCGCAGACGATGGTGATCGGCGCCCGGTCCACGAAATGCCACAGACCCTCCTGCGGCGCCCGGGTCCCGAGATCGCCGGGCGCGTCGCCGAAGGAGGGGCGCAGGTGCAGCAGTTCAGCCCGCAGATCCTGGAAACGCTGAAGCCCGGCCTCGTCCAGCTCCGCCTGCGGGTCACCGTCCCCCGCGAAGAAGCGCGCGTAACCCTCGAGCCGGTCGACAGGTGGCACCGCCTTGCCGTGCTCCCACGAGGAGACCAGCGGCACGCTCACCCCCAGCGCCTTGGCGAGCACCTGCTGCTTGAGGCTCCCGCGCAGCTCACGCAGCCGTCGCGCCAGCACTTCAGCTCCGGGGTTAGCCATCACGCCGCCCTTCAGCGAGGTTCAGCAAGCACTGAACCACGGGCCGATTTCCGCACGCCGCACACCCTAGATGAATGAACATGAGTTCACGAGTGCGCACCGCGGTGCCGTCACCAAGTCGTTGCTTCAGTCAAAACTGAAGTTTAGCCTGAAGACAATCCGACGACTTAACCAAGGTTAAGGAGATGGTCGAGGAGGTCACATGGCCCCGTCCGCACGATCGCCCACCGCGCCGCGCCGGCACCCACCGCAGAAGCAACAACGTCCCCGGCGGCCACCGAGGACGTTGCAGGTTCCATCCCCGTCAGGCCCCACCCGCGCAGTTCATCACGTGCAGGCCGAAGGGAAGACACCATGCTCACGGTAACTCTCAGCGCGGCCCTTTCGAAGTCAGCCGTTCCGGCGACCCTGTCCGCGGCCGAAACCGACACCTCAGGCGGCCTGGTCGCGATCCTGCTGATGGCACTGGTCCTCACCGCGCTCGCGATCCGGCTGCTCAGCACCGCCCTCGGCCCATTCCGCGAGGTCATCCGGGCCGCCACCGCGGCGGTCGGCAGCATCCTTCTCGTCTCGATGATCCTGATCATGCTGATCGCCTCGGTGGCGATGTCAGCCCGTGCCTGATCAGGTCACTTCGGGGTCGGATCAGCTCACTCCGGGATCGGCACCGGCGCCGGTCCCGGAGTGACGGCATCGCCACGAAAGGGCACGATGACACCGTGCGGGACATCACCATCACAGCGGCGGGTCCCGCGGATCTCATCCTGCTGGACCACGTCTTCGGCCCGTTCCTCGGCGGCGTCTATCGCAGGCGCTTCGAACTGCCGGGCCGCATCCTCCTAGCGGAGATCAACCACCGGCCGGCCGCGGCCATGTTCGTGTCCACCGGGTGCCCGGACGAGCCCGAGATCATCGAACACCTCGGCGAGACACCGATGCTGCACCGGCTGGCCGTCGTCCTGCATCGGCGCCGGACCGGCCTGGCCACCTTCCTGATCGGCGCCGCCGAGGCGGCGCTGCGGGAGCGGGGCCATCGCCGGGTCGCGGTGGGCGTCGACCTGGAGAACACCATCGCGGTACGCCTGTACGACGGCGCCGGTTTCCGGGAGTGGCCGCACGGCCGCCTCAAGACCTTCCGCGAGCACCGGGACGCCGACGGCACCGTGCGGATCACACCGGACGAGTGCCTGATCTTCGTCAAGGACCTATGAGCTTCGTCAAGGACCTATGAGCTTCGTCATGGACGCATGAGAGAAGCCCCGACGGTGTCGCTCGTCGGGGCTTCGTGTGGAGAAGAAGTGCGTCGCGTAGGACTTGAACCTACAACCCGCGGATTAAGAGTCCGCTGCTCTGCCAGTTGAGCTAGCGACGCTGGCCATGCAACGTCAAAACGGTAGCACGCCCTCCGGAGATCCTTGAAATCGACCACTTCCCACCTCAAGGGGGACCCGCAACTTGCGTCCATGAGTCAGTATGTCTGCGCTGAGAACTCCAGAACGGGGCCCCACCGATGGTTCACCTTCGCCGCTCACTGGCGGCGATCATGGCACTCGCCCTGATCGCCCCCCTCGCCGCGTGTGGCGACGATCCGAAACCGACCTTCACCGAGCCGGCCGCCGCCGAACCCGCCGCGTCCGGCAGTGCCTCGGGCGCGCCGGTGCCGGAGAGCACCACGGTGGCGAGCCCGGTGTCGCTGACGATCACGCCGGCCAAGGACAAGAAGAACGTGCCGGTCAGTTCCGAGATCGGCGTCAAGGTGAGCGGCGGCGAGGTCACCTCCGTCACGCTCAAGGACGCCAAGGGCAAGGCCGTCTCGGGCGAGATGCGCGAGGACGGGTCCAGCTGGGTGCCGAGCAAACCCTTGAAGACCAAGCAGACGTACGAGGCAACTGTCGTCGCCACCGGACAGGGCGGTGCCTCGACGACTCAGACGACCTCCTTCACCACGATGGGTGAGCCGGGCCGCCGCACCGGGACGGGTCTCTACCTGTTCGACGGCAACACCTACGGCGTCGCGATGCCGGTGGTGGTCGAGTTCAACCCGGGCATCAAGAAGGCCGACCGGGCCGAGGTGCAGAAGCGGATGTTCGTGGAGACCGAGCCGGCGCAGCCGGGCGTCTGGTCGTGGACGGCGAGCGGCACCCAGGCCTACTACCGCGCCCCGGAATTCTGGAAGCCCGGCACCACGCTGAAGGTCCGCATCGCCGTCGGTGGCCTGCCCACCGGTAAGAACATCTACGGCGACCGGGACCGGTCGGCGACCTCCAAGATCGGGCGTAGTTTCGAGATGAAGGTCGACAACGGCTCGAAGAAGATGACAGTCGTGCAGGACGGCAAGACGGTCAAGACGATGCCGGTGAGCCTGGGCAAGAAGAGCACCCCGTCGTCGAGCGGAACGATGGTGGTCATGCAGAAGATGGCGGAGACTGTCTTCGACACCACCGACACCGACGGCGCGGACGGCTACCGCACCGAGATCCAGTACGCACAGCGACTGACCTGGAGCGGGCAGTACATTCACTCGGCTCCGTGGTCGACAGGTGATCAAGGTCGCCGCAACGTGTCGCACGGATGTGTCAATGTCTCCCCCTCCAACGCACGCTGGCTGTTCGACAAGACCCTCGTCGGTGACCCGGTCACGGTGAAGGGCACGGGCGACAAGCTGGAGTACGGCAACGGTTGGACGCCATGGGACGTGAGCTGGGAAAAGTTCGCCGAGGGCAGCGCTCTGAAGGCACCCGAGGGACTGGGCTGACGCCGGTCGCCCGCCATGAGTGGCCGGCACCCCGTACGGGGTACATCGATGGGACAGTGCCCGTCGCGGCACGAACCCGGGATTGGTCAACTGATGTTTTTGGAGCACACTTGGGCGGCCGGAGAGAACGGACGCCGTGAGGGGACCATGGAGATGGATGGAAGTCGGTCAAGACCGCGCCGCCGCTGGCGTGCGGCTATGGCCGCGCTGGTGGCCGGAACCCTGCTGCTGACCACCGCGTGCAGCGGTGGTGGCGACGACGCACCGTCGTGGCAGGGTGGCGGAAACGAGACCGTCACATCGGAGTCCCCATCGCCGGAGCCGACGCTGAGCACCGTCGCGGTGACCTCTCCCGCGCAGGAGGCCACCGAGGTCGAGGCCTGGTCCGAGGTGAAATACAGCAGCGAGGACCCGGACAACACCACGGTCAAGGTGACCGACGCCAAGGGCGACGAGGTCAAGGGCACCGTCGACCAGGACGAGAACGTGTGGCGCCCGGCCGAGTCGATGGACTGGGGCACCAAATACACGGTGACCGTCGACACCCCCGCGGCCGAGGGCAAGAACAACACCACCACCAGCTCCTTCACCACCATGAAGAAGCCGAAGAACCTGGTGCGGGTGACCAGCTTCCTCGGTGACTCGCAGAAGGTCGGCGTGGGCATGCCGCTGATCATGAAGTTCGGCCGCGAGATCCCGGAGAAGTACCGGGCCGAGGTCGAGCGCAAGATGGTGGTGACCGCCACTCCGGCCCAGGAGGGCGTCTGGCACTGGACCAGCTCCACCGAGGTGCACTACCGGCCCAAGGTGTACTGGAAAGCCGGCTCCAAGATCTTCTACAAGGTCCAGCTCAAGGGCGTGAAGATGGGCGACGGGTGGTATGGCCGGTCCGACCTGACCGTCGACCTCAACGTCGGCCGCTCCCTGATCATGACCGTCTCCAACAAGACCAAGAAGATGACGGTCAAGCAGGACGGCAAGGTCATCAAGACCATCCCGGTGAGCCTCGGCAAGGCGAAGACCCCGTCCTCGAGCGGCACCATGGTCGTCATCGAGAAGAAGGAACACACCGTCTTCGACACGATGGACGAGCTGGGCCCCGAAGAGGGCTACCGCACCGACATCGACTTCGCCCAGCGGATCACCTGGAGCGGCCAGTACATCCACGCCGCCCCGTGGTCCGAGGGCGTCCAGGGCCGCACGAACGTCTCACACGGCTGCGTCAACGTCTCCGAGGCGATGGGCAAGTGGCTCTTCGACCGCACGATGATGGGCGACGTGATCACGGTCTCCGGGACCGAGGAGAAGCTGAAGAACGGCAACGGCTGGACCGACTGGAACATGAGCTGGGCGGAGTACAAGAAGGGCAGCGCCCTGCACTAGCGACAACCCCGGCATGACGCGGGCCCGGTCCTCCGACCGGGCCCGCTCTCATTCCCGGCCTTCCACCCGCTCCCCGCCCGTTTCCCACCAGCTTCCCGCCCTGCTTCCCGCGCGCCGCCCTGCTTCCCGCCGGCTTGACGTCAGCGGAAGATCTTGCCGATCCGCCGGGCCGAGGCCGCCATCAGGCGGGGCCAGTCACGCTCCTCCTCGTCACCCTCGGCGTCGCCGTCCTCACCGTTGTCGTCCACGTCGTCGATCTCGTACTCGTCGTCCCACGACTCCGCCCGCGACCCGCGCCGCTCCGGCGCGGCACGCGGCGCGGGAATCGGCGCCGGGCCGGACCCGACCAGCTCAAGAGCTGCGGGGCCGGGCAGGGCGGCGCAGAAAAAGGTCGCGGTTTCCAGGGCTTCCAAAGTCAGGTGTACGCCGGAAAGCTCCTCCGCCAACGCCAGCGCCCGTTCCCGGTACCTGCTGTCGTGGCTCCACGCCGCGTCCGTGGCCTCGGAGTCCTCCCCGCTCGGGTCGAAGCCGAGCCGTTCCAGGATCCCGACGAGCCGGTCCGGGTCACTCCCCCGCCGGGTGTTCCCCCCGGACGGGTCGAAATCCAGGAGCACCTCACCGTCCCGCGCCCAGACGAACCGTGCGTCGGAGTGTTCGTCATCGGAGTGCGAGACCAGCTCCGTCCCCCGCGACAGCTCGCGGACGGCCTGGTCGCGGACGACCTGGTCGCGGACGACCTGGTCGCCGGAGTCTGGGGCTCCGGCCGGCTCCACGATCAGCGTCCAGTCGCCGAACTCGGCCGCACCGGCGAACCCGCCGCGGACGACACCGCCCGACGCCTCTGGCCGCTCCGCCCGCGCCTCGCCGGTGAGGCCGGGTAGGCGCTGGAGGCCGGTGACCGGGATCGGCTCGGTCCCGCCGAGCAGCTCGATCACCTCGGCGGGTGTGCGGCCGCGCACGAGGGTGAGGCGGTAGGCGTCCGCCAGCTCGGCGCACTGCTCGGTGAACCAGGCGTAGTTCTCGGCGCTCGCAACCATCCGGCGATCATGCCGCACGACGGTGATTCCTGTCAGCGTCCGGTTCGGGGCAGGATCGGATTCCGGCACGCCGATGTACGGGACGACCGTAGCCTGCCGGTATGCCAAGAATCGTCCACTTTGCGGTGGTGATGGTGTTTCTGGCCGGTGGCTGTTCCGGCGGCGGTGGCGGTGTCGGAGGTGGCGCCGGGAATGGTGCCCCGGAGCCCGCACCAGGCGCCGTAGCGAGTCCGAGCGGCAGCGCGGCACCGACCACCAGCAGCGACGCGGCACAGATCGACGATCCGCCCGGCCTGATCACCTGCCGGGAGGTGGCGGCGGCCCTTCGCGACGCGACCCTGCTGGACGACGGAGTGGTGGACCGGATCCGCGACACCAGCGCCACCGCCGACGCCCCGGTCACCGACGCGGCCACCGCACTGGCCGAGGCCTACACGAAGGCGGTTGCCGCCCGCGGATCAGCCGACGAGCCGGACGCCGTCGCCGCGGTCAGCGCCGCCGCCGTCGAGATGTCCGAGGTCTGTGGCGACAGCGGTCTCGAGTCGATTCGCTGACCAGGCCGATCCACCGCGAACCCGCAGTGTGACCAGCCGGCCGACGGATCTCGGTCTTCGCGGTGTGGCTAGCCGGTTGAGAAGGCGCCGGTGATCTCGGCTTTCTCGGCGCCGGCCGAGGCGATCGCGCCGTACGTGTCCGCGCCGGGATTGCGATCGCCGGCGGCGTGCAGGTACTGCACCGCGAAGACGTAGTCGCCCGGTGCCAGCGTGCGTCCCTGGTTCAGGGTGAAGCGGTAGAGCAGGGCGTCCTTCTCCTCGACCAGCGTGACCGTCATCATCTCGGCCGGCACCGTGCTCCACCGGCCGGCGTCCTTGACACCCTCCGTGCGCACCACGCTGATCACCAGGTCCAGCGCGGTGATCTCCTTCGTGGTGTTCAGGGTCAGGTTGCCCTGGGCCCAGGTGGTGTTCGAGTGGCCGTCGACGACGGCTTCCGAGCTGAGGAAGCCGTCCGCCGGGCGGAAACTCGGCGTGGCGGCGGTCGAGCCCGTACCGCCGGGCTTCTCGGGGCGGCTGGCCCTGCGGGACGGGGACGCGGAAGCTGAGGGCTCGGGAGCCGGGGTTGCGCTGGTGGGCGCCACCGGAACGCTGCTCTGGGTGGCGGCGGGCGTGTCCCGGTCGCCCGTCCAGCCGCCGGCCAGCTTGATCCCGGCGAAACCCACGACGAGGGTCGCCACCACGGAGGCCGCCGCGGCGACCGGGCGCAGCGCGGTGAACGCCCACCGGCTGCGCGGCTCGGTACGCCGCCGCGTGATCCGGGCCAGCATGGCGTCCCGGTCGGGTGCGTGCCGCTCGGCCTCCCGGCGCAGCACCGGGCCCAGATCGGGCTGGTGCTCAGCCATGGTGGCCTCCCGTCATCAGCGGCATCCCTTGCAGGTACTCGCTCAACTGGGCGGCGCCCCGCGAGGTGTGGCTCTTCACCGCGCCGACCGAGATCCCCAGGATCGTGGCCACGTCCCGTTCCGGCACGTCGAAGGCGTACCGGAGAATGACGCACTCCCGGCGCCGCTGCGGAAGTCGCTGCAATGCGGCGCGCACGTCCAGGATCGCGGGGGTGTCGCTCTCGCTGCGGTCGCGGCGCAGCAGGCCCAGACGCAGCAGGCCCGCGCGCTCCCGGCTCTGCCGCTTGATCCACTGACGGGCCAGGTTGGTCACGATGCCGCGAGCGTACGCGACCGGGCTCTGCGCCGCCTGGACCCGTTCCCAGTGCCGCCACACCTCCACGAACGCGTCGGCCGCCAGGTCGTCGGCGACCTGCGAATCGCCGGTGACCAGGTAGGCGAGCCGGGACAGGTCGGCGTGGTGATCGTCGAAGAAGCGCCGGAATGCGTACTCGGTTTCAAGGCCGGACAAGGGACCGTTCCTGACCGCCGGCCACCGTGGCCGCAGAGCCGGGCGTCAGCACCGCAATCGGCACGACGATGCGCTTGGCGAGCATCAGGGTCTCCCGGGGACGAAGGTTGATCCACTCCCCAGTGGTCCGGCGGCGCCAAAAGGTTGCGCGCTCCCACGACAAATTTTCCTGTGATCGTGAGGAGCGCTCCCAGAGCCCGTCCGGCGCGGCTGTCCGGTGCTGTCCGGCGCGGCTGTCCGGTGCTGTCCGGCTCAGCTGTCCGGCGCAGCGAAAAGGCCCGGTCCGCAGACCGAGCCTTTGCCATTTCGCATGGGGTGACCGACGGGACTTGAACCCGCGACCCCCGGGACCACAACCCGGTGCTCTACCAGCTGAGCTACGACCACCATGCCCACGGGAACCATCCCCGCCGTGCCGGACAATCATAGCCACACCCACCGCGGGGCCGTCGAGCGGGTTACCGGCGCGGCGCAGATGGCCGCCAACCCGACGGCCTTGGCGCCTCGACTCCGCGACCTACGGCGGCCTCCGACTCGGCGGCGTCCAACTCGGCGGCCTCCAGCCAGGTGGCCTAGAGCTCGGCGGCGACGGCCTTGGCGGCTTCGACGTCCGGGCCCGGTTGCGGGACGAAGACGGTGCGGCGGTAGTACTCCAGTTCGCGGATGCTCTCCCGGATGTCGGCGAGCGCGCGGTGGGACAGGCCCTTGGCCGGCTGGCCGAAGTACACCCGCGGGTACCACCGGCGGCAGAGCTCCTTGATCGACGAGACGTCGATCATCCGGTAGTGCAGGTGGGCGTCGAGCGCCGGCATGTCCCGGGCCAGGAAGCCACGGTCGGTGGCGATCGAGTTGCCGCACAGCGGGGCGGTGCGCGGGTTCGGCACGAACTCCCGGATGTACGCCAGGACCTGCTCCTCCGCCTCCGCCATGGTGATCACGGAGCGGCGCACCTCGTCGGTCAGCCCCGACTTGGCGTGCATGTCGCGAACCACCGGCGGCATCGCGTCCAGCGCCGCGTCGTCAGCCGCGATGACCAGGTCGACGCCTTCGCCGAGCACGTTGAGTTCAGGATCGGTGACCAGCGCCGCGACCTCGATGAGCTTGTCCTTGCCCAGGTCGAGACCGGTCATCTCACAGTCGATCCACACCAGAAGATCCGCCACGGGCACAGCCTACGCCCGGAGCGGCACCATCGTTTGACGCCTACGGCCGATCGCTGCACTCCTTCGCGCTGTTTGTCCCCTTTGTTGCTCGGACTTCCCAGTTGGCCGGTTGCGGGGTAAAGTCGTACTTAACGGACGAAGCCCCCTTTCGGTTACTCCGTTCCCCCCGGTAAAGGGCCCTCCATGTCGGCAGCGTGGGGGGCCCTTCCACACTCCGCGCCGTCCCGCCCAGCCTGTTGCGCCGCTCCAGCCGAGCGCGGCGCCCAGCGGGCGAGATGCCCCAAGCGGCGCACACGATGTGGCTCGTGATGGCCGGCGGCGAGATTCACGGGCGCCAGGAGCGGTCGATCGCCAGATCCTTGACCTCCGCCCACCGGACGTCGGGGGCCCCGGCGTCCGGCGCTACGAAAGCCAGCAGCCGCGCGGCCTCCTCCTCCACCGCGGCGACGTCGGCGGGCGCCAAGGGACGGAGCGGGGCGATGCTCAGCGTTGTGCCATGCAATGCCCAGACGGCGCTCACGAAGCCGTCGACCAGTACTGTCGGACGCACGATCGACCACCCCGGCATGACGATCGCCCGGTCACCCGGGTGGATGATCCGGGCGCGGTCCGCGTGCCCGAGGACCGCGTTGTCGAACTCGGGCAGGAAGACCACGGGTGCGGGACTGTCGGGGTCGTCCAGGGGCGCGTGCGGGACGTCGTACAGATCGATGCCGTTCTCGTCGCGATAGACCCGCAGCCGCGACCGCATCTCGGTGAGCAACCCACCCAGGCGGGTGAGGCCCGACCAGACCTGAAGGTCTTTCGCGGACGCCGGTCCGAACGCTGCCAGATAGCGCATGACCAGCGTCTCCGGGCTCGGCCCGGCAGCCAGCGGCCGGCCCAGCCAATCTTCGGCGAGCACGCAGCGCACTCGCCCTCGGTGCCGCCAGACTCCGGCGGGTGGTGGGTGCAGCAACGGCAACCGCAGGTGTACGACGTACGAGAGCGCCTTCACATCGGTACCCGGGAACCGCTCGACGAGCCGCCTCGCCAACTCCGGTCTGGTCGTCGGGCCGTCCGCCAGCGCTTCCCGGGCGATCTCGGTGAACTTCTCCGTGTCGAGGCCGGCCAGGATGCCACCCCGGCCGGAGAGCCGGTCCAGAGCGGGCTGCAGGGTGGGCCGCAGCCAGGGAAAGTCCACACCCGCGCTCAGATGCTGGGTGCCGCGCAGGAGTGCGCTGCGGATCACCTCGCGGTTCTCGAGCAGCTCGGTCAGGTCCTCGATCCGGAAGCCGGCCGACCGCGCCCACAGGCTCAGATAGGGCGAGTCGGACTCCTGGCCCTGCAACGCCACAAGGTGTTCGACGATGTCGCTCGCGCGGCGGGGTTCGCGAGTGGCGAGCAGCTGCCGGTGGAGGTAGGTCCGGTTGAGCTCGCGGGTCGTGAGGACTCTCATGCCACGACCGTAAGCCGAATAGCGGCCAGATCCTGGCCGCTGATCTGACGCGAACGGGCCGCCCATCGGGCGGCCCGTTCGGTGTCGAGTTCTCAGCTGCCCTGCGGATCCTCCGCGCCCTGGTCACGGTCGGCGGGACGGCCCGAGACGGTACGCCGGCGACGCCGCTCGTTGCTGCCACCCAGGAGTTCCGCCGCCTCCTCGCGGTAGCTGAGGATCCGCGAGCTGGGTCGTACGCCGCCCGCCGCGGTGGTTCGGATCCGCGGCTCCCCGGTCACCGCGTCCACCGGCGGAGACACTGTCACCTTGCTGGCGGGCTTGGCGGGCGGTGTCTTGGTCGGGGCTGCGGTGGGCTGGGGCTTGGCTGCGGCGGGTCGCGGGGTCGTCTTGGCGGAGGCTTCGGCGGTTGTCCGCACGCGGCGGGGCGGGACCTGGGGAGTCGGCTCCGTCGGGCGGGTGGGCCGGGTAGGTGAGGCGTCGGCCTGCCGGACCGCAGCGGGAGGCTTCGGGTCAGCAGCGGCAGGCTTCGGGCCAGCAGCGGCAGGCTTCGGGTCAGCAGCGGGGGCCTTCGGGGCCGCGGTGGGAGGCTTCGGGGCCGAGCTCGGGGCGGCGAGCTTTTCTGCCGGTCGGGGTGCATTCTCGGCGGGTGCCTTGTCGGTGATTGCCTTCTCGTCGGTCGCCTGCGCCGCGCGGGCTGCCACCGTTTCGGCGGCTTTGATCCAGGCTGCTGGGGCCCGCCGGGTGACGCCCTGCTGGCGGGCGGGTGCGGCGGGGATGGCCTTGCCGCTCGCCCGGCTCTGCGCACGGGACAGCGGGTTGTCCGATCGTCCGGGCCTGGGCTTCTTAGCGTTCGCCGGCGCCTCAGCGGCAGTCGGGCTGCTTTGAGTCGGGACTGCGGGGACCTTTGCCGGGCCGTCGAGTTCGACGGCGTGCATTGATGCCCGCTCAGGCTGGTCCGGCTGCTTCTCGGCGGGCCCGTCGATCGTGGCCTGGGCGGTGCCGGTCACCGGCGAGCCCTGCGCCGGCTGGGAGGCCGTTTGCGGCAGTGGGTTGCCGGCGGGAGGGCGGCCCGATTCGATGGCGTGCATTGACGTCCGGTTCTCAGGTTCGTCCTTGCCGGCCGGGCGGCTGGGGATCGGGACGATCGGGGGCTTCGGAGTCTCCGGCTTCCCGGAGCCGGTGTCGCCCGAGCCGGAGCCGGAGTCGCCCGAGCCGGAGCCGGAGTCGCCCGAGCCGGACTCGGGCTCCTCGGTAGCAGGCGCGGGAATCTCGGCGATCGGCGATGCATCGAGGGACTTCGCTTGACCGGACTTCACAGCGGATGAACTCACCATCTCCGCACCTTCCGAATCTGCCGAATTGTCTGTCTGGGTAGGCACTGCCGGGGTCGAGGTGGTCTCCGCTGCGGGCTGGTGCGGTTTCGGCCGGCTCGCACCGCCTAGGCGGGTCAGCCCGGTCGCGGTCCAGTCGGTAGCCGCCGGCCCGGTGCTCAGGACCACATGCGGAGCGCTCAAAGGCTTCTCCGGGACCGGCGAAGCAACACGCTCAGGCGAAGCAACACGCTCAGGTGAGGCGATGCGGTCGGCCGTCTTTCCAGTGCGTTGCTCGCCCGCGACGTGCTTGCGCGCAGTCACGACCGGCGTCTCCGCAGGCGCCCCGTCGCGTGCCCCACCCTGAACAGGCGTGGTCCCCCCAGGAGGGGTCTTGCCGGCCGCCGACTTGCGGGCGGCCTCCGCGAGGCGGGCCGCGGCGCGGGCCTCGGTCAGCCGGGCCCGTTCCGGGGCGGTGGCCGCAACCCAGGCGCCGACCGCCGTGGCGCGGAACTCAGGCAGGTCAGTGGGTGCGGCGTCACGGCGGCGCTCCATGCGACGGCCGGGCACTGAGCCGGGCACTGAGCCGGGCGATGAAGCGGACAGCGGGCCAGGAACTGAGGCGGACAGCGGGCCAGGCGCCGAGTCAGGCAGCAGGCCGGGCAGTGAGGCAGACCGCGGACCAGGCCGGGAGGCAGCGAGGGCGGGGGTCTCGCTGAGCAGGTTCAACGGTTTGCCCGGTGCGGGAGTGTGCGCGCCGGCCGGGAGCGAGTGGCCCGGATCGAGCACCGGTGCCGGCGCAGGTGCGAGAGCCAGGGCGGAACCGGAACCGGAACCGGAACCCGAGGCCGCGGACCCGGCGGGTTCGGGGCGGTTCGGGGGCCAGGAGAACTGTGGCAGCGCGGGTGGACGGCTGGGACGGGAGTCGGCGAGCGTACGCGGGCGGTGCGCCCCGCCCCCGCCCCAACTCCCGCGACCGCTCGGCGGGAGGGTGGTTCCGGAGAGGGGCAGCGGAGCGCCGATGGCCTGCATCAGGTCGGGGACCTGGCTGGGTTCGACGACGTAGACGACCTCGCGGCGGCGGCCGGGCCAGCCCAGGATGATGACGCTGGCCATCACGAGCAGGGTGCCGAGGGTCAGCAGGCCCCAGGTGCTGGAGTTGAGCCAGCTCGGCCACACCTCGGCGATCGCGGCCAGCCGGTTGATCGGCCGGGCGGCCTGGTTCATCACGACCAGGCTGTAGGGGCCGCCGGTGAGCTTGCCGGGCGTCCAGCTGAGCTGCCCGTTCTCACCGCGGATGGTCCAGAACGGCTGGCGGGCGGGCGGCCCGGACGGTGCGATCCGCCCGGGGACCTTGCCGGCGCTGATCGGCAGGGCGCCGGTGCCCATGTCGACGGCGCTGACCCGGCTGTGCGGGACACCGGCCAGGTAGCGCTGGACGTCAGCGGTGGGTGCGAGCCCGACGAAGGCCGGGCCGGCCGGGGTGGCTGCGGCGAGCCCGAGCCGGGTGGTGCCGATGCGGGCGAACGGGGCGTCGTCGCGCAGCAGGCGGTCGATGTCCGGGACCACGAGGGCGTACCCGGGCACGGTGACGTCGCGCAGCTCGCCGCTGAACGCGCCGCCGGGGTCCCGATGTTGCATCAGGGCCCACAGTCCGCCGCCGGCCAGCAGCGCGGGTAGTCCGATGGTCAGTAACAGCATGCCGAGGATCGTGCGGAACACCCGCATCTGTCTCTCCCCCTTCCCGGGCCGTACTGCGCGGACCATACCGAGTCAAATAACCCCAAAGTGGTCAAACAGGCACGGCGACCTCCAATAGATATGGCAACGGCCCGGCCCACGGTGGGCCGGGCCGTTCGGGCGGGAGGTCAGTTGATGGTCGCCGTCATGGTCAGTGTCGATTGGTCGATATCGCTCGTCCGTGCGGTGAACTTGAAAGTCCACTCGCCGGCGGCCGGCAGCGCGATGTCACCGATGGCGTGGAAGTCGGTGATCCGCAGCAGCGGAACCTCGATCGGCTCGATGCCCTTCGAGGTCAGTGCCGCGGTGGCCTTCCACTCGACAACCGGCAGCGGCTTGTTGTCCGGCGTGTAGGCGTACAGATGAATGGAGTTGTTGCCGACGGTGGCCGGGAAGATGTCCACCTGCAGCGACATCTTGTCGGCGGTCAGCATCTGGGTGACCGTCGTGCTGGTGGCACCGACCTCGGCGGCCTCGGCGGTCCGTGGCGGCGGGATCTGCACCAGCGCCGAGGTGACACCCAGCACCACCGCGGTGATCGCGAGCTCGGCCAGGACGATCCGGCGCAGCGGGCCCGGCGAGTCCTCGGCGGCCCGGGACTTGACCAGCTTGCGGGAGAACCAGGCGATACCCAGCACCACCGCGGCCAGCCCCACCTTGACCAGGATCAGCCGCCCGTAGGTGCTGTTGATCAGCCCGTCCAGTGACGCCACCTCGATCAGCGCCTGGACCACCCCGGCGAAGATCAGCGCGCCGACCGCCGTGGCGGCCCAGCGTGACCAGATCGGCAGGATCGCGCCCAGTTCGCGGCCGTTGGCCTGGGGTAGCAGGAAGGCGAAGAGCATCACCAGGCCGCCGAGCCACACCGCCATGGCCGCCAGGTGCAGCGCGTCCACGACCACCGACACGCCCGCCACCGGCGAGGCCGTCGGGTGCCCGGTGAGCGGCCAGGTGGCCAGGGCGGCGACGCCGAGCACACCGAGCAGGGCCAGGTCGAGCTTCGACTCGCCGCCGGCCGGGCCGACCAGCAGCGGGCGCAGCAGGAACGCGGCGGCGACCACCACGCCGAGCCGGACCAGCATCACCGCGCCGAACGTGCTGCCGAGCACGTCGCGCAGGTCGCCGGCACCGACGTCGAACAGGCTGGTGCCGAGCGTGTACGGCGCCTGGAGCCACAACCCGAGCAGGGTGCTGCCGGCCACCAGGCCGATACCGGTCCAGATCAGCCGTCCCGGCCCCCGGCGGTTCAGCCGGTGCGGCCACAGCAGCGCGAGGACCAGCACAGGTCCGACAAGAAGTACCAGTCCCGCGTACCCCAGATATTTGGCGACCGGAATGAGCGCGCGGACCACCGGATCGACCTGCACGTCCTGCTCGTCCGCCGAAGGCGGCGTCGACGCCGCGCCCACCGAGAAGCTGATCGTGCCCGCCACCGGGTGGCTGTCCGCGGAGATCACCCGGTAGCTGACCAGGTAGGTCCCACGGCCGCTGCCGGAACGCAGCGGGATGGTCACCTGCGTGCCCGCCGCCACCGGCTCACCCTGGTCGGCGCGGGAACCGTCCGGCGCGAGCACCCGGATCTTGCCGGACAGCAGCTGGACCGACTCGCTGAACGTGAGGGTCACCTTGTTCGGGGCGTCCGGCACGATCGTGCCGTTGCCGGGATCGCTGCCCACCAGGGCGGCGTGCGCGCTGGCCGGCGCGGCCGCCAGCAGCGTCCCGAAGAGCCCGAGCAGCAGCCCAGCCAGTACGACAAGTACCCGGCGTCGGTAAGTCATGCCACACGCACTCCGTTCCCGGTTGTGGACGGTTAGTCGCCCGAAGCTCTGCCATGGTTCCAGATGGAGACCCGTGGCGCCGATGCGCGTACCATCTGGCCCGTGACCGAAGGTGAGCACGAGACCGACGAGACCACCGCGCTGGCCCTCGCCGCCCGCAAGGGCGACCCGGTCGCGCAGGCCGCGTTCGTCCGCGCCACCCAGGCTGAGGTGTGGCGTTTCACCGCCGCCCTGATCGACCCGGGCTCCGCGGACGACCTCACCCAGGAGACCTTCCTGCGGGCCTTCCGGGTGCTCGACAGTTTCGCCGGCCGTTCGAGCGTACGGACGTGGCTGCTCGGCATCGCCCGCCGCACCTGCGCCGACCACCTCCGCGCGGTGGTGCGCCGCCGCCGCCTCGACGCCCGGCTCGCCGCGCAGGCCGTCACCGATCTGCCCGCACCCGACCCGGCACACCGGCTGACCAGCGCCGACCTGTTGAACCGGCTCAGCGACGAGCGGCGGACGGCGTTCGTGCTGACCCAGGTGCTCGGCCTGTCCTATGCGGAGGCCGCCGAGGTCGAGGGCGTCCCGGTCGGCACCATCCGGTCCCGCGTGGCCCGTGCCCGCGACGAGCTGATCACCGCGGTGTCCCGCGCCCAAGCCAGCTGATTCGGGACTTTCGCCCCTATTCGCCCCTCTTGTGATCCGGTGAGAATGATCGGGAACTCGAGCACGACGGAAACCGTCTAACGGGGCGTGACCATGGAAACCCTGAGACCGGCGGCCTGGCCGTGGATCTCCACTGCCGCCCGGCTCGGCCTGGCGGCAGTCTGGCTGGTCGCGGGCGGGCTCAAGGTCGGCGACCTCGCGGCCTCCGCCCGCGCGGTCAACGCCTACCAGCTGATGTCGTACGACACCGCCAAGGTGGTCGGCGCCGTCCAGCCGTTCCTGGAGATCACCCTCGGCCTGCTGCTGCTCGCCGGGCTGGCCGTGCGGCTGACCGCCGGGATCTCCGCGCTGCTGATGGTGACCTTCATCGGCGGCATCGTCTGGGCCTGGAGCCAGGGGCTGCAGATCGACTGCGGCTGCTTCAGCTCGGGCGGCGAGCTGGCAGCGGGCAAGGACACCGCGTACGGCGTGGACATCCTGCGTGACCTCGGGTTCCTGGCACTCTCCGGAATTCTGCTGTGGCGGCCGCGGACCCGGTTCTCACTCGACGGCGTCCTGATGGGGGAACGATGAGCAAGGGCAAACGGGACCGGACCTTGAAGGCCCGGCAGGTCGTCGAGCATCAGCGTTCCGCCGAGCGTCGCCGTACCGTGACGATCTGGACCTCGGTGGCCGTGGTCGTGGTCCTGTTCATCGCCGGCCTGGTCGGATACAGCCTGGTCACCGGCGAGGACAAGGGCACGCTGAGCACGCCGACAGTGGCTGTCGACGAGGGCACCGCCTTCGCCACCGGCACCGGACCGGTCACCGTGGACGTCTACGAGGACTTCATGTGCCCGTCCTGCAACCGCTTCGAGCAGGCGGCCGGCGCGACGCTGAAGCAGCTCGTCGCCGACCAGAAGATCACCCTGCGGTTCCACCCGGTGGCCATCCTGGACCGGTTCTCCAACGGCACCGAATATTCCACCCGGGCCGCCGCCGCGTCGGCCGCCGCCGCGCAGGAGGGCAAGTTCACCGAGTACCACGACGTGCTCTACGCCAACCAGCCGGCCGAGAACTCCGACGGCCTCGACAACGCCAAGCTCATCGAGCTCGCCAAGTCGGTCGGCCTGACCAGCGACACTTTCGCGAACGCGGTGAATGAAGGTACCTACAAGACATGGGCTACCCAGGCCACCGAGAAGTTCTCCGAGCGCGGCTTCAGCGGCACCCCGACGATCACCGTCAACGGCAAGCAGGTGACCGGGCCGGACAACACCCTGCCCACCGCCGAGCTGGTCACCCAGGCGGTCCAGCAGGCGGCCGGGTGAGGCGTCCGCTTCTCCTGCTGGCGGCGGCCGGTGCGATCCTCGTACCGGCCGGTCCGGCGTTCGCGCACACCGGCGACACGAACGGCGTCAGCGCGTACCGGGTCACGGTCACCGGCGTCAGCACCCCGGCGGACGGGCTGAGCGTGCGGGTCGTCGAGGGCGGCGCGCGGCTGGAGCTCAGCAACGGGACCGGGCGGGCTGTCGAGATCCTCGGATACTCCGGTGAGCCGTATATCGAGGTTCGGCCGGACGGGACCTATCAGAACGTCAATTCGCCGGCGGCGTACCTCAACGAGACCCTCGGCGGTGACACGCCGCTGCCGGCCTCCGCCGATCCCACCGCGGCGCCGGCCTGGCGCCAGGTTTCCACCGAGACCACCGTGCGCTGGCACGATCAGCGCACCCAGTGGCGGGAGGCCGGTCCGCCGGCGCAGGCCGCGGCCGCACCGGACCGTGCGCACCGGCTCAGTGAATGGGCGGTCCCGTTGCGTGATCAGACGCGGACGTTCGAAATCCAGGGCACCCTCGACTACGAGCCGCCACCGCGGGAATGGGCCTGGTGGGCGGGTGCGGTCCTGCTGGCGATCGCGGTCACCCTTCTGGCTCATCGGTGGCCGGTCTCGGTCGTGCCGGTCGCGCTGATCGCGGGCATCACCACCCTGGGGTACGGGCTGACGCGCATTCTTGACGGCGGATCGTTCCCCGCGGTCGTGGTCCTGGCCGGCCTGCTCACCTGCGCGGCCGCCTACCGGCATCCGCCGTTCTACCTGGCGCTGTCCGGTTTTGTGCTGGCTGCCTTCGCCGGGTTCGGCAGCGCCGACGTGTTCACCGCCGCCGTGCTGCCGAACGCGGGTCCGGGCGGGATGACCCGGGCCACCGTGGCGGTGGCGATCGGTGCCGGCGCGGCGCTGGCCCTCACCGGGGTCCTCCGGCTGCGCGCCGCCGAGGTCACGGTGGCGCCCGCACCCCTACCGCAGTCGTAGTCCGGCCGATTCACACGAGACCGTGGGCGCTCCCCCGCGGATCGAGCCGTCCCTAGCGTCGCTAGCATGATTGAAGTCGACGGATTGACAAAACGTTTCGGGGACACCACCGCTGTGGACGACGTGTCGTTCACAGTGCGGCCCGGGCAGGTGACCGGCTTCCTCGGTCCCAACGGCGCCGGCAAATCGACCACCATGCGAATGATGATCGGACTGGACCGGCCGACCTCGGGCACCGCCCTGGTGAACGGCCGGCCGTACCGGCGGCATCCGGCTCCGCTGTGCGTGGTGGGTGCGCTGCTCGAGGGGCGTGCGCTGCACCGGGGACGGTCCGCCCGGGCGCATCTGCTCGGGCTCGCCCGCACCCACGGGATTCCAGCACGACGGGTGGACGAGGTATTGGCCGAGGCCGGGCTCGGGGCGGCGGCGGGACGCAGGGCGGGCGACTTCTCGCTCGGCATGAGCCAGCGGCTGGGGGTGGCGGCCGCGCTCCTCGGCGACCCGGCGGTGGTGATCCTGGACGAGCCGGTAAACGGGCTCGACCCGGACGGCGTGCTGTGGATCCGGACGATGCTGAAGGATCTGGCCGCCCAGGGCCGTACGGTACTCGTCTCCAGTCACCTGATGAGCGAGATGGCGGTGACCGCGGACCATCTGCTGATCCTCAGCTCGGGACGGCTCCTCACCGATACCACTGTGGACGCGTTCATCTCCGGTGTGGGTGCGAGCCGGTGCCTGGTCCGCTCACCGGAGGCCGCCCGCCTGAGGGAGGTCCTGGTCGCCGACGGTGCGGTGGTGACCAGCCTCGAGCCGGGCCTGCTGGAGGTGCGGGGCCGGGACGCTCCGGAGATCGGCACGGCGGCCGCTGCGCACCGGCTGGTTCTCCACGAGCTGACACCGCATCGGGCCTCGCTGGAGCAGGCGTACATGGAGTTGATGGCGTCATGAGGGTCTCGTTCGCCCGTGTGGTGCACGCGGAGTGGGGCAAGCTGGCCGCCCTGCGTTCGACCTGGGTGGTCTTCGTGGTGGCCGCGCTGATCACGGCGGGCCTCGCCGGTGTGATCAACTGGAACGTCTACAGGCAACCCGGTGCGGAGGTGTCCGCCGGAACACTCGTCGCGCAGGCGTTTCTGGGTGTCGACGTCATCTCGATCATCCTGGGCGTCTTCGGGATCCTCCTGATCACCGGCGAGTACGGCTCCGGGCTGATCCGGGCCACCTTCGCAGCCGTCCCCCGCCGTACGCCGGTGCTCTGGGCGAAGGCCCTCGCGCTGACCGCCGCGGCGATCCCGGTGATGGTGGTGGTCTGCGCGGCGTCACTCGCGGTCGCCATGCTCTTCGTCCCCGGCGGGCAGCGGCTCGGGTTCGGCGACCTGCCGGCACACGCGCTGCCCGGGGCCGCCGCCGCACCCGTGGCCCTCGCCCTGATCGGTCTCGGATTCGGAGCACTGCTGCGGCACACGGCCGCTGCGATCACCGTGTACGTGCTGGTCATGCTCGTGCTGCCGGCGCTGATCCAGCCCGCGCTGCCGCAGTCCGTCGCCGACGACGTGCTGCGCTACGTGCCGATCGCCGCCGCTCAGGCCATGTACTCGGTGGAGGGCGGCAACCCGTTCCAGATGCTCGGCCCCGGTCCGGCGGCCCTGACGACAGCCGGCTGGGTGCTGCTCGCCCTCGGGGCCGGTGCGGTCGTCGTCCGCCGCCGGGATCCGTGAGGGCACACCGTGGCGGCTCACCCGGCCACAATGGCCGGGTGAGGCTGCGCGAGTTCCGGGCCCTGGCCGGGCGTCACCCCCGCGTCGTGGACGCCGGGGTCGCCGCGGCCCTGGCAGCGTTCTGCGGTCTCGTCCTCACCGGGCAGACCGGGGCGACAGTCACCCCGGCGAACGCGCTCGACTGGGCTTCGGTCGTCCTCGTGCCGGTACCGCTGATCTGGCGTCGCGGTGCACCGGGACGGGCGTTCCTGGCCACGATCGCGCTGCTCTGGATCAGCGCGGGGACTGGCGCCCAGTCACCGGCCGCGTTCCTCGTGTCGCTCGTCGCCCTGCACGCCGTGGCCCGCTACCACCCGGCCCGGTACGTCTGGCCGGCCACCGCGCTCTGTGTGCTGCCCGCTCTGGAGAACCGTCCGGCGGAAGGGCCTGCCTGGGGCGCGTTCTTCGCGGTCGCCGCCGCCACGACCGCGGCCGCTCTGACCGGCGTCAACCAGCGGACGCGCGCCGCGTACCTCCAAGAGTTGGAAGATCGAGCCCGACGGCTGGAACAGGACCGCGATCAGCGCGCCCGCCTCGCGGTGGCCGAGGAGCGGGCGCGCATCGCGCGCGAGATGCACGACGTGGTCGCACACCACCTCGCCGTGATGGTCGCCCTCTCCGACGGGGCCGCCGCCATCGAGCCGGCCGCGCCGCAGCGCGCCGCCGCCGTGATGATCCAGGTTTCGGCCACCGGGCGGCAGGCGCTGAGTGAGATGCGCCGGCTGGTCGGTCTGTTGCGCACCTCCTCCCGTACGGGAGACGCCGGCCGCGCGCCGCAGCCCGGACTGGACGACATCGACGCACTGGTGGAGCGGATGCGGGAGGCCGGGGTACGGGTCAGCCTGGTGCGCGAGGGTGCACCGGGCGACTGGGGGCCCGCGGCCTGCCTGACCGTCTACCGCATCGTGCAGGAGGCCCTCACCAACATCCTCAAGCACGCCGGACCGCACGCGACAGCCGAGGTGGCGCTGCGCTATTCCGCGGACGGCGCCGATGTGTCGGTGGTCGACGACGGCGCGGGACGTGTGGCGGGCCGCCCGGAACCCGGTGACCGGCACGGGCTGGCGGGCATGCTGGAACGGGCCGGCGCGTACGCCGGGCATCTCGACGCCGGGCCGCGCACCGGACCGGGCTGGCAGGTGCACGCCCGGCTGCATTTCGGAGCCACCTGATGACTGTCTCGGTGCTGCTCGCCGACGATCAGCCGCTCCTGTCGCTCGGGTTCCGTCTGGTTCTGGAGGCGCAGCCGGACATCACCGTGGTCGGTGAAGCCGGCAACGGCGCCCAGGCCGTCACCATGACCCGGGCACTGCGGCCGGATGTGGTGCTGATGGACGTACGCATGCCGGTGCTCGACGGCATCGAGGCCACGCGTGAGATCGTCGCCGCCGGCAGCCCCGCCCGCATCCTGGTCCTGACCACGTTCGACCTGGACGAGTACGTCTATGCCGCGCTGCGCGCCGGGGCCAGTGGCTTTCTGCTCAAGGACGTCCCACCCGCCGACCTGATCAGCGCAATCCATGCGGTGGCAGGTGGGCACGCCGTCGTCGCCCCCGTGGTCACCCGGCGGCTTCTCGACACCGTCCTGCCGCACCTGCCTGGCCCGTCCGCCGGCAACCGCGTCGACCGGCTCGCCGGCCTTCTCACCGGCCGGGAGCGTGAAGTGCTGCTCCTCGTCGCCGAGGGCCGGTCGAACTCGGAGATCGCCGCCACGCTGCACCTGTCCGAAGCGACCGTCAAGGCACACGTCGGCCGGTTGCTCAGCAAGCTCGAGTTGCGCGACCGGGTCCAGATCGTGGTCTTCGCCTACGAGAACGGGTTCAGACCCCGGTGATGTCGTCGACGTTGACGTTCACCGCGAGGACGTTGAGGCCGTAGCCGGACAGCGCCTCCTTGACCTTCGCCTGCACCTCGGCGGTCACCTCGGCGACGACCCGGCCGGCCTCCAGGACCAGCACCACGCCGACCGTCACGTCGCTGCCGGTGACCTTCGCCGAGACACCGCGGGTGGCGTCGCCGACCTCGTCCAGGCCGACCTTGTCGAGCACGCTGTTGAAGAACCGGGCCACGTCACCACCGAGCTCCGCGACGCCGGGGACGCCCCGGGCAGCCGCGCCGGCGATCTTCTGCACCACCTCGCTGGAGACAGTGGTGCTCCCGTTCGTAGCCTCGCTCATGGCCCGCTCTCCACTCTCGTCAGCTGTGCCGGGCAGCGTACCGCGAGTACAGCACTTCGTGCGTACAACACCATCGATAACGTTTTTCAAAGCGTCGATGTAATCGGAATAAATGGTTCCGACTCCACCACAAAACGGATTCCTGTCCGTCCAAATTGGCACAACAATGGAGAGTCACGAAGCGGTAACGTTCAGTTGTGGAAACTGCTTCAGGAGGCCCCATGATCGTGCTGGGCGACGACCACTACGGCGACGAACTGACGCTCCGGCTCTCCGCCATCAGCGACACCCGGCTGCTCGGCGACGACACCGCGCTCACCACGTTCATGCAGGACCTGGTCACCCGCATCGGCATGACCGTCATCGCCGGCCCGCTCATCGCCACCGAGGCCGGCCCGCCCGAGAAAGCCGGCAAATCCGCTGTCGTGATCCTCGCCGAATCGCACGCCGCCATCCACACCTACCCGCACCTGCGTGAGATCTTCGCCGACATCTTCTCCTGCAAACCGTTCCGCGAAGCCGATGTCCTCGACGAGTTCCACCGTCTCGTCGGCGACTACGAAATCACCGAGCGCACCCTCACCCGCCGCGGCGAGGAATGGCCCCGCGACGTCCACGCCGCCCGTCGCCTCTGGAGCACACACCGGGCCGCACTATCGTCGGGCACATGACTGAAAACGTGCGTCTCAGCGCCGGCGACGCCGCGCCCGAGTTCTCCCTGCCGACCGACACCGGCGACAACCTCGCCCTCAAGGACCTGCGCGGGCGCAAAGTCGTGCTGTACGCGTACCCGGCTGCCATGACACCCGGCTGCACCAAGCAGGCCTGCGACTTCCGCGACTCCCTGGCCTCTCTGAAGGCCGCCGGTTACGAGGTCGTCGGCATCTCCCCCGACAAGCCGGCCAAGCTCGCCAAGTTCCGCGAGCACGACGCCATCACCTTCCCGCTGGTCAGCGACGAGGACAAAAGCGTGCTGATCGCCTACGGCGCGTTCGGCGAGAAGCAGCTCTACGGCAAGACAGTCACCGGCGTCATCCGCTCCACCTTCGTCATCGACGAGAACGGTGTGATCGAACACGCCCTCTACAACGTCAAGGCCACCGGCCACGTCGCCAAACTCCGCCGCGACCTCGGCCTGAACTGACCGCTCTCCCTGCCCGCCCTACCGGCTCGCTGCCGGCCCCGCCACCGGCATCCCGCCGCCCGCCACCGGGCCTACTGCCGGCCCGCCACCGGGCCCGCTGCAGGCCTCCTGCAGGCTTGTCCCACGGGCCGTCCGCCGATGCTTCCCTCCGGCCTTCTCCCTGGCCTTTCCACCGGTTGAAAAGGTCCGGCTAAACGCGCAACTCCGGCCCGAACACGCCGATCAGGAGAGCAATCGCCACCGTCTCCCCAGGCCGGCGCGGCGCCACCCGGGCTCACGGCGGCCGTCATGCGGTTCAAACCCGCAAGGCGGCCGCCGTGCACGCGATCTGGCCGCGTCGCGCGTAAAGTTGCTTCATGACTACAGCGAAGTACACGGCAGAGATCCTCAGCGCCGCGGCAGCGCAAGCTCAGAGCATCGCGGGAGTCCTGCGAGTGCTGGGCCTCCGACAGAGCGGCGGTTCGCATGCGCACATCAGTCGCCAGCTGAAACGCCTCGGTATAGACACCTCCCACTTCACCGGGTCCGCCCACAACCGGGGCCACCGCGGGGTATGGAACAAGCCCTGGCGAGAGCGGCTCGTCCAACTTCCTGAGGGTTCCCGGCGGATACCGGGCCAGAGGTTGAAGCAGGCGTTGCTGCGTATCGGTCTACCGGAACACTGTGAGAAATGCGGCTGCGGCACAGTGTGGAACGGCCATCCCCTCGTGTTGCATGTCGACCACATCAACGGGGACTTCTTAGACAATCGGCCGCGTAACCTGCGGTTACTGTGCCCCAACTGCCACAGCCAAACCTCGACCTACGCGGGCGCGCGGCGCGAACCTTCGGCGCCGGATGACGTCATCTATGACGACGAGGCCACTACTCCTACCGGGATTCCGCTAGGCAGACGGCTGCCTGGTCGGCAAGAATGTCCACGGGATGTGTACATTTATGCACCCAAGGGGCCGTAGCCCAATTGGCAGCAGGCACATGGTTTAGGTCCATGACAGTGCGGGTTCGAGTCCCGCCGGCCCTACTCGACGGCTGAACCTGCTTGACCGGTGAATCGCCGGCCAAGCAGGTTCAGCACGCCGGTGAGGCGTGGAGCTCAGCAGGTCGGCTGGGCGGCGGCCAGGTCGACCAAGGGCTGCTGTTCGGCGGCGGACGGAGCTGACTCCAGCACCGGTGCGGCGCTTGAGTCCGAAGGCGCGGTTGAAGCGGAGGCCGACGGGGCGGTTGCCTTCTTCTTGGCGGAGGCGGAGGCCGACGGGGAGGCGGCCGGCTTTGTCTGCTTCTTCGGGGAGGTGACGGTGGTTGAGCCGCCGGTGATGCGGGTGCCTGTCTTCTGTACGGAACCGGGCTTCATGTCTATCCCGCTGAGGGTTGCCGTGTTCCCGTACACATCGGTGATCCTGATTTTGTATGGTCCTGAGCCGGCGCCGCTGTCGATCAGCCAGTAGTTGAAGTCGGTGCGGTGGGCGGCGGTGAAGGAGCGGCCGGGGCCGGCGACCTTGACCGACGACAGCAGGTTCGCGTGGTTGTCGATGCGGGCGGCGAACCAGTACTGCGAGGCGCCCTCTTTGATGCGCACGCTGATCGGTGCGGGCGTGCCCGGGTTGCTGACCAGCTTGTACTTGATCGGGATGATGCCGTCGACCTCGGCGCCGATCTTCTTGAAGGCGGTGCGGCTCAGGTCGAGGTGCCCGGGGGCGCACTCGGGGCAGGAGTCGAAGACCTTGACGCGGACCTTGCCCTTGGGGCCGGTGACGTCGAGGTACGCGCCGCAGGAGGCGCCCTCGGAGTACTGGTTGGGGCCGAGCGCGACGTAGAGGTCGTCGGCGGGCACCTCGAACGAGCAGTTCCCGGAGGTGCCGGCGAGGTCGTAGAAGGTGGCCTTGCCGGTCTTGGTGCTGGTGCTCGGTGGCGCGGCGCAGGCGGACCCGCCGCCCTGGAGCAGCAGGGCGACGCCGATGACACCGGCGACGACCGCGGCGCCGCCGGCGGCGAGCCAACGGATCGAGAACGGGCTTCGATGAGCACTCACCCGGGGCATCCTGGTCGTCGTGCCGTGCCCGGGGCAACTCCTCTAAGACTCTGCTAAGACGAACCCACCGTCAGGGTGTCACCCACGCGGATGGTGCCGGTCTCGCCGGGAGCCAGATCCGGGGTGAGATTGATGGCGAAAAGTAGCCCTTTGTCGAATCGCCGATGCTTGCCGAGAACATGCAGCGGCTGACGCCCGGCCTCACCGGTCTCCTGGTCGATCGTGGTGACCCGGCACCGGTCGCAGGGTTTCTCGGCGCGCAGGGTCAGGTCGCCGATGCGCAAGCGCTGCCCGATCCAGTCGTCCTCGGCCCAGGCGGGTGCGCCGCTGACAACCAGGTTGGGCCGGAACCGGTGCATGGGGACCGGGTCGTCGCCTCCTTCGAGGAGCCAGTCGTTGACCGCGCCGAGGGACGCGGTGTTCGCCAGCAGGAGCGGGTAACCGTCGGCGAAGCTGACCGAGTCGTCGGGCAGGCCGGTCCGGGGAATCGGCCGTGTGGTCGGGTCGGGCTGCCAGGCAAGCCGGGCGTCAAGGCCCAGGAACTTACCCATCCACTCACTGTCAGCGACACGAGCCGGGTACATGGGTTTGCTCCGGAACACCCGCACAGATATCTCAGTGCCGTCAGTGGGCTCGTCCAGGTCCAGGTCAGGCAAGCCGGGGGCGCTGAGCTGCAGGCCACCGGGCCGCGGCCGGGCGGTCAACTGGGTGAGGCGGGGCGTGTCACGCTGGGTGATCCCGACGCCGTCGGCATCGACCACCATCCACCGGCGATCACCGGCGAGACCCCACGGTTCCACTTGCGCTTCGTCGTGGTCGATCCGGTGGCAACCCTTGACTGGGTACGAGTGAAGCGCCGTGATCCGCATGCACCCACCCTAGGCAAAGGCGCTCAACGGTGATGCGCCTCCTCGCCCGCCTACCCACCACCCACCCAACGCCGCCCCCTACGACGCACACCCCCACGCCGCCAATTCACCAGACGCCACTGATGCGGCAAGAAAGATTCCACCTTCACCACAGAATGGTGACCCACGCGGACCCGCCCATATCCGAAAACACCGAGTGAAACCTCGACCAAGATCCTGCGCCGACCACCTGAATTCAGTAAATACCCACGGCGAGTAAATCGCGGCAGGCATAACTACGACAGCCGCACCCCATCGCCGGATTACTTTCCGAGCCACATCGATGGCAGCCCGTCGTGGAGGTGTCGGCGGTCGCGGCACGGCAGACGGTGTGGGCGAAGCTGGTGACACGGGCAGTGCCACCGGTGAAGCAGGCGAAGCAGGCAACGCGGGCGACGCGGGCGACGCCACCGGCGCAGCGGGCGGCATGGGCGCAGTCGCCGGCTTGGATGCGCTCTGCGCAATGCGTCGAAGCTTGGCGGCATGGCGCTGCTGCAAACCCCACGCACGATGCCTCTCGTGCTCACGTCGAAATGCGTCGCGGGAGGCAGAATAATTGCGAGAAGCGGTCCGATCACGCATCACCGAAATCTGCGACCTACTGAACAACGACGCCTGCCTCATACAAGAATTCTTTCGCATCTGCGCCCCGAGGTGTAAGCAGTCGATCATGCCACCCTGAATTACTTAGACAATCCGCTTGAGCATCGCATCACGGAGCCGTCCAGGCGGAAACCTGACCACAATGGCCGCCCGGCGGCGGCCCGGAGAGGCCCGGTGAGAGGCCCGGCGAGAGGTCAGGCGAGAGGCCCGGCGAGAGGTCAGGTAACAGACCAGGTGCAGGACCCGGTGACAGACCCGGTGACAGGCCAGCCGAGCCAACCACGGCTGAAGGTCGCGATCGTTGGACAGAGCGAACCCCTGGCGATCTGAAAGTTTTTATGCATAAGCTGCGTCTGTGAATGCCGAGGTGATCAAGACGGCGGAGCGGGTGCTCGACCTCTTTCAGGGTGCGCGCCTCACCCCCACCCAGCGGCGGATCGCGCACAGTCTGGTGGAACATGCTGCGAAGGCCGCATATCTTTCCGCCGCCGAGGTCGCGGAGTTGGCCGGGGTGAGCCAGCCGTCGGTGACCCGGTTCGCCATGGCGCTGGGTTACTCCGGTTATCCCGCGCTGCGGCGCGAGCTGCGGTCGATCACCGCGACCGGGCCCGTCGAGCCCGCCGGGCAGAACGCGATGCAGCGTGCGGTGCACGCTGAGACGGAGCACCTGCGGCGGCTGGGTGAGCAACTTCAAGATCTGGATGCCGTACGGTCGGCAGCTCGCCTGCTCAGCGCCAGCCGGCCCCTTCCCGTGCTCGGGTTGCGGGCGGCCGCACCGCTCGCGGCGTACTTCGGCTACTTCGCCGCTAAGGTCCTCCCCGATGTGCGGGTGCTCGACAGCGGTGGCACCGGACTGCTGGACCGGCTCGATCAGGCCCGCGCGGCCGGCGCCGGTGCGATGCTGGCGATCGTGTTGCCGCGCTATCCACGGGAGGCCGTGGACGTGGTACGGGAGGCGAAGGCGGCCGGTCTCGCGGTGGTGGCGATCACCGACTCGGCGGTGAGCCCGGTTGCCGAGTTCGCCGACGTGGTGCTGCCCGCCGCCGTGGGCACGCAACTCGTGTTCGACCTGCACACCGGCCCGATGGCGATGGCCATGGTGCTGCTCCAGGCGATGTGTGACGCCGTTCCGGAGCCGGTGCAGCGCCGGCTGGAGGAGTTCGAGGCCACCGCCGCCCAGCGACACATCTTCCTGGCATAGACCGGCCAGCAAACGGCGAAGGCCGCTAAAGAACGGCGTAGGCCCCCAAAAAACGCCGGAACACGGCGGAGACCGGCCAGGAACGACGGAAGCCGCCGGAACCAGCGGAGGCCGCCAGAAAAGCAGGGAACGGCGCAGGACTGACAGGAACCGGCGTACGACGAGAGAGAAACGCAGAGCGGAGACGATGATGTCCGAGATTCGCGCGCCGCGCGGTACCGCGTACACCGCAAAGGGCTGGCCGCAAGAGGCCGCCAAGCGCATGTTGATGAACAACCTGGACCCCGACGTCGCCGAGAGGCCGCAGGATCTCGTCGTCTACGGCGGCACCGGCCGGGCCGCCCGCGACTGGCGCTCCTTCCACGCGATCGTCCGCGAGCTGGACGAGCTGAAGGATGACGAGACCCTGCTGGTCCAGTCCGGCAAGCCGGTCGGTGTGCTGCGCACCCACGAGTGGGCACCGCGCGTGCTGATCGCGAACTCGAACCTGGTCGGCGACTGGGCGACGTGGCCGGAGTTCCGCCGGCTGGAGCAGCTGGGCCTGACCATGTACGGCCAGATGACCGCCGGCTCCTGGATCTACATCGGCACCCAGGGCATCCTCCAGGGCACCTACGAGACGTTCGCCGCCGTCGCCGCGAAGAGGTTCGGCGGCACCCTGGCCGGGACGCTGACGCTGACCGGCGGTTGCGGCGGCATGGGCGGGGCGCAGCCGCTGGCGGTCACCATGAACGGTGGGGTCTGCCTGGTTGTCGACGTGGACCGCACCCGGCTGCAGCGCCGGGTCGACACCCGTTACCTCGACGTCGTCGCGGACAGCCTCGACGAGGCGGTGGATATCGCCATCGCGGCAAAACTCCAGCGGCGAGCGCTTAGTGTCGGCGTGGTGGCCAATGCCGCGATCGCCTTCCCGGAACTGCTGGTCAAGGGCGTCGAGATCGACATCGTGACGGATCAGACCAGCGCGCACGACCCGTTGAGCTACCTCCCGGTCGGCGTGGAGCTCGACGATGCCCCGGAGCTCGCCCGGACCAAGCCCGACGAGTTCACCGACCGGTCCCGCGCGAGCATGGCGAAGCAGGTCGCCGCGATGGTCGGGTTCCAGGACGCCGGTGCCGAGGTGTTCGACTACGGCAACTCGATCCGCGGTGAGGCGAAGCTCGCGGGGTACGAGCGGGCCTTCGACTTCCCCGGGTTCGTGCCGGCCTACATCCGGCCGCTGTTCGCCGAGGGTAGGGGCCCGTTCCGCTGGGCGGCGCTCTCCGGCGACCCGGCCGACATCGCCGCCACCGACCGCGCGGTGCTCGACCTGTTCCCGGACAACGAGCCGCTCGCACGCTGGATCAAGCTGGCCGGGGAGCGGGTCGCCTTCCAGGGTCTGCCCTCGCGGATCTGCTGGCTCGGCTACGGCGAGCGTGACAAGGCGGGTGTCCGCTTCAACGAGATGGTGGCGAGCGGCCACCTGAAGGCGCCCGTCGTGATCGGCCGGGACCACCTGGACGCCGGGTCGGTGGCCTCGCCCTACCGGGAGACCGAGGCGATGCTCGACGGGTCCGACGCGATCGCCGACTGGCCGCTGCTGAACGCGCTCGTCAACACCGCCTCCGGCGCGAGCTGGGTGTCGATTCACCACGGCGGCGGGGTCGGTATCGGACGCAGCATCCACGCCGGTCAGGTCTGCGTGGCCGACGGCACCGCACTGGCCGGGCAGAAGATCGAGCGGGTGCTCACCAACGACCCGGCGATGGGCGTGCTGCGCCACGTCGACGCGGGCTACGAGTCGCACTCCACCGGCGGCCTGACGATCCCGATGAGCCGATGAGCGACTTCACCGATCTCTGGGCCGAGATCGCGCCGGTCGGGCGCACCGACGGCGGCGGTTACCTCCGGTACGCATTGACTCACCCTGAGCTGACGCTCCGCGACTGGTTCCGCGCTCAGGCCGCGCGAAGGGACATGCTGGTCACCGAGGACGGCAATGGGAACCTCTTCGCGTGGCGGGACGAACCGTGGGCACCGGGGACGGTGCTTTCCGGTTCGCATTTCGACTCCGTTCCGTACGGAGGTGGATATGACGGACCGCTCGGGATCGTCAGCGCGTTCCTCGCCGTGGACCGGGTGGGTAAGGACCGGAAGGTCGGTATCGCGGCCTTCGCCGAGGAGGAGGGCGGCCGGTTCGGCGTACCGTGCCTGGGGTCGAGGCTGCTGACCGGTGTGATGGACCCGGACCGCGCGGCCGCACTGACCGACCGCGAGGGGATCACCTTCGGTCAGGCTCTCGGTGCCCGCCCCGCGGGCGCCGTGCCCGGAATCGGCAACCTGGCGGCGGTGGTGGAGCTGCACATCGAGCAGGGCCGCGCGCTGGAGACACCGGTCGGGGTGGCGAGCGCGATCTGGCCGCACGGCCGCTGGCGGATCGACTTCGCCGGGGTGGGCGACCACGCCGGCACCACCAGGATGGCCGACCGGCACGACCCGATGCTGACCTTCGCGTTCACCGTCCTCGCCGCCAACAAGGAGGCCCGGCTCGCCGGCGCGCACGCGACGATGGGCCGGGTCCAGGTCGAGCCGAACGCCACGAACGCCATCCCGTCGCTGGTCCGCGGCTGGCTGGACGCCCGCGCCGCGGACACCGCCACCCTGGATCGCCTGGTCGACGCGCTGGTGAGGAAGGCGACCGAGCGGGCCGGCCGGGACGGCACCACGCTGACCGTGACACCGGAGTCGGTGACCGGCGAGGTGGCCTTCGACGAAGGGCTGGCCAAGCGGCTCGCCGATCTGCTCGGCGGCGCTCCGATCCTGCCGACCGGTGCCGGTCACGACGCCGGGGTGCTCTCCGCCCGCGTGCCGACCGCGATGATCTTCGTGCGGAACCCGACCGGGGTGTCGCACTCCCCCGCCGAGCACGCCTCCGACGCCGACTGCGAGGCCGGCGTCGAGGCGCTGGCCACCGTGCTCGAGGAACTGACATGAGGTTCTTCGCGGAGCAGGCGTGGGTCGACGGCCGGGTGCAGCGCGATGTGCTGATCGAGGTGGGCGACGGCCGGTTCACCGCGGTCACCCCGGGTGCGGCAGCCGAGGGCGAGCGCCTGCCCGGCCTGGTCCTGCCGGGCCTCGCGAACGCGCACTCGCACGCCTTCCATCGCGCGCTGCGCGGGCGCACGCACGGTGGGCGGGGCAGCTTCTGGACCTGGCGGGAGCAGATGTACGCGGTCGCCGCCCGCCTCGAACCGGACACCTATCTCGCGCTCGCCCGTGCCGTCTACGCCGAGATGGCCCTGGCCGGGATCACCTGTGTCGGCGAGTTCCACTACCTGCACCACGCCGCCGGCGGCGCCCGTTACCACGACCCGAACGCGATGGGCGCGGCGCTGATCCAGGCCGCCGCCGAGGCGGGTATCCGGATCACCCTGCTGGACACGCTCTACCTGACCTCGCAGGTCGACGGCACGCCCCTGCAGGGCGTTCAGGAACGGTTCGGTGACGGCGACGCGCAGAGCTGGGCCGCGCGGGTGGGCGCGCTGGCTGCCGCACCGCATGCCAGGACCGGTGCCGCAATCCATTCGGTACGGGCAGTGCCCGCCGATTCCCTGTCCGTCCTCACCGGACGCGCCCCGTTGCACGTCCACCTCTCCGAGCAGCGGGCCGAGAACGATCAGTGCCGGGCGGTGCACGGCTGCACACCCGCCGAACTGCTCGACCGCAACGGGATTCTGGGGCCGGGCACCACAGTCGTGCATGCCACCCACCTCACCGACGGTGACGTCGAACTGCTCGGCGGCAGCGGGACGGGTGCCTGCCTCTGCCCCACCACCGAACGCGATCTGGCCGACGGCATCGGACCGGCCCGCCGGCTGGCCGGCGCCGGGGTGCCGCTCAGCCTCGGCAGCGACAGCCACGCCGTGATCGACATGTTCGAGGAGGTGCGCGGGCTGGAGATGAACGAGCGGCTCGCCGCCGAGAGCCGCGGGCACTTCGCGGTGCCGGGACTCCTCGCGGCTGCGGCGAACCACGGCGCCCTGGGCTGGGACGACGCGGGCGAGATCGCGCCCGGCCGGCACGCCGACCTGGTCGCGGTGAGCCTGGCGAGCGTACGGACCGCCGGCAGCCGGCCCGACCAGACGATCTTCGCGGCCACGACGGCCGACATCACGCACGTGGTCAGCGGCGGCCGGACCATCGTGGCGGACGGCCGGCACACGAGCATCGACGTACCCCGGGCCCTGGCCGAGACGATCGGAGCGGTGATCTCATGAGCCTTGTCGTCACGAACATCGGTGAGCTGGTCACCAACGATCCGGAGTCGGAGATCCTGAAGGACGCCGCGGTCGTGGTCGACGGCGACCGGATCGTCTGGGTCGGTGCGGCCTCGGCGGCACCCGCGGCGGACCTGCGGCTCGACGCCGACGGCGCGGCGGTACTGCCGGGCTTCGTGGACAGCCACGCGCACCTGATCTTCGCGGGGGACCGGGCTGCCGAGTTCGGTGCGCGGATGGCGGGTCAGCCGTATACCGGCGGCGGGATCCGTACCACGGTCACCGCCACCCGTGCCGCGAGCGACGACGAGCTGCGCCGCAACGCGCGGCGGCTGGCGGGCGAGGCGCTGCGGCAGGGCACCACCACCCTGGAGATCAAGTCGGGGTACGGGCTGACCGTCGACGACGAGACCCGGTCGCTGCGGGTGGCCGGCGAGCTGACCGAGGAGACCACCTTCCTCGGGGCGCACGTGGTACCCGCCGAGTTCGAGGACCGGCCCGACGACTACGTCGACCTGGTGCGTGGCGAGATGATGGACGCGGTTTCCGCGTACGCGAAATGGGTTGATGTCTTCTGTGAGCGCGGCGCGTTCGACGGTGACCAGGCCCGCGCCATCCTGAAAGCCGGTGCGGAACGCGGCCTGGGCCTGCGCCTGCACGCCAACCAGCTCGGACCGGGGCCCGGAGTGCGGCTGGCCGTCGAGCTCGGTGCGGCGAGTGCCGACCACTGCACCCACCTCGACGACGCCGACGTGGAGGCGCTGGCCGGCTCGGACACCGTGGCCACGCTGCTCCCCGGTGCCGAGTTCTCCACCCGGTCGCCCTATCCGGACGCCCGGCGGCTGCTGGACGCGGGTGCCACCGTGGCGCTGGCGACCGACTGCAACCCCGGTTCGTCGTACACGAGCTCCATGCCGTTCTGCATCGCGCTCGCCGTACGAGAAATGGGTCTGACCCCGACCGAAGCTGTCACGGCAGCCACCGCTGGTGGCGCCGCCGCCCTGCGCCGCACCGACCTCGGCCGGATCTCCCCCGGCGCCCGCGCCGACCTGATCGTGCTCGACGCACCCTCGCACCTGCACCTGGCCTACCGGCCGGGTGTCCCCCTGATCCGCCACGTCCTGCAGCACGGAGCCCCCCGATGATCGTCACCGTCCAGCCCACCGGCATCACCCCCGCCGACGTGGTCGCCGTCGCCCGCGGCGACGCCCGCGTCGAACTCGCACCCGCCGCCGTCGAGGCGATGGCCACCAGCCGTGCCATCGTCGACGACATCGAGAGTTCCGGCCGCCCGGTCTACGGCGTCTCCACCGGCTTCGGCGCGCTCGCCAACACCTCGATCGCACCGCAGCGGCGCGCCGAACTCCAGCACGCGCTGATCCGCTCGCACGCCGCCGGCATCGGCGCGCCCATGCCGCGTGAGGTGGTCCGGGCGATGATGCTGCTGCGGGTCCGGTCGCTGGCGATGGGCCGCTCCGGGGTGCGCCCGGTGCTCGCCCAGGGTCTTGCCGACCTGCTCAACAACGACCTCACCCCGTGGGTGCCGGAGCACGGCTCGCTGGGCGCCTCCGGTGACCTGGCGCCGCTCGCCCACTGCGCGATCGTGCTGCTCGGCGAGGGGTGGGTGCTCGGCAAGGACGGTGCCCGGGTGTCCGCCGCCGAGGCGCTGCACGGTGCCGGCCTCCGGCCGCTGGAGCTGGCCGCCAAGGAGGGCCTGGCGCTGATCAACGGCACCGACGGGATGCTCGGCATGCTGCTGCTGGCCGTCGCCGACGCGGCGCACCTGTTCACCATGGCCGACGTGACCGCGGCGTGCGCGATCGAGGCGATGCTCGGATCCGAGCGGCCGTTCCTGCCGGAGCTGCACACCATCCGCCCGCACCCCGGGCAGGCCGCCTCCGCGGCCAACATCCACCGCCTGCTCCAGAACTCGCCGATCATGGACTCGCACCGGGACGACCTGGCGCACGCGGTGCAGGACGCGTACTCGATGCGCTGCGCCCCGCAGGTGTCCGGCGCGGCCCGCGACACCCTCGACTTCGTCCGGCTGGTGGCCGGGCGCGAGCTGATCTCGATCGTCGACAACCCGGTGGTCCTGCCGGACGGCCGGGTCGAGTCGACGGGCAACTTCCACGGTGCGCCCCTCGGCTTCGCCGCGGACTACCTGGCCATCGCCGCGGCCGAGGTGGGCGCGATCGCCGAGCGCCGGGTGGACCGGCTGCTCGACGTGACCCGCTCCCGCGAGCTGCCGCCGTTCCTGTCACCGGACGCCGGGGTGAACTCGGGGCTGATGATCGCCCAGTACACGGCGGCCGGGATCGTCGCGGAGAACCGCCGGCTGGCGTCGCCGGCCTCGGTGGACTCGCTGCCGACCAGCGGCATGCAGGAGGACCACGTGTCGATGGGCTGGGCGGCCACGAAGAAGCTCCGCACTGTTCTGGACAATCTGACCAGCCTGCTGGCGGTGGAGCTGCTGTCGGCTGTCCGAGGGCTGCAGTTGCGGGCCCCCCTTGTGCCGTCGCCGGCCGGGCAGGCGGCGGTGGCCGCGGTGACGCCGTTCGCGGGGCTGCCGGGGCCGGATGTGTTTCTGGCGCCGGTGCTGGAGCAGGCTCGGGCGGTGGTCCCTGGGCCCGATCTGCTCGGCGAGATCGAGGCCGCGGTGGGGGTTTTGGGTTGAGCCCGCGGCGCCGGGCGGGTTGAGGGTGCTGCACCGGGCGGGTTGAGGGTGCTGACCGGCATCGCCGGGGCTGGGGTCAGGCCTGCGCCTGCCAGAGGGCGCTGACCGGTATTGCTCGCATCTTGTCACCGAAGGGCAGGGTGCCGGTGCCGGTGTAGAGGACGATGCCGGCGATCAGGTCGTCGCCGAGGCGGTCCGCTATCCGCCGCAGGCCGCGGAAGTCGTCGTGCCGGACCGTGGAGGACGCCTTGACCTCGATGGCCACCACCTGCCGCTGCCGATTCTCCAGGATCACGTCGACCTCGACCTTGTTCTGGTCGCGGTAGTGGAAAAGCTCGACGAGCTGCTCCGACCAGGTGGCCTGGCGGGCCAGCTCGGCGATGACGAACCCCTCCAGCAGGGGCCCGAACGGCTGGTCCGGCCGCAGAAGCTGATGTGGATCGACGGCGAGCTGCTGCGCGGCGATGCCGGAGTCGACGAAGACCAGCTTCGGGGCGTGGGTGACCCGGCTGCCGAGGTTGCGGGACCAGCCGGGGATCCTTTTGATCAGGAAGATCTCCTCGAGCACTTGCAGGTAACGCACGACGGTGGCGCGGCTCAGGCCGAGCTCGGACTCCAGCGCACCGGCCGCGATGAGGGTCGCGGAGCGCGCCGCCAGCAACCGCACCAGCGCACGCAGCTGGGGCGCCCGCTCGATCCGGGCGAACTCCTGCGCGTCGCGGTCGATCAGCCCCTGAACGTAACCGTCGAGGAACCGGCCGCGGCGCCGCACGTCCGCTCGGGAGACCGCCTCGGGGAGACCACCGCGGACGATGCGCGCCGCGTAGTCCGCCCGGCTCACCGTGGACTCGTGCCGCAACTGCGGGCCCCGGGTGAACACGGCGTCGATGAAACCGTCCGAGGTGCCGTCGATCTCGCCCTGGGAGAATGGCCACAGCTCCACCGTCTCCATCCGTCCCGGCAGCGCGTCCGGTGCGCCGCGGAGACCGAACAACCGCGAGGACCCGGTCAGCAGGAACCGGCCCGGGCGCGGGTCCTCGTCGACGGCCACCTTGATGGCGAGCAGCAGCTCGGGAACCCGCTGGATCTCGTCGATGACCATCGGGTCGCCGAACGAGACGAAGCCGGTCGGGTCGGCCTGAGCGGCGGCCCGGTCCTGCTCGCGGTCCAGGTCGCGGCGCTCCGCCGACCGGTTGCCGGCGACCACGCGCACGAGGGTGCTCTTGCCGGACTGACGGGCGCCGTTGATCAGAACCACCCGGGTGTCCGCCAGCGCGGCCGAGATCATCTTCTCGGCACGTCGTGGCAGCAGGTGAGAGGCGGGCACGGTAGTCACCCTACGCGGTGCGGCTCCCGATCCGCGAGGCCTGGACTACCGATCCGCGAGGCTTCGACTACCGATCCGCGAGACTCTGACTCTCGATCCGCGGGGCTCCGGCTCTCGATCCGCGGCCGCGCCCGGTATCAGCGGGGCAGCTCCTTGGCGATGACCTTGGCCAGCTCGCGAAACGCCTTGCCCCGGTGGCTGATCGCGTCCTTCTCCGCCGGGCTGAGCTCCGCGTTCGTACGCTCCTGGCCCTCACCCACGAAGATCGGGTCGTAGCCGAAACCGCCCGCACCCCGCCGTGACCGCAGCAGCCGCCCGGCCTGCCGCTCCTCGACCAGGTGCTCCCGGCCGTTCGGCAGCACCAGGGCCGCGGCGCAGACGAAGGCACCGCCGCGCTGCTCGTCGCTCACGTCGCTGATCTGGGCCAGCAGCAGGTCGAGGTTCGCCTGGTCGTCGCCGTGCCCGCCGGACCAGCGGGCACTGAACACGCCCGGCATGCCGTTCAGCGCGTTCACCGCGATCCCCGAGTCGTCGGCCACCGTCGGCAGCCCGGTACGTTTAGCGCCCTCCCGGGCCTTGATCAGCGCGTTCTCGCCGAACGTCAGGCCGGTCTCCGGCACGTCCGGATATCCCGGGAAGTCGCCCAGGCCGACCAGCTCCACCTGGCGCACGCCGAGGGCGGCGTCCAGGATGCGCTGGAGCTCGGCGAGCTTCTTCTTGTTACCGGTGGCCAGCAGGAGCCGGCCGCTCATGAGGCGAGAGCCTTCTGCTGGACGGCGGCCAGCTCGGTGCACCCCAGCACCCCGAGGTCGAGCATCGCGTCCATCTGTGCCCGGCGGAACACACCGTTCTCCCCGGTGCCCTGCACCTCGACGAAGTCACCGGTGCCGGTGCACACCACGTTCATGTCGACCTCGGCGGTGACGTCCTCGTCGTAGTTCAGATCGAGCCGCGGCTCACCGTCGATGATCCCGACGCTCACCGCCTGGATCGAGGTGTGCAGCACCTTCTCCACCTTGCCGGCCAGCGACTTGCGCGCCGCGAGCCAGCTCACCGCGTCGTGCAGCGCGACATAGGCCCCGGTGATGGCAGCGGTACGGGTGCCGCCGTCGGCCTGGAGCACGTCGCAGTCGAGGACGATCGAGTTCTCCCCGAGGGACTTCAGGTCGATGCAGGCTCGCAGGCTCCGGCCGATCAGGCGGGAGATCTCCTGCGTACGCCCGCCGACCTTGCCCTTGACACTCTCCCGGTCGCCACGGGTGTTGGTGGCGCGCGGGAGCATCGCATACTCAGCGGTCACCCAGCCGAGGCCCGAGCCCTTGCGCCAGCGCGGCACCCCCTCGGTGACGCTCGCCGTGCAGAGCACGCGGGTGTTGCCGAACTCCACAAGCACCGAGCCTTCGGGGTGGATGCTCCAGTGCCGGGTCAGGGTCACGGGCCGGAGCTGGTCGGCCGTCCGGCCGTCGGGTCGCGCCATGCCCTCAACCCTATGCGTAACGCGTTGCGCCCGCTTCGTCCGCCCCGGGTCTCCTGCTGCGTGGAACCGCCGGGCGCAGCAGACCGACCGCCTCCTGCGCCGGAAACGCTCCGTGTGCCGCCAGGAAACCGTGGACCGACCGCTGCCAGCCGAAGTTCTCGGCGCGGGCCCGGGCCGCGGCACGCCGCTCGACGCGCGGCCGCTCCATCAGGCTGGTCACCGCCTCGGCGAAGCCCTCAGCGGTGCCCGGAACCGCCACACCGGCCTCACCGACCACCTCCGGCAGGGCACTCTGCTCGTTCACCACCACCGGGGTGCCGCAGGCCAGCGACTCCAGCGCGGCGAGGCCGAACGTCTCGACCGGTCCGGGTGAGAGCGTCACGTCCGCGCTGGCCAGCAGGGCTGCCACGGCGGAACGGTCGGCGATGTGCCCGGCGAAGCGGACCGGCAGGCGGGCCGCCCGGTACGCCAGGGAGGTACGCCGGGTGCCGTCACCGGCCATCACCAGGACCGCCGGCACCTTGCCGTTACGCAGCGCGGCGACCGCGTCGACGGCCAGCTCGGGCCGTTTCGCCGCGGAGAGCCGGCTGGCGTAGACGACGAGCATCTCGTCGGGGCGGGCGTACCGGGAGCGGACCCCGACGTCCATCCGGCTCGGGTGGAAGACGTCCAGGTCGACGCCGAGCGGGACCTCGACCAGATTGGGCACGTCGAGACGGCGGAACTCGGCGGCCGCGAACGAGGTGGTGCAGACGATGGTGTCGAACGCCTCGGCGGTCCGCTGGTTGAACCGGTCGGCGAGGGCGTCCCGCTTCGGCATGCCCCAGACACCGAGCATGCCGGCCAGGCTCTCGTGGGAGACCATCATCGAGCGAACGCCCCGCTGCCGCGCCCAGGTGCCGGTCCAGCGCAGCGTGGTGCGGTCGGAGACCTCGATGCGGTCCGGCTCCAGACTGTCCAGCAACTTGGCCAGCTCGCGCCGGCCGGCCAGGACGCGGTAACCACCGGTCCGGGGTAGCGGTGCACTCGGCAGGGTGATGACACGGCCCTGTTTGGTCACCTTGTCGGAGTAACGGCGGCCAGGAATCACCAGGATCGCCTCGTGTCCGGCACGCTGATAACCACGGCCGAGTTGCCGGAGCGCGGTGCGCAAGCCGCCGGTGTGGACCGTGACGAAGTTGGCGAGGCGAACGATGCGCATGCAACAACTCCAAGATCACGACACGTGGTGCATCGGTGCTTCAGCCGATCCCGCCCCCGTACCGGCTCAGAGATCGTATCTGGCGCCGGGTCGGACGACTTCCACCGGTCCCGCGTACGCGGCAGAGGCCGCCTCCACAATAGAGGCCTCACTGGCCCAGGCGGGGACGAGATGCGTCAACAGGAGCCGCCCCACGTCCGCCTTGGTGGCCGCCTCGCCGGCCTCACCGCCGGTCAGGTGCAGGTCGGGAGGGTTGGGCACCCCATCAAGGTAACTCGCCTCACACAGGAACAGATCCGCGCCCGCCGCCAGCCGCAGCAGGGCCTCGCACGGCGCGGTGTCCGACGAGTACGCCAGGACGCGGCCGTTGTGCTCGATGCGCACCCCGTACGTCTCGACGGGATGGTTGACGCGATCGACGGTGACGGTGAGCGGGCCGATCGGAAACGTACCCGGCTGAAGCCCGTAAAAGGTGTAGACGTCGTCGACGGGCTCGCCCTCGGTGCTGTAGGCGGCCGCGATCCGCTCGGCGGCGCCCAGCGGCGCATAGACCGGCACCGGCGGCAGCGAGCCGGCCGGGTCGTAACGGCGGACCACGACGTAGGTGCATGCGTCCATCATGTGGTCGCAGTGCAGGTGAGTGAGAAGAATCGCGTCGACCTTGCGCATATCGGAGTAACGCTGAAGTGCTGACAGCGAACCCGAGCCGAAATCGATCAGGAGCCGGTACCCCTCGGCCTCGACGAGATAGGCCGAACACGCCGACTCGGGGCCGGGGAAACTGCCGGCACAACCGAGAACGGTTAGTCGCATGCGGGTCCCTCTGACTCACATCGGGTCGAACAACACGGGGTAGCCCAACACCGAGTCGACAAACACCAAGTCGTCCACCACCGAGTCGTCCACGCCCCGCCGGACCGGTCCGCGCTGGACTTGTCAGACCAGTCAATCACGCAGCGAAGCGTACGCCCCGACCAGCGCTCAACGTAAACAACTGATCGATTTGTCGCTAAATCGACAACGCACATCACAGCCGTCGTGACCTCGGTCATCACCGATTCCGCCGTCACGCCGAGTGACCTGTTCGCGTTGCACAGGGTAGTACCTCGGAGATCATCTGATGGAGGCGACGTGACCGCGGTCGAACAGGCCCGCACTACCCGAACAGCGCCCTCGGAAAACACGTCAATCGTGCCGTGGAGTTCCGAAGAACCGTCGGCGCTCCGCTTCCCGGCACCCGACGATCCGGCGCCCAGCGCCCGGCGGATGTTCGGCATGGCCCTCTATGGAACTGTGCTCGGCATGACCGGTGTCGGTGTCGGCCTCTATGCCGTCGTCGCGGTCTTCGGTGGAGCGCCCGGCTGGTACCTGCCGGTGCTGGCATTGCTGACCCTGCTCAGCGTCGCGCCGGCGGCGGCCGCCTTCCTTGCCGTACATCAGCGCAAGCTGCCCTGGCTGCTGATGCTGGCGGCCGCTCCGCCGATGGCCGGCGCGGTTCTGGTCGCCCTGGCCTATTGAGCAATTTTCAACCTGACATCGGGCCCGAAGCTGCCGGGCCGTTGTCCGGCGCCGGCAGCCGAGGCCCTCGCCCCGTTGAAAACGGCTCATTAAGTCGCGCTAGGCCCAGAGCTGGCCTTCGAGGGCTTCTTCGGCGTCGTTGAGCGTGCCGCCGTACGCGCCGGTCGACAGGTATTTCCAGCCGCCGTCGGCGATCACGAACGCGACCTCGGCGCGCTTGCCGGCCTTGACCGCCTCGTGCGCCACGGCGAGCGCGGCGTGCAGGATCGCGCCGCTGGAGAAGCCGGCGAAGATGCCTTCGACCTCGACCAGCTGACGGGTACGCAGGACGGCATCCCGCGTACCCACCGAGAAGCGGCGATCCAGCACCGAAGCGTCGTAGAGTTCGGGCACGTAGCCCTCGTCGATGTTGCGTAGCCCGTACACCAGCTCGCCGTAACGCGGCTCGGCCGCGACGATCTGAATGCCCTCGACCTTCTCCTTGAGGAACCGGCCGGTACCCATCAGCGTGCCGGTGGTGCCCAGCCCCGCCACGAAGTGCGTGATCGTGGGCAGGTCGTGCAGCAGCTCGGGGCCGGTGGTCTCGAAGTGCGCGCGGGCGTTCGCCGGATTGCCGTACTGGAACAGCATCTTCCAGTCGGGATGCTCGGCGGCGATCTGCTTGGCGGTCGCCACCGCCTGGTTGGAACCGCCGGCGGCCGGCGAGAAAATGATCTCCGCGCCGTACATCCGGAGGATCTGGACGCGCTCGCCCGAGACGTTCTCCGGCATCACGCAGACCAGCCGGTATCCGCGCAGCTTGGCCACCATCGCCAGCGCGATACCGGTGTTGCCGCTCGTCGGCTCCAGGATGGTGTCACCGGGACGCAGATGCCCGGACTCCTCGGCCTCACGCACCATGAACAGCGCGGCGCGGTCCTTGATGCTGCCGGTCGGATTCCGGTCCTCGAGCTTGGCCCACAACCGCACCGGCGGCGCCCCCTCGGGCACCGCCGGTGAGAGGCGGGGCAGGCCGACGAGCGGCGTGCCCCCGCACGCGTCGAGCAGGCTCTCGTAGCGAGCCATGAGTCTTAAACCCCGAGCAGGGCGGCCGCCGCCGCGAAGCCGAGCGCGCCACCGGCCACGGCCGGGAGGATCGTGATCGAGTCGCCGTCCTTGAGCTTCGCGTCCAGCGCGCCCAGGAAGCGGACGTCCTCGTCGTTCACGTAGATGTTCACGAAGCGGTGCAGGCCACCCTCGGGGGTGATCAGCCGGCCCTTGAGGCCGTTGTGCTTGCCGTCCAGGTCGTCGATCAGGGCGGTGAGGGTGTCACCGGCGCCCTCGACGACCTTGGAGCCGCCGGTGTAGTTGCGCAGGATGGTGGGAACGCGGACTTCGATAGCCATGACTGTCATGCTCCTAAAGACGTCGTACTGAACGGGCTGGGGTCGGTCGAATCGGGTCGCTTGCCTCAGCGGCAGCGACACTCGTAGAAGACCGACGCCGGGCTCTGCCCGAACATGAACGACTGCACGGCACTCATACTCACGCCTTCACGGTCGCATCCACGATGTTGACCTCTTCTTCGGTCACCACACCGTCCACGATACGGAACGACCGGATCTCGTCGGAATCCGGCTCGCGGGTCGAGACGAGCAGGTAGTGCGCGTTCGGCTCGCCGGCGAACGAGATGTCCGTCCGGGACGGATACGCCTCGGTCGCGGTGTGCGAGTGGTAGATGACCACCGGCTCCTCGTCGAGGTCGTCCATCTCGCGCCAGACCCTCAGGTGCTCCATCGAGTCGAACTCGTAGAAGGTCATCGAGCGCGCGGCGTTGTCCATCGGGATGTGCCGGGCCGGCACGTCACTGCCGATCGGGCCGGCGACGACGCCGCAGGCCTCGTCCGGGTGATCCCGGCGGGCGTGGGCGACGATCGCGTCGACGATCGTGCGGTCGATGGTCAGCACGTCGTTCACATTACCGTGAGATTTCCGCTACCCGGGCGTGGCAGTGCCCACACCGCCGGTTACTTGATCTCGGGCAGTGCATTGAGCAGCGACTCCTGGAGATACCCCAGATACGCGTAGACCGAGAGCTGGAAGACCCGGCTCGACCCGGGATCCTCGAGAACCGCCTCGTCCAGCTCGTCGGCCAGGTCGGTGTCAGCCTGGATGTCGAGGCGGGTGCCCATCGCGAGGCGGGCGTCGTTGATCGCCCGGAGCCAGGCCTCGGCGGCCTCACCGTCCAGGCGTACCTCACCCTCGCCCTCGTCGGGCAGGGCCGCGAGGATCGCGCCCGCCTGATCGATCTTGCTGGTCATGAGGTCGCCCTCGGTGTAGAGCCGAAACTCCGCCGAGTCCTCCGGGCAATCCGGATAGGTGTCCGGAAACAGGCGGGACACCACCGGATCGGTGTGGTCCATGCCGTCGGTCAGCAAACCGACCACCTCAGCGGCCACCTTGCGCAGAACACGCACCTCGTCGTACGCGAAGGTGGCCACACAATGGCCGCCGCTGCGTCGGAACATGCTATTCCCCACCCGCTAAGTCAGGCTCGGTCCACAGTCGCCCAGAGACCGTATCCGTGCAGTTGGTTGGCGTCCATCTCCATGCGCTCGCGGGCACCGGAGGAGACCACCGCTTTGCCTTTGGTGTGCACATCCATCATCAGCAGTTCGGCTTTTTCCTTGCTGTATCCGAAGAGCTTCTGGAAGACCCACGTCACATACGACATGAGGTTGACCGGGTCGTCCCAGACGATGGTCACCCACGGCCGGTCCTCGGCCGGTACTTCCTCGATCTCCGGCGTCTCGACGGGAGCAACCTGAGGCAACGCCATGCCCCCCATGGTGCCACCGGTTTCGGCGAACCGGTGAACCGGAGCACCGAACCGCAGGTCAAGACCACTTCCTCCAGGCCGGAGGCCGCACCTTGGCGCCGGGCGCAATAGGGTAGGTCTGTGGAGACCATCGCGCCGGCCCTGATGACGGACCACTACGAGCTGACCATGATCAGCGCCGCGCTGAAGGACGGCACCGCCGACCGGCGCTGCGTCTTCGAGGTCTTCACCCGCAGGCTGCCTACCGGCCGGCGCTACGGCGTGGTCGCCGGCACCGGCCGCCTGATCGAGCTGATCCGCAACTTCCGGTTCGAGCAGGCCGAGGTCGATCACCTGCGCTCGGCCGGCGTGGTCGACGAGACCACCGCGAATTGGCTGGTCAACTACCGTTTCACCGGTGACGTCGAGGGTTACCTCGAGGGTGAGCTGTTCTTCCCCGGGTCGCCGATCCTGACCATCTCCGGCGGGTTCGCCGAGTGCGTGGTGCTGGAGACGCTGATCCTGTCGGTGCTCAACCACGACAGCGCCATCGCCGCGGCGGCCGCCCGGATGGTGACCGCCGCCCGCGGCCGGCCGATCATCGAGATGGGCTCCCGGCGCACCCACGAGCACGCCGCGGTCGCCGCCGCCCGCGCCGCGTACCTGGCCGGTTTCGCCTCGACGTCGAACCTCGCGGCCGGGCGCGCCTTCGGGATTCCGACCACCGGCACGTCGGCGCACGCGTTCACGCTGCTGCACGACGACGAGCCGACCGCCTTCGGCTCCCAGGTGGCCGCGCTCGGCAAGAACACCACCCTGCTCGTCGACACGTACGACATCAGTCAGGGCATCCGCAACGCCATCGCCGTCGCCGGCCCGGACCTGCGCGCCGTGCGCATCGACTCCGGCGACCTGTCCGTCCTGGCCCAGCAGTCCCGGGAGCTGCTCGACTCCCTCGGCGCCACCGAAACCAAGATCATCGTCTCCGGCGACATGGACGAGTACTCGATCGCCACCCTCGCCGCCGAGCCCGTCGACATGTACGGCGCCGGCACCGCCGTGGTCACCGGCTCCGGAGCGCCCACCGCGGGCCTGGTCTACAAGCTGGTCGAGGTCGACGGGCGCCCGGTCGTCAAGCGCTCCGAGAACAAGGCCACCGTCGGCGGCCGCAAGACCGCGGTCCGCCGGCACAAGCCCACCGGCACCGCCACCGAGGAGATCATCTACTCCCAGGGCGTCCCCGACCACCAGCCCAACGACCGCATGCTGCAGCACGGTTACGTGGCCGACGGCGAGGTGCTGGCCGGGCCCACCCTCGCCGAGTCCCGCGACCACCTGCGGCAGTGCCTGATCTCCATCCCGTGGGAGGGGCTCAAGCTCTCCGCGGGCGATCCCGCCATCCCCGTCGTCATCGTTCCCACCGCCTGAGGGGTTCCGTTCCCATGACCCGCGCGCTGATCATCGTCGACGTACAGAACGACTTCTGCGAAGGGGGCTCCCTGCCGGTCGCCGGTGGTGCCGCCGTCGCCAAGGGCATCTCCCTGGTACTGGACAAAGCGGGCGAGCGGTGGGACCACGTCGTCGCCACGAAGGACTATCACGTGGACCCGGGCGCGCACTTCAGCGCCCACCCCGACTTCGTCAACTCCTGGCCGGCGCACTGCGTGGTCGGTTCCACGGGCGCCGACTTCCACCCCGAACTGGTCACCGACCGCATCGAGGCGATCTTCCACAAGGGCGCTCATCAGGCCGCCTACTCCGGCTTCGAGGGCCACACCGAGGCAGGCGAAACCCTCGCCGGCTGGTTGCGGGGCCGGGGAGTGACCGAGGTCGAGGTCGTGGGCATAGCGACAGACCATTGCGTACGGGCTACTGCGCTCGACGCCGCGTCGAACGGCTTCGCCACAACGGTCCTGCTGGAGCTCACCGCAGGTGTGGCCCGGGCAACAACGGACGCCGCCCTCGAACAACTCCACGCCGCCTCAGTCACCACAACCGGCGAGCCGGTCGTCGACGCCTGATCCCTCCCTTGGCGGGCCACCGCCCCTCCCCCCGCGCGGGGACTGATCGCGCCGCCCGGGGACTGATCGCGCCGCCCGGGGACCGATCGCGCCGCCCGGGGACCGATCGCGCCGCGCGGGGATCGATCGCGCCGCGCGGGGATTGGCCGCGCCGCGCGGGCATCCCTACCGCGCGGGAATCGATCTCTGCGCGCTGATCAGTCTCACGGCGCCGGGTCCGCGCGCACTTGATATTTCTGCAATTCTGACCGGATGTCCCGACTCGTCGACCTCTGGCCACCGTACGGTCTCACCATCCGCACCCCCCGACTCGAACTCCGTCTCCCCCACCGACCGGGCGCGCTTCGTGCTCCGCGGCCACTGGCACGCCCTGTCCGAGTGGAGCGCCACCAACTGGCAGCTGGCCCTCGGCGTCTTCCACGACGGCGAACCGCTCGGCATGGTCGCCCTGTTGGCCCGCGACCCCTCTGAGCACCAGCCCAACCACCCAGCTGGCCGTCAGCGGTGCCTCGGGCCGCGAAAAAGCCCCCTGAGCACCAGCCGAATCACTCAGCTGGCCGTCAGCGGTGCCTCGGGCCGCGAAAAAGCCCCCTGAACACCAGCCGAATCACTCAGCTGGCCGTCAGCGGTGCCTCGGACCACAAAAAGGCCCCCTGAACACCAGCCGAGCATCCAGCTGGCCGTGAGTGCTCCCTCCGCCCTGCGCACACAGCACTGGGGACCAGCCGCGAAGATCCGGCTGGCTGTGGGTGCTGCTTCAGAGCGCGCGAGACGGCACTGACAGCCAGCCGGATGGGCTGGCCAGCATGGGCCGGGCCGTCGAGCGTCGGAGGTCAGGACGGAAGGCGCACGTCCGCGCGAGCCGGGTCGGCGGGTGCAGTGGGCGGCGCCTCGTCGGCGGGTGCAGTGGGCGGCGCCTCGTCGGCGGCGGGCGGTGCCGGTGGGGTGACCGGTGCAGCGGCGGAGGGGGAAGGCTCGGCGGCGGACAGCGAGGTGGCGGCGGGAGTGGGAGAGGACAGGGAGGCGGCGGCGGGAGTGGGAGAGAGCGGGGAAGTGGGAGAGAGCGGGGAAGTGGGAGGGAGGGGTGGGGTGTCGCGGCGGCGGCGGAGTTCGGCGGGGAGGACCAGGAGGGCTACGAGGAGGCCTACGGTGCCGACGGCGGTGAAGCCCCAGGCTGGGCCGAACGTGTCGATGGCTAGGCCGGCTATCGGGCCGCCCAGGGCTACGCCGACGGTCAGGGCTGAGTTGTGCAGGCCCATGGCTTCGCCGCGGGCTGCGGCGGGGATCATGCGGCTGATGGCGTCGGAGCTGGCGGTGATGGTGGGGGCGCAGAGGGCGCCGGCCGGGATGAGGAGCAGGGCGAGCAGCCACCAGTGGTTGCCGCCGAGGCCGACCGGGATGGTGAGCAGGGCCATGGGGGCGAAGAGGGCCAGGGCGGGGACGCCGCGGCGGACCGTGCCGTAGGCGAAGCCGCCGATGAGCGAGAACAGGGCCCAGAGCGAGAGCACGGCGCCGGTCCAGGCGACCTGGCCGGAGTCGCGCAGCACGGCGACCACGGCGACGTCGGTGCCGGAGAGGACCAGGGTGGCGGCCATCGTCACGGCGAGGATGGCGACGAAGCGGGGCTTGAGCCAGCTGCTTCGTGGCACCCGCTCGCCGCTGCTGACCGGGGCCTCGTGGGCGGCGCGGGTCGGCGGGTTGAGCAGCCACAGGCCGAGACCGGCGAGGAAGATGCCGGCGGCCAGCGCGACCATGGCGGTGCGGGTGCCCGCGGTGGTGGCGATGATCACACCGAGTGCGGGCCCGGCCATGAACGACATCTCGGTGGTGATCGAGTCGAGGGCGAAGGCGGGCAGCCGATGGGACTCGGGGGTCAGTGCGGCGATCGACTGGCGGGCCACCGAGAAAGCGGGAAGGGCCAGGAAGCCGCCGATCGCGGCGACCGGGAGCAGGGCCCAATAGGGCAGGGACTGCGCCACCAGCCAGTAGATGACCTCGGCGACGGTGGTCAGCACCAGCACCGGGCGCAGGCCGCGGCGGTCGACGAGGCGGCCCATCACCGGAGCACCGAAGGAACCGCCGATCGTCGCCGCGGCGCCGACCAGACCGGCGGCGCCATAGCCCCGGCCGAGGTCGGTGACCACGTGCAGGGTGAGCACAACAGTCGCGGCCGCGATGGGGATGCGGGCCAGCGTGGCGACCACCAGCAACGAGGGAATCTTCGGCAACGCGAGTGTTTCGCGGTAAGGCGTGAGCAACATGTCGATCCTGACCTCCGCGACTCATCCTGCCGTGGGGGTACGACATAAAGCGAATGAGTTCCACCACCCCGAACGCGAACCGGACGCCCCGCACGGTGAAGGGAAAACGAGACGGCCCGCACGGTGAAGGGAAAACGAGACGGCCCGCACGGTGAAGGGAAAACGAGACGGCCCGCACGGTGCGGAAAACGAGACGGCCCGCACGGTGAGGAGAACGAGACGGTCCGCACGGTGAGGAGGAAAACCAAACGGCCCGCACTCCACAGGAGTGCGGGCCGATCAGGTAGTACGGTCAGCGATCGCGATCAGACGCGACGTCTTCCTGGTAGGTCGCACCGCCGTCGGATTCCGCGCTGAGGGGGCGAGCGCCACCCTCCGGCGGGCCCGCGAGCGAGTGGCCGGCCGCCAACTCCGGGAACTTCTCGTCGAATGCCGGCCGCTCGGAGCGGATCCGGGGCATGCGGTCGAAGTTGCGGAGCGGGGGCGGGCTGGACGTGGCCCACTCGAGCGAGTTGCCGTGGCCCCACGG
>NZ_JBHTDO010000024.1:0-163420 GCF_042666575.1 Actinoplanes sp. GCM10030250 | reverse complement strand
AGGTCCCGTTCCTTATGCACTCATATCCACCGGACGAGTGTTGCCACCCACCAAAACCCCTTAACTTCGCGGCCTTGCGGGAGGCATCACTGGGAGCCAGCTGGTTGCCGGCGGGCTGAGGGCGAACGGGGAACGGGGATCCGCTGTGAATCGAGTGGCTAGTGAGCGGTGGTCGCGACGTAGACCGTGTTCGCCGAGTCGCCGCCGGTCAGTGGGTTGGCGAAGGTCACCACGTGGGCGGTAGCCGCGACGAAACACTCGCGCAGGAGGGCCAGGAACCCTTCGTCGGGTGCGTCGTCGGACCACAGCCCGAACGCCCCGCCCGGGCGCAGGAAGCTCCCGAGCCGGCGTAGCCCGGCAGCGGTGTAGAGGTCGGCGTGTGAGGGATCCAGGACGTTGACGGGGGAGTGGTCGACGTCCAGCAGGATCGCGTCGAAGCGGCGGTCCGGTGCGGCCGGATCGAAACCCGTGCCGTCGCGCAGCAGCGCGAAGAAGTCGCCCTCCAGCAGGGTGGTGCGGGGGTCGGTGGTGAGGGCCCGGGCCTGCGGCACCAGGTCACGGCGGTGCCAGTCGATCACCGGGGCCAGGGCCTCCACCACGATCAGCGATCGGACCCGGTCGTCGGCGAGAGCGGCACCGGCGGTGTAACCCAGGCCGAGCCCGCCGACGACGACGTCCAACCGCGCGACGTCCAACCGCGCGTCATTCAACTGCGCGTCCGGCAGGGCGGCCAGGGTGAGCCGGGACAATTCCTCCTCGGCGACCGTGAACATGCTGGACATCAGGTACTCGTCGCCGAGCTTCACCTCGTACACCTCGGTGTTGGTGGTGGGCTCGACGCGCCGCCGCAGGCTGATCTCACCGATGCGGGTCGCGACCCAATCCAATTCGACGAGCCTCGATCGCATGGGTGTGTCCTTCCGGCGCGTGGTGAGACGACCAAACATTGTTGTGTACGCAGGAAAGTGTGCCCGCGACAGCGGGCCGAGCAGTCCGGGTGCCCGGGAGCGACGAGGCCCAGCGGGCCGACGATTAGGTTTCGATGAATCGATCCTTAAGGCTTCCTTATTATCGATCTTTCGCCTGACCGGGAATGAATAGTAGGTCGGCTGCTTCCGGCAGCGTTGCTGCCACACGAGTCGACGAGGTGAAAGTTCGTGCCCACCCCACCCAACCGGCGGATCCGCTTCACCCTCACGGCCATCGGGGCCCTGGGGCTGATCGGCGCCGGTTCGGCCGCCATCGTCGCGGGGAGCGGCTCCGGGGACCGGGAGATCAGCCTGGCCGCCACCACTCCCGGCGTCACAGCTCCGGCCGATGGCGCCACGACGACCGAGATCACCGACACCGCGGCGATCGTGCCGCCGTCCGCGCAGCCCACCGCTTCGGGCGCGGCCGCACCGTCGGCGTCAGCGACGGCCGTGCCGTCGGCGTCCACCTCGGCGCCCGTACGTTCGCAGGCCCGGCCGAAGCCCACCACGACCAAGCCGCGCACCAGGACCCCGTCACCGGCACCGACCCGGACGACCCAGGCGCCGACGGGCGGGGACAGCGGATCCTCGTCGGTCAACGCCGAGGTGATCCGGCTGGTCAACGTCGAACGGCAGAAGGCCGGCTGCTCGGACCTCACCAGCGAGTCGCGCCTGGAGGCGGCGGCGCAGAAGCACTCCGAGCTCCAGGCCCAGCAGAACAGCATGTCGCACCAGCTGCCGGGGGAGGCCAGCATGGGCGACCGGGTCACCGCCGAGGGGTACCGGTGGCGCGGTGTCGCCGAGAACGTCGCCGCCGGCTACACCAGCGCGGCGAGCGTGATGGACGGCTGGATGAACAGTCCCGGTCACAAGGCCAACATCCTCAACTGCGGGTACGAGCAGATCGGCGTCGGCCTGGCCAAGTCCTCCTCGGGCACCCAGTACTGGACCCAGAACTTCGCAACACCGGCCTGACGCTGCGCTAACGGGGAGGGGCCGGCCGGATCGGGTCGGCGGGCGAGGCCTGGATGTCGTGCGCGGCGCGGTCCCGGGCGATCCGCGCGAGCCGGGCCGCGGTGCCCGCGTTGATCCGGTTGCCGCCGGCCTTGAAGAGTTTGTCCAGCTCACGGTCGGCGGCGACCAGGCAGGTGGGCGGCAGGCCGTGTGTGCTGATCACGCCGACGCCCGCGAAGGCGAGAACCGGGGTCACCGGCACGTTGATGCCGGCCGCCGTGGACAGCGCCGTGGCGGCTCGGCTGGCGGCACGGCGGGCCTCGGCGACGTACGGAAGACGTCTGCCGTTGATCTGCACCACGTCACCGACGATCAGAACCCGAAAGAGTCCCTGGTCGGCGATGGTGACGGCATAGACCCCGCCGGGCCCGATCGCCAGGAATCCGGCCCGGGCGCGCACCGGATCGTTCTCGTCGTGCCGCCGGGTCAACCCGGTCTGCGACCAGTCGACGATGTGCCAGCTCTCCCCGAGGCGGCCGAGTCGCCCGAACGCCCGAGCCCCGGCGACCTCGAGCCGGCGATCGACACGGTCGGCCCGGCGACGCCGCGCCCATTCCGCTGGTGACAGTCTCGTAGGCATCAGCCCACCGTAACGTCCACCGCGAAACCGTCCACTCCGTACGCGCCGGGCGCCGCAGTCTCCCGGTGAGACTGTCATCCGATCCAGGCAGGACGTTGTCCTGGCGGGGCCATGAAGTCCACGGCCCGCCCCGGGATCACCCCCGGGGCGGGCCGGTGGAGCATCTGTCAGGCCGGCGGAAGCGCCCGGATCACGGTCTCGGTGACCGTGGCGAGCGAACCCTTCGCGATCACCCGCAGTGAGGTGAACCCGGTGCGGGGGGCGGCTGCCTGGTAGGTGCCGTCGGCGTTGCGGCGGACCGGGGCGGCCTGCCACGTCGTACCGTCGTCGGCGGAGACCTCGAGCGTCACCGAACTGGTGCCGGCCGGTGCCGTCATGCGCACCCCCGCGCCGGCCGGGTTGATCCGGACCGTGCCGAGAGCCGGCACCGCGGCCGGGTCGGTGAACGTCCAGTCCACCGTGGTGTGCGTGGAGGTGGGGAACGCGGCGGGGCGGCTCTGGTCCAGGTGCAGCCGATAGCCGGCCCGAGCTCGCGGTACCCGGAAGGTGGCCTCACCGCCGATCTCGGAGAGCGCCACCTGCCTGCCGTCGCGGAACAGGGTGGTGCTGCCCGGGACGTTGCTGGTCGTACCGATGTGCCCGGCACTGTCGCAGTTCATCGCCACCCGGATCCGCAACTCGTCACCGATCCAGGTGTTGCCGTCGCCGGTCAGGCAGGGTGCGACGACCGGGGCGTTGTAGACGGCGGTGTACCGCTTGCCGGGCTGGTAGCGCCGCGGTTCTCCGGCTGTCCTGACCTCCTCGTAGTTCTCCTCCTCGCGCCACTCGTACATCCCGGTGCTCCACCTGACGCCGTCGCCGGTGGTGTAGTAGCGGGTCGCGGAGAGGTCGGTGGTGAGCGGGGCGAAGGTCAGCGGGTTGCCGGGGACGTGCACGCCCGCGTACAGGCTGGCGGTGCTGCCGGTGGCCTGCCGGTACATCTCGCCGGTCTCGGCCGCGAGCTCGCGGGCGGTGACGGCGGCGGTGAAGCCGGTCGGCACGCGGCCCTTGATCGGCCAGGCGAGGTGGTAGACGGCGGTGTCGGAGGTGTACGCCATCCGGATCACGGAGAGCAGCGCGTCCCCCTCCCCGCCGAGCTGTGCGCTGTTCAGCGCTCCGCCGTAGCTGTTGACGGCATAGGAGGCCCAGCCGTTCGGCGTCCGTACCCCGAACGCGACGGATCCGGCGTCGAACCGGGCGCCGGCGTCCGGAACGGTGGCGGTCACCGGCCTGGCGACGCGGGTGTCCACGGTGATGTCGGTCGTGCCGGTGACCGAAACCGAGGGCTGCGCGACCGCGGCGCTGACCCAGGTGCCGTCCTCCGCCTCGTGGAAGTACTGGGTGATGATCGCGTACCGGCCGGTGGGTACACGCAGCTCGACGTCCGGCGTCCACGGGTAGTCGTAGACGGTGTCGTGCAGGTACGGCGTGTCCAGCCCGATCACCTGGGTGTAGTGGCCGTCGGTGGGCAGCCCGTCGTGGCCCAGGACGTGCAGTTTCAGATCAGCCTTCGCGGTCTCGCGGACCACGCCGACCGGTGTCGTGACGACCTGCCGGCCGGCGGTGGCGGTGAGCTGCCCGGTGTGTGCGCCGCCGGTCAGCGTGGCCGGAGCGGTGACCCGGGCGGAAGCGGTGCCGCCGGCGGGAACGGTCAGTGCGGAGGTGTTCACCGTGAACGGCGCGGTTACCCGCAGGCCGACGGTCAGCGGCTGGGTGCCGTGGTTGCGGTAGCTGACGGTCCTGGTGATCGCCTGGCCGGCGGTCTGGGTGCCCATACTCAGGCTCGGCGGGTCGGCCAGCAGGGTGGTGTGCACCGCGCGGGCCACGTCGACCCGGCCCGCACCCTGGGCGTACGCGCTGAGGCCCTCGGCCGGCCGGGCGCTGCCCATGAGGGCGGCCTTGAGTTGAGCGGGCGTCCAGTCAGGATGCCTCTGGGCGAGGATGGCCGCGCCGCCGGCGACGTGCGGCGCGGCGAACGAGGTGCCGCTGCCGTGGCCGTACGGCCCACTGCCGGCATCGCTGCTGAGCGCGTGGGTGATGTCGACGCCCGGCCCGGTGATCTCCGGCTTGACCGAGTCGCCGTCCCGGCCCGGCCCGCGGCTGGAGAAGGCCGCGAGCTGGTCGTTGCGGTCGACGGCGCCGACGCTGAGCGCGGCGGCGGCGTCGGCGGGCGAACCGATCAGGTAGTCGTCGCCGTTGTTCGGGTCGTTGCCGTTGTTGCCGTCGTTACCGGCGGCGACCACGAAAAGGGTGCCGTACCTCTCGGTCATCTCGTCGACCGCGGTCTCGAGCGGGTCGCTCCCGGCGGTTTTCGGGAAGCCGAGGCTCATGTTGACGACTTTGGCGTGCTCTGTGCCGGCGGTCCACTCCATGGCGGCGATGACCGCGGACTCCGTGACCTCCCAGTCGCCGACCTTGGCCGAGACCAGCCGCGCTCCGGGTGCGACACCCCGGTAACGGCCGTCGGACGCCGCGCCGCTGCCCGCCAGGATCGAGGCGACCGCGGTGCCGTGGCCGACGTTGTCGTGCACGTCGCCGGTGGTGGGTGTGCCGGTGGAGAAGTCGGTCTGTGCGGCGACGACCACGGCGAGGTCGGGGTGGGTGACGTCGACGCCGGAGTCGATCACCCCGACGGTCACTCCCTCGCCGGTCAGTCCTTCCTGCCAGGCGAGGGTGGCGCCGATCTGCTGGACGCCTTCGGCGGCGGTGAACCGCCCCTTGGCGTCGAGCCAGACCTTGCCCTTGCCGGTCCGGGCCGTCCAGGCACGGGCAAGATCCTTTTTGGGGGTACGCACAGCCGTCGCGCCGAGACTGGGCAGCTTGCGTACGCGGGTACCGCTCGCGGTCGCGCCACCGCCGGTGATCAGCGGCAGGTCGGTACGCCGGTCGTCGTAGCCGGCCGCGATCAGCCCGGTGACGTCGAACAGCCGCTCGTCGAGTCTGTCGGCGCGCAGCAGCGGGAGGGCGTCGGCCGGTACCACCCGGGTGTGACCGTTGACGGTGCTGGTCGCGAACGGGATGCCGGTGCGGCCGGGCCCCGGGGAAACGGTGACGGCGTCACCGGCGACGGTGACCCGGTCGCCGGTGATCAGCGTGACGGTCCGGGTGGCGCCGCCGGTGGGGTTGTCCGCGGCGTGGGCGGGGCTGCCGGCGACGGTTGCGGCCGACAGCGCCAGGACGAGCGTCCCTGCCGATACCGCTGCCAATGATCTTCTTGGTGTGAACACACACAGGAAGACGAAGAAGGATCACCTTTTGTGCACAGGTGACCCGTCGACATCGGACCCGTTACCATCCCGGCGTGGAAGAGGACCTGGCCAGCCGGCTCTACGGCCTCGCCTGGTGGGCCACGCCGCGGTTGCCGGACCCGGTCGCCGCGCTCGTCTTCGGCTCCGCCGCCGCCGCGATGCGCTGGTCCGGCGCGGGCGGGATGCACCAGCTGCGGGTCAACCTGGCCCAGGTGCTCGGCCAGGCCGCGGACAGTCCCGCGGTGACCTCCGCGGCCGCTCGGGGCGTGCACTCCTATCTGCGGTACTGGCGGGAGTTCTTCGGGCTCTCCGGATGGAGCCGGGACCGGATCCGCGACGCCGTGGTCTTCGAGTCGCTGGACCGGGTGGCCGCCGCCCGTGACGCCGGCCGCGGAGTGGTGCTGGCGCTGCCGCACAGCGGCAACTGGGACCTGGCCGGAGCCGCCTTGGTGCTGAACGGGCACCGGTTCACCACGGTCGCGCAACGCCTGCGCCCGGAGCGGCTCTACCAGCGGTTCGTGAGCCACCGTGCGGAGCTCGGCGCCGAGGTTCTCCCCGCCGACGAGACTCGGCGGACGGTCACCACGCTCATGCAGCGGCTGCGTGCCGGCGAGGTGGTGTGCCTGGTCGCCGACCGGGACACGTCCGGGGCCGGCATCGGCGTGCGGTTCTGCGATGCGCCGGCGACGTTCCCGGCCGGGCCCGCACAGCTGGCGCTGCGCACCGGTGCCGCGCTGCTGCCCGCGTCGCTCTGGTACGACGGTCCCCTGCTGCGGATCCGGATCCACCCCGAGATCGTCCCGGGCGGTGACACCGCCACCCGGGCCCGGGTGGCGGCGATGACGCAGGAGCTGGCCGACGTCTTCACCGGTGCCGTCCGCCGCCATCCCCACGACTGGCACGTGCTGCAACCGGTCTGGCCGGCCGCCGTGTCTAGGGCCGGACCTCGTACACATTGTTGAAAGGTGTTTGGGCGGCCACCCGGAACCGGGTGAATCCGGCGGCGGTGGTGATCTCGCGGATGCGCGCCGGGCCCGCCTGGGTGCCGAGGGCGGTGCCGGGCTCCTGCGACAGTGACGCCGGTGTGCAGAGCAGCGCCGAGAATCCGTAGTAGGCGCGGCCCACCGGGTTGAGGTTGTCCTCGACGTGGTCGCCGGCCGCCGGCTCGACGATCATCCAGGTGCCGTCGGGGGCGATCATGTCCCGCACGTGCCCGGCGGCACCGGCCGGGTCACCCATGTCGTGCAGGCAGTCGAACATGGTCACCAGGTCGTAGTCGCCGCCGGATGCGCCGGTCGCGGAACGAACCTCGAACCGCACCCGCTCCAGCCCCCGCACGCCGGACGCCCGCTCGCGTGCGGTCGCGATCGACTCGGGGTGGTAGTCGGAGCCGGTGAAGACCGATTTCGGGTACGCCTGCGCCATCAGGATGGTGGACGCGCCATGGCCACATCCGACGTCGGCCACCTTCGCACCCTGCTCGAGCTTGCCGACCACGCCGTCCAGCGCGGGAAGCCAGGAACTCACCAGGTTGGCCGCGTAGCTCGGCCGGAAGAACCTCTCACAGCCGACATGGACGTCGTCGTTGTGCTCGTGCCATCCCAGCCCGGAACCAAGACGGGCAACTTCGATGATCCGGTACGCGTCACGCGCCGTTCCGTGTGCGATCTGGAAGAACCCGGGCAGGAACGCCGGGCTGTTCTCGTCCGTCAACGCCACCGCGTGCTCGGCGGGCAGCGTGTACCGGCGGGTGCCGGCGTCGTACTCGACGAACTTGCCGGCGGCCTGCGCGTTCAGCCATTCCCGGGCGTACGGCTCGCCGGTTCCGGTCCGCTCGGCCAGCTCGGCCGGGGTGGTCGGACCGTGCGCGGCCAGGTCGCGGTAGTAGCCGAGCCGGTCGCCCATGACCACGAGGGCGCAGTTCAGTGTCGCGCCCACCTCTTCGACGGCCCGGAACACGAAGGCCATCAGCTTGTCGGAATCGATCTGAGAAGTGGTGTCGATGCTAGTCATGGACCGGACGCTAGGCTGGCGCTGTATTAGTGACAATGCCGAACGCTGGAGGCCGATTAGTGGAGCTAATAGGCCACGTCCGGGCCATCCGCGTGCTGTGCGAGATCGCCACTTGTGGATCGTTCTCGGCCGCCGCCGAGGCGCTCGGCCTCACCCAGTCCGCGGTGAGCCAGCACGTCGCCGCCCTGGAACGGCAGGCCGGGCTGCCCCTGGTGGAGCGGGGCACGCGGCCGATGGCGCTGACCGACGCCGGTCACGCGCTGGTCCGCCACGGCAGGGCGATCACCGCACGCCTCGACAGCGCCGAGCAGGACCTGGCCGAGATCGCCGGCCGCCGGGGCCGCCGCCTGCGGTTCGGCAGCTTCCCGACCGCGCTGACCACGTTCGTACCGGCCGCCCTCGCCCAGCTGCGCGACCGGCAGCCCGGCACGGCGCTGACCGTTGTCGACGACCACCTCCAGGGGCTGCTGCCCCGGCTGAACGACGGTGAGCTGGACCTCGCGGTGATCTACGACAACGAGGTGCTGGCCGGCTCCACCCGGTTCACCGGCGGCCGGGTCGACCTGTTCGACGACACCTTCCAGGCCGTCCTGCCGCGCGGTCACCGGGCGGCAGCCGGCGGCCGTACGGTGGAATTGACCGATCTCGCGGAGGAATCCTGGGTCGGCGGGCGGCCCGGAAGCGCGTGGTTCACCATCGTCCGCCACTCCTGCCGGGCGGTCGGCTTCGACCCGCGCGTGTCGCTGACCTCCGACGACTACCGCGCCGTGCAGGCCTTCGTCGCCGCCGGCCTCGGCGTGGCCGTGATACCCGGCCTGGCCGTGGCCCGCGCACCGGCCGGCGTCGAGGTCCGCCAGATCCGGGTCGGCGCACCGGTGCGCCGCATCTCGGTCGCCTACCCGGACAGCGCCTACCAGCCACCGGTGGTCAGCGAGATGATCTCGATCCTGGAGGGCGTGACCCGGCGGCTCAGGGGCGCACCGCGAGCGGCACGACGTCCCGCATGAGGCGTTCCAGCTGGTCGTGCGGGTCCGCGAGCGGCCAGACGAAGACCTGATCGATTCCGGCCTCGGCGTAGGCACGCAGGGTGGCGGCACATTCCGCCGCCGGCCCGACGAGAACCCGCTCCCGGAGCTGCTCGGCGGGACGGTTCAGCATCCGGCCCAGCGCGGACAGGCGTTCGTCGCGCTCCGAACCGCTGTCCGTGACGTAGATCCACATCGTGGCCAGCGCACACTCGAAGCCGTCGAGCCGTTTACCGGCCCGCTCCAGTGCCACACCGAGCCGCGCCCTCGCCTCCGCCACCTGCGCGGGTGACGCGTTGTAGGCCGACGCCAGCCAGCCGTCACCCAGCCTGGCGACGCGCCGCATACCCGCCTCCGACCCCCAACTGCCGATCCAGATCGGTGGTCCCGCCAGGCGAACCGGCGCCGGCTGCAGCACCAGACCTTTCTCGTACGCGGACGCGCCGCCATCTTTCTCGTACGCGGACGCGCCGCCGAGGTGCGCCCGGATCGCTCGGATCGCGTCGTCCAACCGTGGCCAGCGCTCGTCGAAGTCGAGGCCCGCGAGAGCGTAGTCCCGCGCCGACGATCCCGGCCCGACGCCCAGAACCAGCCGGCCCCCGGAGAGGATGTCCAGCGCAGCGGCGGCCTTCGCCAGCGCCGCCGCCCCACGCACCACAGGCAACGCCACCGTCGTAGCCAGCCGCATGTCACCACTGCGCTCGATCACACTGGCGAGCGCAACGATCCCGTCCAGCCACGGCCGCTGAAACACGAGGTGATCGTTCACCCCGACCGCGTCATACCTAAGCTGCCGGGCAACGTCGACATAGGAACCCAGTTCCCCCGGCCGCCACCCCCGCCCATCAAAGTCGATGAGTGGCAGGTGCGCCCCGAACCGCATGCCCCCAGGCTACGTCCGCGCCCCGCCGCCCCGCCGCCCCACGCCCCGCCGCCCCGCGCCCGCCCAGGCCGCCCCTCCAGCTCAGCTGGCGCTCACGGTGCTGAGTTCAGCGCACCTGCTTGGCGCTGAACTGCATGCGCGGCGCGGCGTAGAACTCCTGGGCCTGCACCAGCTGGAGTTCGCGCTCGCCGGAGCGGTAGGTGGTCTCGATCAGGTCGAAGATGCTGGAGGCCGTACGCTCCAGCGACACCGCCGCATCCTTGGTCCCGACGTAGTGCGCGGTGAACAGGGCCGCCGTGACGTCACCGGAGCCGTTCGCCTTGAACGGCAGGTGCGGCGTGGTCACGAGCCAGGCGCCGGCATCGTCCACGGCGAGCATCTCGATCACGCCGTCCTCCCGGTCTGGGCGCTCCACGCTGGTGACCAGCACGGTCGAGGGGCCCATGGCGCGGGCGAGGTCGGCCGAGGCCAGGGTCGACTCGATGCTCGCCGGCTCGGTGCCGGTGAGGAACCCGAGCTCGAACTGGTTCGGGGTGATGATGTCGGCCACCGGCACGACCCGGTCGCGCAGCAGAACCGGGATCTCGGGTGCGACGAAGCATCCGGATTTGGCGTTGCCCATGACCGGGTCACACGCGTAGAGCGCCGCGGGGTTCGCGGCCTTGATCCGGCGCACCGCGTCGATGATCACGTCGGCGATGCCCGCCCCGCCCTGATATCCGGACAGCACGGCGTCGACCTGCGGGAACACTCCGCGCTCTTCCACGCCGAGGAGGATCTCCGCCACGTCCGCCGGTGGGAGCAGCGGCCCCCGCCAGGCGCCGTAGCCGGTGTGGTTGGAGAAGTTCACCGTGGGGATCGGGACGACCTCGACACCGATGCGCTGCAGCGGGAACACGGCCGCGGAGTTACCGACGTGGCCGTGGGCGACCACCGACTGGATGGACAGAACCTTCATGACCCCAGCCTAGAGAACCGCGGGCGCGGCAATATAGCGGTCCCTCGAAGGGCCCGGGGTGCGCTCCGCCAATCTGCTGCCCGGCCCCGTACCGGGTGGTGATGATGGGGCGTTCCAGCGGTGCGTGGCGGGAGGGCTCATGGCAGTGCAGACGATGTCGCCTGTCGTGCCGGCGGTGCCGGATCCCGGTCAGATCGTCGAGGTACGCGGTTCGACCTGGGCAGTCGCGCACGTCGTGGAGCAGAGCCTGCCGCGCAGCCCGGCGGACGAGTCAGCCCCGGTGCTTGATCACGCCGTCACGTTGCAGGCGCTTGACGAGGACAGGCTCGGCGAGGAGCTGACAGTCATCTGGGAGCTGGAGGTCGGCCATACGATCACGCCGGCTCAGGGACTGCCGGTCACCCTGATGCAGGAGGCGTTCGACGATCCGCACGACCTGGCCGGGTTCGTCGACGCGATGCGCTGGGGTGCCGTCACGTCCGCTGACGACAGGTCGTTCCAGTCGCCGTTCCGCAGCGGTGTGTCGGTCGAGGCGTACCAGCTGGAACCTCTGCGGCGGGCCCTCGCCGCACCACGCACGAACCTGCTGCTCGCCGACGACGTCGGCCTGGGCAAGACGGTGGAGGCGGGGCTGGTGGTGCAGGAGTTGCTGCTGCGGCACCGGGCCCGGACCGCGATCATCGTGTGCCCGCCGAGCCTGTCGGTGAAGTGGCAGGACGAGATGCGCGACAAGTTCGGGCTGGGGTTCGTCATCGTCAACAGCGAGATGATGCGCGAGGCGCGCCGGGCGCACGGGCTGGCGGCGAACCCGTTCCGGATCTTCCCACGGGTGATCGTGAGCATGGCGTGGCTGCCGCAGCTGCGTGCCCAGCGGCTGCTGCGGGACATGTACGCCCCGGCGTCACGGGGTTCGGCGCATCGGTACGCGTTCGACATCCTGGTGGTCGACGAGGCGCACCACGTGGCGCCGTCGAGCCCGCCGGCACCGACCGGCGCGCGCGGGTACGCGATCGACACCCTCCGTACGACGGCCGTGCGCGCGCTGGCGGACCGTTGTGAGCACCGCCTGTTCCTGTCGGCGACACCGCACAACGGCCATCCGGAGTCGTTCACGGCCCTGCTGGAGATGGTCGATCCGCGCCGGTTCCAGCGTGGCGCGAGACTCGACCCGAAAGCACTCGACGAGGTCACCGTCCGCCGGCTCAAGAGCGACCTGCCGGAGATGGGTTTCCCGCCGCGAACGGTGGAGACCATCGGGTTCACGCCGTCCGACGACGAGCAGGCCCGGTTCGCTGAGCTGGACGCCGTGCTCCGTGCCCGCAAGGGCCCTCGGGGCGGCGGGGGCGGCGGCGGCGGTGACATCACGGCGATGCTTCTCAAGAAGCGGTTCATGTCGAGCCCGTGGGCGTTCGGCACCACGCTGACCGCGTACCTGCAGAACTGGGACGGCAGCGCGGCGGCGCTGCTCGCCGGCTACGACGAGATCCTGGGTGCTGATGCCAGTGACGAGGAGGAAGGGTTGTGGGAGCAGGACGAGGCCACGGCCCTGCGGCAGGGTTCGCCGCCGGGGGACACGCGGACTCTGGAACGGCTGGCGCGCTGGGGCCTGGAGTACGAGAACCGCGCCGACTCCCGCCTCGGTGCCCTGATCGCCCGTCTCGACGAGATCTGCCGGCCGGCCGGCGCCTTCAACGAGGAACGGGTGGTGGTCTTCACCGAGTACGCCGACACCGCCGACTGGCTGGAGCGGATCCTGGACCAGCACGGCTACGGCAAGGTCCTCGCGGTCATCCAGGGGTCGACTCCCAGCGAGGACCGGGAGCTCATCCGGACCTGGTTCTCGGCCGACCCGTCCCGTCACCCGGTGCGGGTGCTGCTGGCCACCGATGCGGCCGGTGAGGGCATCGACCTGCAACGCCGCTGTCATCGGCTGATCAATTTCGACATCCCGTTCAACCCGTCCAGGCTGGAACAGCGGATCGGCCGGGTGGACCGCTACGGCCAGGCGCACCCGCCGGAGGTGTTCCACTTCGTGCCGCGGAACACCTCGACGACGTACGCCGCGGACATGAGCTTCATGGCCCGGGTCGCCGGCAAGGTGGCCCAGGTGGCGCGGGATCTGGGCTCGGTGAACGAGGTCATCGGCGCGGAGATCCAGCAGCACTACGGTGCCCATCGGCCCACGCCGGCGCCGTTCACCGGTGTGGACGCCAACGAGGTCGTCAACCGGGTGCTCAAGGGCAGCCGGGAGCTCAACGTGCGCCTCACCGAACTGGCCCGGGGCTACGCCGACAGCAAGGCCGGCCTGCACCTCCGGCCGGCCAACCTGCGCCGGGTCGTCGACACCGCCCTGCGGATCAACAACCAGCCGCAACTGTTCCCGTCCGATGAGGACGGCGTCTACGAGGTCGGCGCGGTCAGCCCCGCCTGGCAGCAGACGCTCGTCGGCCTCGACACGAAGCTCGATCCGGGCCGGCCCCGGCCGTTCACCTTCGACGACGAGCAGGCCAAAGGCCGTGACGACATCGCGTACGTGCACCTGGGGCATCCGCTGGTCGCCAAGGCCCAGCGGCTGCTGCGCCGGTCACTGTGGAGCGCGGAGTCGCCTCTCAACCGGGTGACCGCCGTGGTGGTCAGGGACCTGCCGGAGTCCGTCGTCGCCGCTGTGACACGGATGGTGCTGGTGGGGCAGGGTGGCGTACGGCTGCATGAAGAGATTTTCCTGGCCGCGGTGCGGCTGCACGGCGGCCGGGCGATGGCCCGGGAACGCGCCGAGGCGGCGCTTGATCTCACTCTCGACGCACCGCGGCTGAAGCTCGCGTCGAAGGCCGCACGCCGCAGGCTGGCCGCGCAGTGGAACCAGGCCAATTCGCCGCTGCGCACCCGGCTGGAGGAGTCGATCAAGAAGCGGGCCGGCTCCCGGCACACTCAGGTCACCGGGCGGCTCGCCCGGCGGCAGGATTCCGACGCGGCGCGGGCGCAGGAGATCTTCGCGGCGTTCCGGCACAACCTGATCGCGTCTCTCGAAGAGCTGACCGCTCCTGATCGGCAGACCCAGTTGTCGCTGATCCCCGAGGATCCGGACCAGCAGCGGCAACGGCAGCGCGACATCGAGGCGATGCGCCGCCGCGAGGCCGAGTTGTCCGACGAGGAGGCCCGCGAGATCGCGGCCATCGAGGCCCGCTACACCGATATCAAGCCGCACACCACGGCTGCGGCCCTGATCTTCGCCCTCACCCCCGAGGACGCGGCAAGCTGAGCTGGGCGAACCGCACATCATGGCGGCTAACGTGAATTACGCTCGCATTTATGGTCGTTTCGGTGAGGACCCGTTCCCAGGCCGCGAGCCCCGCTGATTCCCACCGCACCTGGCTCGAGCTAGTCGAGACCGACGGACCGTTCCTCGCCGTCCCGCCGCTGCTCCGGGTCTGGCCACACGGCATGCCCGGCCTGGAGCCGGCCCGCCGCGACACCCTGCGAACCGCGAAAGCCACGTTCGAGGCGATCTGGGAGAAGACCGATTCTGGCGTACGCCTGGGTGAGGCCGCCGCCGTCGGCGCGTACCGCGAAGCCCGTGACGCGTGGGTGCGTACCGTTCTGGAAAGGGTCGCCGGCTGGCAGCGCCACCTGGAATGGCCACCGGTCGTGACCGTTCCCGGCGCGCGGGCCAGTTCCCCCAACCAGGCGGTCACAGTGATCCCGGCCGCGCTCCTGCGCGGCCCCGACGGCGTCGGCGCCCTGGTCCACGTGGTCGACCGGGTCGACAGCCTGCACCAGGCCGGCGGCGACGGCTGGGCCGCCACCCCGATCGACCGCCTCGAACAGATGCTGCGCGACAGCGGCGTACCCATCGGCGTCGTCACCGACGGACGCTGGTGGGCCCTGGTCTGTGCCGGCACCGGCACCCCCGTCGCGTCCGGCATCGTCGACTCACAGACCTGGATCGAGGAGGGCCGCGCCCGCGACGCGTTTCTCGCCCTGCTGGATCGCCAATACCTGATCGGCGGCGCCGCCGAGGAGCGGCTACCGAGGCTCTTCGCCGACTCTGTCGCCGAGGCTGAGGAGATCACCGAAGCCCTCGGTGCCCAGGTCCGCCGCGCCGTCGAGACCCTGGTCCAAGCGTTCTCCGAGACCGCCGCCGACGCCCTCCGCCGGGGCCGGCCGGACCCACTGCCCGAAGATCCGCACGAGGTCTACCGCAGCGCGGTCACCGTCATGATGCGCGTCGTCTTCCTGCTCTTCGCCGAACAGCGCGGCCTGCTGCCCACCTCCGCGCTCTTCACCGAGGGGTACGGCATCAGCGGCGAGCTCGACCGCCTCGAACACCGTGCCCGCCACGAGCACGAGGAGGCTCTCGACTCCACCTACCTCACCTGGCACCGTCTCCTCGCCACCAGCCAGGCTCTCTTCGGCGGCGCCTCGTTCGAGAACATGCGCATGCCGGCGTACGGAGGATCGCTCTTCGACCCCGGCCACATGCCCCTGCTGACGGAACTCGGACCACAGGGCACCCTCGCCGTCCCCATCTCCGACCGGGTCATGTTCGCCGTGCTGCGCGCCGTCCAGGTCGCCGAGCTCAAGGGCCGGCCCGCGCGCCGCATCTCCTTCCGCGACGTCGACGTCGAGCAGATCGGCTACATCTACGAGGGCCTGCTCGGCTACTCCTGCACCGTCGTCCGCGGTCAAGCCGTCCTCGGGCTCGTCGGCACTCCCGGCCAGGAACCCGAGATCCCCCTCGGCGTCCTCGAACGCCTCGCCTCCGACCACCCCGAGCCCAGGGACCTCGCCACCGCGGTCATCACCTGGACCAAGCAGGACCAGCCCGGATCGAAGACCAGGACCGCGGCAACCCTGGCCAGGCTGCTCACCGCCGGCCCCGGCGAGCAGGCCGACCGGATGCTGCGCACCGTCACCAGCAACGCGCGGCTGCGGGGACGGATCCGCCGCTTCGCCGGCATCGTCCGGGCCGACCTGCGCGACCGGCCCGTCGTCGTTCTCGACGGCGGCCTGCTGGTCATCGAGACACCCTCACGACGGCACTCCGGCGCCCACTACACACCACGAGCCCTCGCCGAGGAGATCGTCCACCACGCGCTCGAACCGCTCTGCTACTCGCCGGGGCCGTACCAGACCAACGACTCCAGTGAATGGCGACTGCGCTCCGCGGAGGAGATCCTGGCGCTGAAGGTCGCCGACATCGCCTGCGGATCCGGCGCCTTCCTGGTCAGCGCCGCCCGCTATCTCGGCGCCCGACTCGTCGAGGCCTGGGCCGCCGAACAGCCCGGCGCCCCGGCTCGATCCGACATCCTCCAGCACGCCATCCGGCAGGTCGTCGCCCGATGCCTCTACGGCGCCGACATCAACCCGATGGCCGTCGAGATGTGCAAGCTCTCCCTCTGGCTCGTCTCCCTCGACCGCGACCTGCCGTTCTCCTTCGTCGACGACAAGGTCCTCTGCGGGAACTCGCTGCTCGGGCTCACCAGCCTCGACCAGCTCCGCCACCTGCACATCAACCCGCCGAAACACCAGCAGGCCAGCCTCTTCGACCCCGGCATCGACGACATCGTCACCGAGGTCACCGACCTGCGCCGACGCCTGGCCACCGAGGTCGACGAGCGTGATCCCCAGCGCAACACCTCCGCGAAACAGCGGCAGCTCGGCCGCATCCGCGACCTCACCGCCCAGCTGCGCCGGGTGGCGGACGGCGTGGTGGCCGCCGGGCTGGCGCTCGGCGGGAATCCGGGCCGCGCGCTCGACGACACCTACCGGGCCCTGCAGACGGCCGTCGCGCTCGCCTTCCCCGCGAACGGCCACCCGGAGTCGCCCGCCATGCTCGACGCCATCATCGACGAGGGGCTGACCCCGACCGTCCCCACCGAGTACCCGGCCTGGCAACCGCTGCACTGGGCCCTCGAACTGCCCGACGTGGTCCTCGACCGTGGCGGATTCGACGCCGTGATCGGCAACCCGCCGTTCCTCGGCGGGCAGAAACTGACCGGCGCGCTCGGCACCAACGTCCGCGACTGGTTCATCAACGTCGCCGCCGAAGGCGCTCGCGGAAGCGCGGATCTGGTTGCCTACTTCCTCCTCCAGGCGCACGGGTTGCTCCGGTCCACCGGCACCATCGGCATCATCGGCACCAACACGATCGCCCAGGGCGACACGCGGCAGGTCGGCCTCGACAGGCTGGTCGAGCGGGGTACCGAGATCTCGCGGGCGGTGCGCAGCCGCAAGTGGCCGGCGAGCGGCGCCAACCTCGAGTACGCGGCCGTCTGGGCGACCCGTGACAGCATGAACGACCTGGTCCGGCGCTTCTCCGACGATGCGCCGGTGAAGCGGATCTCCACCCTCCTGGAGGCGGAAGGAGCGATCGACGGTAGACCCAAGAGCCTCCAGGAGAACAGAAACGTCGCATTCCAGGGATGCATCGTCAACGGTACGGGCTTCGTCCTCGACCCGGCCGAGGCGCAAGAGTGGATCGCCGCCGACGAGCGTTACCGGGACGTCGTTCGCCCCTACCTCAGTGGTGAGGACCTGAACGCGTCACCGGACTGCCGGCCCCGCCGCTGGGTCATCGACTTCGGTACGCGTGAGCTGGAGGAGTGCCGGGCCTACCGGCTGCCGTTCCAGCGGGTGGAGCGCCTGGTGAAACCGGAGCGCAGGAACAGCCCGCGTCCGAATGTGCGTGACAAGTGGTGGCAGTTCGAGGCCGTACGCCCGCGTATGCGAACGGCGATCGAGCCGCTGACCGAGGTCCTGGCAATCGCCCGGGTGTCCAAGACCGTCATGCCGGTTCGGGTCCGGACCGATCAGGTGTTCAACGACAAGACGGTTGTCTTCATCACCGGGGCCTTCACCGATCAGGCTTTCCTGTCCTCGTCGGTTCATCAGATGTGGGCCGTCAAGTACGGCACGACGCTGCGAACCGACCCGCAGTACACGCCTTCGGAGGTGTGGGAGACCTTCCCGCTTCCGCCGGCGACGGCGAGAGCCGAGGCCGCCGGGCGGGAGCTGGACGCCACCCGCCGGGCGATCATGCTGCGGCGGCAGTCGGGGCTGACAAGGCTCTACAACCTGATCAACGATCCCGAGATCGGTGACGAGTCCGATGCTGATGTGCGGCGGCTCCGGGAGATCCATGTGGAGTTGGATCAGGCAGTCGCCGAGGCGTACGGCTGGGGCGATCTCGACATGACTCACGAGTTCGACACCTACCGGCAGGTGCGGCGGTGGTCCGTGAGCCCGGCCACCCGGGTGGAGATCCTCGATCGGTTGCTGGCGGAGAACCATCGGCGCGCGGCGAACCAGACCCCGGTGGCTTCGCGGAAGGGTCACTCCCATGCCTGAGACCCCGGCCCTTGCGTACGAGCTGTCGCGTGAACCGGACGGGACGGGTGCGACCGTCCGGGAGAACCTGGCCGACATCCTGGAGCGTGAGCTTCTGGGCCCGCGCAACGGGCCGGAAGAGGTGCTGCTGGAGAGCCCGCGCCAGCTCTACCTGGTCGGTCACATCGCGCCGGTGAAGCTGGCCGGCACCCGGCTGGACGCCCCGGCCGAGGACGCGGTGCTCGCCGATGTGCAGGACGAGGATGTGCACGCCCAGCGGGGTGTGCCGGCGACGGCGCCGGACGAGAGCACGGCGGACAGCGGCGACGACGCGGTGGACGACCGGGCACCGAAGCAGGGGCTGATGGTGCCCGCGTCGATGGGTCTGCGGTTCCAGGTGCCGGAGGACCTCGACGAGTTCACCGTCGTGTCGAGCTGGGGCGTCTACCGCAGCGAACCCCTCGAAGAAACCGGTGACGAGCCGAAGGGCCGGCCCCGCCAGCAGTACCGGCGGACACCGCAGCAGCACACCACAACGATCAACCTGGCTGACCTGACTCCCGGCCGGACCGCGGAGTTCACCGTCGCCGACCAGGTGAAGGTGCGGGTCGACCGGTTCGACGATCCCCGGTACGGCCGGCGCCTGGTGGAGATCGCGTTGTGCAACGACCGGGTGACGCCGGTGCGGATCCCGGTGAACGAGTGGCTGTTCCAGACCCGGCTGCGGGTGGAGGCGGGCGGTGCGGCGGTGTTCCTGCCGGTCCGTGACGTGCTCACCGACAACTGGCCGGAACACGACGAGGAGGTTCGCCGGCTGGATCTGCAGTACCGGGATCGGCTGGAGTTCGCGGTGGGGCGTACCTGTTCGGTGGATTGGTCGGTCGAGCCGGGCGCGCGGCGCGCGACGGCGGTGTGGACGTCGTGGCTGCCGACCGCGGAGACCCCGCAGGTCCACGCGCGGTCGGTCGAGGGTGCCCTGCTCAGCATGGCCGGGCTGGCCGAGGCCGGTGCCGCCGAAGTGAAGGCGGGCCTGACACCGCTGATCGACGGGTACGGGGCCTGGCTCGCCGGTCAGCGGACCCGTGCCGAGAGCCTGCCCCCGCATCTGCGGGACACCGCGGACGTGGTGCTGCACAACGCGGCCCGCGCGCATCAGCGGCTCGCCGCCGGGCTCGCCTGCCTGACCGAGGGCTCCGAGGCGCTGCGCTGCTTCCAGTTCATGAACCGGGTGATGCACGAACAGCGGCAGCACTCCCTGATCGCCGCCGCACGCAACGCGGACGAGCACCTGAGCATCGACGACGCGACCGCCCAGGTCCTCGGTGACCCGAAGGCGGCACCGACGTGGCGGCCGTTCCAGCTGGCGTTCATCCTCATGCAGCTGCCCGCGCTGACCGATCCGGCGGCACCGGCGCGCAGCGGCGAGCTCGCGCAGGTGGAGCTGCTGTTCTTCCCGACCGGCGGCGGCAAGACGGAGGCGTACCTGGGGCTGGCGGCGTTCACGTTCGCCATGCGCCGGCGGCAGGGCCGGGTCGCCGCGACCGGCGGCGACCTCGACGGCTCCGACGGTGTGGCCGTGCTGATGCGCTACACGTTGCGGCTGCTGACCGCCCAGCAGTTCCAGCGCGCGACCGCCATGGTGTGCGCCGCGGAACTGCTACGCCGGGCCGACGAGCAGACCTGGGGTGCCACACCGTTCCGGATCGGCCTGTGGGTCGGCACCGACGTCAGCCCGAAACGCTGGGACGAGGCGAAGATCGAGCTCGACAAGGTGCACGATCCCGGCCGTGGCCACCGGTTGACCGTGCTGCAGATCCAGCGGTGCCCGTGGTGCGGCACGCCGATCTCGCCGAAGCATGTCAAGGCGCGCAAGGCCGACCGCCGCATTCTGGTGTTCTGCGGCGACGACCTGGCGCAGTGCCCGTTCGCCAAGGGCCGGAGCGCCGAAGGCCTGCCGGTGCTGACGGTCGACGAGGAGATCTACCGGCTGACACCGGCGTTCGTGATCGCCACGGTCGACAAGTTCGCCCGGCTGGCCCGCGAGGGGGAGGCCGCCGCACTGTTCGGCTACGTCTCACGCAAATGCGGCAGGCACGGGTACGTGCATCCCGATTACGCGGGCTGTGCGATCAAGACGAAGCACAACGCGGAGGAGGGCCTGCCCGCGGCGACCGTGGCGCCCACCGCCCGGCTGCGCCCACCGGACCTGATCATCCAGGACGAGCTGCACCTGATCACCGGGGCGCTCGGTACCGCTGTCGGCCTGTTCGAGGTCGTGGTCGAGACGGTGGCGACGTGGCAGCTGGCCGGCGGCGCGACGGTCAAACCGCTGATCGTGGCGTCGACGGCGACCGTGCGCAACGCCGAAGGGCAGGTGCGCAGCCTGTACGGGCGCGGGGTGGAGATCTTCCCGCCCCAGGTGCTCGACGTCGCCGACACGTTCTTCTCCCGCGAGATCGCACCGGACGCGGGAACGCCGGGGCGGCGCTACATCGGTGTCTGCGCGCAGGGCGTACGGCTGTCGAGCGCGGAGATCCGGGTCGCCGAGGTGCTGCTGCTGGCGGGGCAGACGTTGTTCGATCGGTGCGGCGCGCAGGCCGACCCGTACATGACGCTGGTCGGCTATTTCAATGCCACGCGTGAGCTTGCGGGTATGGCCCGGTATGTCGCCGACGACGTGCAGACGCGGGTCGGCAGGCCGGCCCGGAGCTCCGGATTTCCGCGCCGCGTCGGTGCCGCGTTCAGCCAACTGCGGACCGGCGAGCTGACCTCACGGATCGCGTCACGCGACATCGCCGAAACCCTCGACCAGCTCGCGGTCCCTTTCGACCCCGACCATTTGAGTACGCAGGCGACGCTGGCGAGGATCGCGGCGGTGAAGGACGGCAAGAAGCCGCCGCCCGCCCCCGCGGCGCCGTTCGACGTGGTGCTGGCCACCTCGATGCTGCAGGTCGGTGTCGACGTGCAGCGGCTCGGGCTGATGCTGGTCGTCGGGCAGCCGAAGAACACCGCCGAGTACATCCAGGCGTCCTCGCGTGTCGGCCGCGACCCGACGAACCGCCCGGGTCTGGTGGTCTCGCTCGGCAACTGGGCCCGGCCCCGCGACCTGGCGCACTTCGAGCAGTTCCGGCACTACCACGAGACGTTCTACAAGCAGGTCGAGGCGCTGTCGGTCACCCCGTTCTCGCCGACCTCGCTCGACCGGGGCATCGACGGGGTCCTCGTCGGCGCGCTCCGGGTCAGCCAGGCCCACCTCGCCGACGGGCTGTCGCCGGAGGCAAACGCGGGCCGGATCGAGGCGCAGCAGGAGGCGATCCAGCACCTCATCGCCCGGCTGAACGAGCGGATCCTGGCCAGCACCCGGGACGAGGTGGTCGCCGGCGAGGCCAACGACCGGCTGCACAACCGCCTGCAGCGCTGGGCGAAACGGCACCGGCACGCGGACAAGATGACCATGTCGCTGGTGTACGAGAAGGGCAAGGAGGGCCAGACGTACCCGCTGATGACCAGCCCGGAGAAGGCCGCCGCCGAGCCGTGGAACGGTGAGAGCGAACCGTTCGTCGTCGCCCACTCGATGCGCGAGGTGCAGCCCGAGATCAACCTGCTGGTGAGCCCGATGCGGGAGCGGATGTTCGCGGCGCCGCCCGACAACGCCCCGGCCTGGGTCTTCCCGGCGGATCAGGAGTAGCGGCATGACCGACACCATGATCTTCCAATCGGCGCCGCTGGACCCGCTCAGCGACGCGGAGCAGGCCAACGACAAGAACCGCGCCAAGGTCGGTTCGGCGCGGCCGTCGGCACTGCTCTACAGCTACGGCCCCGGCGCGATCATGGACCTGCCGCAGTTCTCCGTGATGCCCGCGGGACTCGACGACTGGGACCGGATCTGGGCACGCCGCGCCCACATCCCCACGATCATCGAGCCTCGCCTGCTGCGGGCGGTCCAGGTGCACCTCGGGCCTCAGGTGACGGAGCTCCGGCCGTACCCCTGGCAGGCGACCTCGGGCCAGAGCAAAGCCGGCGACGACCTCGGCGTGCCCGCGCGGGTGTTCCCGCAGTGGATGCGCTGCACCGGCTGTGACCTGCTCGCGGCCCTGCCGCGCTTCCAGTACAGCAACACCAACCCGTTCCGGCCCGACCTGGCCGAGTTCGGCCACACGAACTGCCCGGGCCGGGGCGGCGGCAAGCCGGCGGGCAAGACCAGAAACACGCGGGTCGCGGTGCCGGCCCGCTACCTGCTGGGCTGCCCGGACGGCCACCTGGACGAGTTCCCCTACGACCGGTGGGTGCACCAGGGCGTCGCGTGCTCGTCGGGGATCGCGCATCCCACCCTGAAGCTGCGTGACGCCAACGTGGGACAGGCCGTCAGCGCGACCGTCTACTGCGAGCAGTGCAAGAGCAGCCGCAGCATGAACGAGGCACAGGGCGCCACCGGTGCCCGCCGGATGCCGCAGTGCCGGGGCCGCCATCCCCACCTGGACGCCTTCGACACCGGCTGCGACCACCGGGCGAAACTGATCACCATGGGTGCCTCGAACCTCTGGTTCGCCGCCACCCAGTCGGTCATCGTGATGCCCCGCACCGAAGCCGACAAGCGCGACGCGATCCTCGACGCCCTGCGGGCCTGCCGGGAAGACCTCGACGACGCCGCGGACAGCCCGAAGTGGCTGCGCAAACTCGTACTGAAGCAGAAGGTCGACGTCGAGGGCGTCACCGACGCCGCGCTGCTGGCCGCCGCGCAGAAGGTGCTCGACCCGTCCGCCGAGACCGCGACCGATCAGGGGGGCTCTCAGGATTGGGATCCGATCTCGCTACTCGTCCCCGAGTGGACCTACCTGCAACAGCCCGCGCTGTTCCCGAAACAGGAGAACTCCACCGGCCTCATGGTCACCACCGTCCACCCCGCCCACCTGCCGGAGCCGGTCGAGCGGGTCGTGGAGGTCAACCGGATGAAGAAGGTCAACGCCTTCATCGGCTTCACCCGCATCGACGAGATGGAACGCGCCGGCGACCTGCCCCACCGGCTGGTCCCGCTCACCCGCAACGGCAGGCCCCGATGGATCCCGGCCACCGAGGACCGCGGCGAGGGCGTCTTCCTGCAACTGCGCGAGGACCTCGTCGCGCCGTGGGAGGAGCGGATCGAGAAGAGCGCCCTCTGGCAGGCGCACCGCCAGGCGCACCGCCGCAACTTCCAGCGCCGGTTCTCCCAGACCGCGCAGAGCGTCGACCCCGACGAACGGTTCCGCCCGCCCCGCTACTGGCTGGTGCACACGCTGTCGCACGTGCTCATCCGGGAGATGGCCATGAGCTGCGGCTACGGTGCGGCCAGTCTCTCCGAGCGGATCTACGCGTGGAAGCCGGACAGCGACCGGCCCGCCGCCGCCGGCCTGCTGATCTGCACCACGGCCTCCGACAGCGAGGGCACCCTGGGTGGCCTGGTCGCCCTGGCCCGCCAGATGGGCGACCTGGTCCGTTCCGCGCTGCGGCGGGCGGCCCGCTGCTCCTCCGACCCGATCTGCGCCATGCGCACCCCCTCCGACCCGGAGGACTTCCTGCACGGCGCGGCCTGTCACTGCTGCTCCTTCGCCTCCGAGACCTCGTGCGAACGCGCGAACCGCTTCCTCGACCGCCGGCTGCTGCTGACCCTGCCGACCATCGGCGGCGAGCAGGTCACCGGGCTCTTCGATGCCGAATGACCCGTACGCCGCTCTCGGCGCCTACCTCGACGGCACCGAGGCCGCCCGGCTGGCTGCCGCCCTGCGCGAGGGCTGGCACACGTCCAAGGCCCTCGAAGAGGTCGGCAGGTCACGCCGGGACACCGCCACCACCCTCCTGAAGACCGCCGGCCTCGGCCACACCAACCCCGCCCTGAGCAGCGCGGTGCTGCAGGCCATCGCCGGTGCCCGCGGCCCCCGCCCGGACGGCACGATCGGCCGCGCCACCGTCACCCCGGTCTGGACCATGCCCGGCGCCGGCGCCAGAACCGGCCGGCTCACCAGCGAGGCCCGCCGCATGGTCGAACAGGCACGGACCTCGGTCGTCTGCTCCAGCTACAACTTCGCCGCCGGCTCGGAGATGTGGGCGCTGCTGCGCGAGGCGAGCGAACGCCCGGGCGTAACCGTACGGCTGTACCTCGACACCGCGACCGGCCAGCCCTCGAAGGCCGCCGCAGACCTGCCCCAGGTCACGGTGTGGGGCACCCAGCCACGTCCCGGTGACAGCAAACCCGTCACGAACCACGCCAAGTTCGTCATAGTCGACCGCGCCCTGATCCTGCTGACCAGCGCAAACTTCTCCTACAACGCCGAGCACCGCAACATCGAACTCGGCCTGCTGGTCCACGACACCGCCCTCGCCGCGTCCATCGAGAACGAGCTGACCGCGCAGCACGGCAAGAGCTACGCCCTGGCGTCCGCCGGAAGGTGATGACCATGCCACCGATGCGATTCGTGATCATGCAGTCCTGGTGGCTGGCCACCCGCCTGGTCCGCCGCCACCCCGACCTGACGGTGATCGAGACGCACCCGGGCGGCGGCCAGTACGACCGCCTCAGCCTGGTCCGGGGTCAGGAGAACCTGATCAACATCAACCGGGCCGGCAGCATCCGGTTACGTGTACGTCGGCGACCAGGTGCTGTCCCTGCCAACCCTCTACAGCGCTCACGCACGCCGCCTTACGCCGACGGTCACCGCCGCGCTGGCCCCGATCCTGCCGTGAGGCCGGCGATCCTCCGGCTCCGGCCTCCGCTCTGGGGTCCGCCGTCAGGCCACTAGCCTCGCCTGGTGACCGACGAGCTGCCGCACTTCGAACTCGCCTTTCCCGGCCCGCTGCGCGACCAACTGGTCGCCGCTGTGCTCGGCGGGCGCAAGACCAGCACCACCGGCCTGCTGCAGGACTACGAGGTCGAGCCCGAACCGCTGCCCACCGTTGGCCGGCGCTCGGCCTTGATCGACTCGGCTGGCCGCCCGGTCGCCGTGCTTGAGGTGACCGAGGTCCACATCTCCCGGGTTGGCGACGTCGACCTGGCGCACGCCATCGACGAGGGCGAGGGCTACACGACGGTGGCCGAATGGCGCGCGGGCCACGAGGCCTACTGGCACGGCGAGGATTACCGCGGCTGGCTGGGCGACCCGACCTTTACGATCACCGACGACACCCCGGCGGTGCTCCAACGCTTCCGCGTCGTCACGCACCTCTGATACCGGAGCCCCTGTCTTGAGCTGTAAGCCACCGGCGGATCGCGGCGAAGTCGGCGTCCGTACGGCCGACGAGCGGGTCGACGCGGTGCAGTAGAGCCGGGCCCTGCGACGCTGGAACTATCCGGTCCGCGTCTCTCCAGGTGACCCCACGGTGGGTTACGTTGACGGATCCAGCTCCGCTGGATGAACGGCCGTGCGCACCTGCCGAAGTCCGCTCCGCGGTAGAAGCGCGGCACGAGGCTTCGTTGACGTGCGCTAGTTCCGCAATCCCGCTGACCGGCGACGACCTTACGCGAGAGACCACACGCGCCGCGGTCTGGTCCGACAGCCCAGAGGGCGTCGTGCTGGCCACTCATATCACCGAGGCCGGCCACAGGCTTCCATAGTTTCCGCAGCCCGCGCGCTCGGCGGCGTGTGAGGGCGTTGCGGGCCGGAGGGGATTTGAACCCCCGATGGGGCATGGCACGCCAGTGGCCCCATGCGCCTCCGAGCCGCCGTGCGTACCCGGCTGCCAGCTCGTCAACGCTGCAATAACCCGGATCTGCCACCGGCTCGCCGCAGTATCACCGTAACGGGGCACGCCTCGCACCCGACGCGAGCGCTATCGGCGGCATGTGAGTGCCTCACTCGCCCCAAATGTACCGATTCGATGAACGCCTGCGCCGCTCATAGGCGGCGGCGTGGACGAGTCCGGCCAGTTGCTCAGGGCTTGGGCCGGCGCCTACAGTTCCTTCGACGGTAAGCCCTACTTTAGTCTGATTGCCCGTCATGGAAGGCTATGAATCAGAAGATCGCGTCGTTGCTGTGGCTCGGTATCGAAGACTACACCGGCTTGCGGGAAGCCGTAGCCGAAATTCTTTCGTGCCATTCGGAGATGTCCTTCGTCGGCGTGCAGCAAGAAACTGAGAAGGCGATCATGGACCTCGCGATCTCGGGCATGATTCAGCTCTACCTGTGTCAAGAACCGGTCGAGGACGAGACCGCTTCGCCGTTGCCATATCCGAAGTGCGTGCCATATCTGGTGGACCCGTATTGGTGGAACCAGTTACCGGTAGGCGTTCCGCGAGGCGAAGTTGGTTCGCTTAAGTACGCCACGACCGACTCGGGCCTCGCAGCTTACAAGGACTTCGTCGGGATTGATGACGTGGGCCCGCTACACGTGGAAAGAATGCCCTGACTCGCTCATCGCTGACAGCACGACGACACTGGCGATGATCTGCCACGCGCGGACGGCGGCATGAGAGTGAACGTGGCTCGGTGCTGCTAGGCCTCGGTCGGCTCGGTCTCGTCTTCGTCTTCCGGGAAGACCAGTCGAGCAAGTTCGTATTCGAGGTCCAGATCAAACTCCTCAGCGATGGCTGCAAGATGAAGCGCGAATGCGGCTCGGAGGTCACCTAACGCAAGGCCGAACTGGAGATGATCGTGGCGGAAGTCGGCAGCGTCGGAGCCGCCTCTATCGACGAAGTTGCGGGCGGCCTCACGGAGTAGGGTGAGCCGCTGGCCGAGCGTTTTACCCGGCTTCGCCTCGATAATCTGCTCCGTCAGAAACCTGCGAATCGCATGAGCGGAGCCAACGCACTCCCGTTCGTCGCTGTGGTGGCGGTCGCCGAACAAGAGGCGACGGTCCGCCATGAAGATCATTACTCGTGCGGCGACGTCCTCATCGCCTGGTACGCGCTCCCACCCGGCGCCGAAGTTCAACACTGACAGTCCCGTCACGCGGTATGGCATCGCTGAGGCATTCCATGTTGGACGGCTTCCGTCACCACCACCCGGACGGCGTTTCTGCCGCTGGCGAAGCTCTATCCAGCCCGTTCGCGTGGGCCGGCTGAGAGACCGGCATGCGCCGCGTTGTCGGCGGCAGATGAGCAAGCCTTCACTTTGCGATGCAATGCGATGCTGGCTGTTATGACGGGCAGGCGTCATGGTAACGGCGAGAGCGGAGCGTACTCATGTCAAGCGTTGGAGAACTTGGACGCGCCTTGAGGGCGGAGATAGCTCGCATAGATCTTGATTTGATGCAGTGTGTGACCGCCGAGGGGCATCTGCTCCACGTGGCCGCTACTTTACTTGCGGTGGACGATAAGGCAGTGCTCGCCGACGTTATTCAGGCGGGTCAGAATCTTCGAAGTGGCATCGAAAATCTATTGCGGGGTCGCCAATCTTTGAACGCTTACCTTGCCTCGCTATCTCTCCCCCTGGCGGAGCCGCCGCCGATGGAAGTCCGCTGCTACGCGCAGCGCCGGTTCGCCAATAGCCCCGTTGCAAGGTCCGATTGCCAACCCAGGCCGTCAAGCTTCCCCGAGGACTTCGCGTGGATCCTTCCAGAGTCAACTGGGAGCGAAGAGCACGTACCCCACTCGTCACCGATTGAAGAAGCCGTCGCATACTGTCAAGTCTTGGCCGGCCTCGCTTCAGCCTTGATAATAGTCGCGAATGTAACCTCAGGCTCGGTAAGCCTCGCCATTCAAAAGGTTGCACGGGACCTCCGGCAGCCTTTGGTTAATACCGGCGTGGAGGTCGCGCTCGCTGCCGCCAAGGCGCTCAATGACGGTAAGGCTCCCGCCGAAGTTGCCGGCAAATTGGCCTCCGCAAAGATTCTAGAAACCATCCCGGGAGAATTCGCGCCTGGAGCGATCGAGCTAAAGGCCACCGCTTTTGTCTTGAGGCTGACCGGAGTGCTGATCTGCCTCGCCGCCAATGAGCGTCTTCAGTTCTGTCCTTGCTTTCCTGACTTCCTATCTGACATCGGGGCCGGATTGATAGATCACGCCGCAGGAGAGGATGGTCTTTGAGATCGGGTGCGCAACGCCCTCTCATCGGCTATGAGCGTGCACGCGCCGGCGTGCACGGACAGTGACGCCGACTCGTCAGTCAGCGCGTGCTCTGCGGCATGTGAGGCGTTGCGGTCGCGGGCGATTCTGAAACCACGCACGCCAGCCTCCACGCCGGCTCATCGGCGCGCATTGATGCGCTCTTCCGCGGGCCCGCCGCGGTTCGCCGGAACCGTGCCGCTCAGGATCATTCGATGTATATAACTCGGTCGGCGGTGGGTGAGTACGGCCCGCATTGGCTGAAGGATCCGTTGTCGTATGGAGAGTTGAAACTATGTCAGTTCGACACCCCGGATTCGGGCATCGGTGCCGGGTTCAGCTGGGTGGTAGTGGCGCGACCGGGCGGACCGCTGTGAACTGGTGGTGTTCGTACCGGGTGGCGGACAGTAGCAGCAGCCATTCATCGCTGCCTTGCCACGGATAGACGTCAGCTGCACCGCCGCGCACGGTGCGGGGCCACCGCCGATTCGTGGTGTGGCGTTCGCCGGAGCACCTGCGAAGCCGGCTATCCACACGTCGGCGCATATCTCGTTCGCCGACCCCATCGCCGCCAGCCCGAACGCGTTCTCTGCGGCTGCTGTCATCTGCGCGTCGCCGAAGTCGTCAAGAAGCCGGTCCTCGCCCGGTTTCTCGTCACCCCAGAACGTCAGAGTGGTCGTCCCGGCTCGGGCCGCGTACTCCCACTCCGCCTCGCTGAGCAGCCGGAATGGCAGCGCCTCGAGCAACTCGTCGAGCTCGTCCTCGAGTCGCGCCGTGCCGGATTCGTCCTCGGCGTAGCCATCCTCGTACCCCGGCAGCCAATGCCGCACCTGCGCAACCGTCAGCGGGTGCCGCGCCGTGAGAAACGGCTCAACCCGCACCTCACGTACCGGCTGGGCGTCGCGGGCGCCGGCAACGAAGGCATCGATCGTGTCCCCGACTCCGCCCGCGCGCTCGATAGCGCGTACCGCGTCCACTTCAGCTTCCGACAAACCCATCCGGAACGTGCCGCCCGGCACTCTCCGGAACACCACGCCGGACGCGAGGTGCCGCCATGCCGGCCGCTCCGCCAAGATCTCCTCGCTCCACACGGCGTCGAACGCTAGCAGCCAGCGGACCAGGCGCGCAGCCAGCGCGATACCGGCATTGCGGTATCGGGAAGACGGCCTTGGACAACCAGACGCTTGGGCGGCCGACCGCTCAGCGGCAGTTGAGTGCGGGTGAGCTTGAAGGCGGTGGCCTTCGTTCTACGCATGAGAGAGCGCATCTCCACGAACCGATAGCTTCGGTGTTTTGCGCAGCTTGTTCAGTCCTCCGAGGCGGGCTCGCTCCGCCAAACGGGTTAGCCCGTAGCGCATGCATCCGCTAGACAATACAGTGACGACCGATGATGTTCACACGTTGAGATCATTTGGGGATGCCGTCTACTTGCAAGGGAGTACCGTGCAATAGTGTTCGGCTTTCGGTTCATAGGTTACGCAACTACTGGAGGGGCTGGTGGATCTCAGCGTAACGTTGGCCTTCGGTGCTTTCTTGGTCGTGCTGCTGGTCTATTCCTTCTACGGAATTTATCAGGGCACTCGGCTGCGTCGCGATCAAAGTGCGCAGCTCACTGAGGTTCCACGGCCTCGCGCGACAACGCATCTTTTTGTTCTTTTTGGAGTAGTTGGAGCGGTGCTCACGCTATTGAGCGGCGCCCTCACTCTGACCTACAATAACGATTTAACTAAGGCCTTTGTTGCGCTGGCGGCCGGCGGCGTTTCATCTGCTGTTGCCGTGACTTTGCATCAATACGAGCGGCGTGAGGTGGATCGAGATACGCATGACCCTGAAACTGCGATTCGGCGCATTGAAAATCAAGATCTGAGAGATCGATTCTACGGTGCGCTCGCGATGCAAAGGATGGGTATCGTCGGTGAAGAACGGATCGAAGCTCTTGAAGCGCTCGGAGTGTCAATTAAGAGTGATCAAAAGCGGATAGTAATTGAAGCGGCCAGCGGGGATGCCCTTCAGGTAAGAGGCGGAAACGGGCACCGAGAGCTCTCGAATGCCCCTAGGTTCTCGGCGCGATTCGACGAGCTAAGCAGGCTGCAAGCTGGCTGGTTGGACGGTTCGGGCGAGCGGATTGACGCTGAGGCAATGGGCGTCGGTCGGACGCTGGCAACGATGCTTGATCGAGAACTCGGGCTGGGTGTTTCGGTTTTTCCTACCGAAACTGGCGGTATCCAGCTTGAGTGGTCGACGAATGATGTCGAGTCAAGCATCGAGATCCAGCCGGACCGGTTCATCAGATTTCAAGAGTTGAATCTTGAAAGCGAGAGGGTGCGTGATTTGGAATTCGATGGCTATGATCTCGATGAAGTAATGCTCCACGTTAGGGGCGGCAGAAGTGACCGATAAGGCGACATTTCCTGTGCTTGAGGCGGACGAGTCTCTGATCGAGAATGAGAGTGAGGTGCTGCTGAGGCAAGTACATCCAAGCTTCGTGCATGACGGAGTTCCGTCCAGTCAGGCATTCCGGCCGACCAAAAAGGATAACGGCAAGTTATCGATGACAAGATCCTCTCTAAGCCCCGAAGAAGCCTATGTCCAACACGCGGACAGATCCTTGGATTCGGCTGGGACGTGGGGAGTCGCGGTCCAGGAGGCGCAGGAGGCTGATTTGCGGGCCATCGACGATTCGGCACTCCCTGACACTCCTGTAGCCCACGCATACATAGACTTCAGGGCTCTGAGCCAGCGTCGAGCGGACTTTGCGGCGAAACGTTTGAAGGTTGCCGCTCAGAGACGGGGACCTCTCTACGTTCCGAGCTAATGAGCTCAGGCGTTGACAGAGATTCCAATGCGAACCCGAATCGAGTTACTGCTCGTGCAGGAGCAGTATTTAGCATGATCGAATGCACTCTCGTCGGCCGTTCAGGGCGTTCGATGGCTGGCACTCAAACCTACTGTTGCTTTCGCGGCGGCTGCTCACTGTCCAAGGGTGCACGGACGAGGGCAAATCTCCGTTCATCTGAGGCGCCATAGTTTGCGAAGTTTCGCCGGGCTTGAGTAAGGCTCAAAGAACGGTTTGGTCCGCCACGAATCTCATCAGCATCATGATCGTCCTGCCCGTCGTCCTCCCAGAAGCACACGGGGCAGAGCTCGTAGTAGCCTCGCTGGCTCAGCGTGACAAACCCGCAGCAGGGGCATGCATAGGGCCCACTGTGGGGTGGCTTGATTACGTTGACGAACGTGTCACTCACGCTGGCATTCTTGCATCGCGTGGAGTGGTACCGGGCTGGCGTTGCTACTGAGACCAACGCACTCAATTCGGCAAATCAGTGATGTCGGACGCGAGCGGCGGTCACGGCCCGCAATAAGCCGGAGTCGGCGTCCAATGGATCGGGGGTGCGCAGGTCGGTTTCCAGGGCTGCGGCGGCATCACGTTCCGGCGAGTTGGCATTGGCACTCACAGTCCAGCCATTCGACAGATTTCACGTTTAACGTTTCCTCGGGATTTTGAATCCGCCTGAGCGCCTCTAAATGCACGGGTCGGCAAACTGGACCCCGCGTAGCAACTTGTGTCCTCCGCGTACCCGGTCGAACAACGCATGCCCAAGGGGAGGCTCCGCAAATTTGCGGCGTGATACGGTGCCAAATTACTCGGCTTCGGCATCCTGAATAGTCCGTCTCATTCTCCGACGCTCGATTGAAGCGATGAGAAAGACCAAAAAGCGGCTGGTGCGGCCGCGATGAGAAAGGTGTGCGCGCTTGCCGTGCCGGCAACCAATTGAACCGATTCTTCCTTAACCTTACTCGCGTCGTCGGTAGACCTTGATTTCCTTCGCCTGCGCCCAAGCCTCGGAAGACTCATGTTCAGAAAATATGTCTACACCGCTCATGGTCGTCTATTCTGATTACGGCAGCGACCATGTCCACCAAATGACGCCGCTGCCGCTGAGTGCCTTGATCGCAGCCTGATCGGACACACTCTATTCGGCTACGATCGTGTGGTGGATGGACAGCTATGCACCCAGGGCTCCGGGCAAAATTCGGGCCACTAGACTCCGCGCATGCAGCATTGCCGACGTTCCTCCACAAAACGCACAGCGATCGGGGCGCTACTGCTGGTCTTGGCCGTAGCCGGCTGCGACTCCAAGGCGGAATCGTCCTCCGGGACCACGCCGTCGAGCCCTGACGCCGCCGCTACCGCCTCCCTGGCTGCTTCCCCCTCGAGCCCGCGTGACGCCGAGCTTTCCGTATCTTCATCCCCCACCGTGGACGAGTCACGGAAAGTGGAGGCGGCACAGAAGCCCAAAGCGACACAGAAGCCCAAAGCGACAACGAAGACGCAGGCGCCGAGCGGGGGCGGCACCAAGTACCCGAAGTGTGCCGACGGCGACTGCAAAGTGTCCTTCTCCGGTTCGGTCGAATTCTCACTCGCCAGGTGGACGGTGTCGGCCTCCATGGAGAATGGCGGTGTCCGTGTGCGACTGACCGACGCCAATGGCAGGGGCGGCGGTGGCGGCTTCCTGGCAGGGCCCGGGTGCGCTGTGGCGGTACACGCCGACGGCGGCGGGCGACTCGGATGCGACCAACCCGGAGCCGAGCCCGATCCGGGAGGGTACGTCGTACACCTGCTGGAACTGGACGGGGATACCGCCGTCATCCGAGCGATCCTGGGCTGATGGTGAGGATCGCTGTCGCAGCCTGATCGTGCTGGGCTGTGGTCTGGTGGCCGTGCGTGTGACCCTTGGTCTAACTGGTTTCGTGCCTTTGCGCCGACTTGTCTACGCACGGTCACCGGCCCTGGCCGCTTCGCGGATAGGTGACACCTGTGCGTCACGCACGATCAGCGGCAAACAGGTGCGTTGGCTAGAGCGCTATGGGAACACGATTTCGAAAATGCCTTCGGGTACCGAGACGCCCTGGTCGTGATCCTGAACTGCAGCAATCCACGCGGTCGGGGCGTCAGGGAAGGAGGCAGGGCCATTTCCAAGGATGGCCTCGATGGCAAACGCCACAGGCGCTGAGACCTGCGGACGGACGTTGACACCCGCCCCATCAAGCAGCTCCACGAAGGACGACCACACGTCGTCCGGGATTTGGCCGCCTACAACCTCACACCAGAGCTTCACCTGGCGCTCGGGCTTGATCCCTACGGCAACGAGGACACCGAGTGAGCCGAAGTCGCGACCGAGATGACCGAAATACTGCTCTCCGACCCTGGCAAGCGTCTGGATGTATGCCGAGAGCTCAGCCGTGCTTCCACCAAGGCGTCGGCCGAACTCTTCGTCTGGTAGGTAAAGCCGGACCCCGCCCATTTTGAAGTACGGAATCGACGATCCCGGGCCTGAGTTCACGCGACGAGTCTGCCACGTCCATCAAGCAGACCGCATCAACCCATAGACGCACTCCGTCGGCAGATCGCTGGGAACCCGGTCTGGTTCCCAGCGATCTGCCCAGGTCCGGAAGAGTTCAGGCCCTCGTCCGGCGGGGCCAGGATGACCGGCCCAGCCGTTGCCCCGGCACGCAGCCGACTGACTTCGACGGGCTGGCGTCGACTACCTTCTTGTCATTCAGAGGTTCCGCGAGGTCAGCTGCGTACCACCGGGCCGAGATGACTGTTGCGCGATACCCATCGGCGGCGTTCAGCGGGATTTGATGACATCCCGAGGTCAGGGCAATGTGACGACCTGCGCAGCGTACGAAAGGCCGGCGCCGAAGCCCACGAGCAGCGCCGGACCCGTCGTGTCGGGCAGGGCTGCCATGGCCTGGGGGATGGAGGCCGCGCCGGTGTTGCCGTTGGTGATGATGTCGGTGGCCACCCGGACGTGCGGGCCGAGCCCGAGGGCCTTGGCCGCAACCGAGGTGATGCGCAGATTGGCCTGGTGAGGAATGAAGGCCGCAAGGTCGGAGGCGGAAATGCCCGCCGCGTCCAGCGCGCGCCTGGCAACGTCGGGAACGATGGAGGTCGCCCAGCGGAAGACCTCGGGGCCCACCATCCGCAGGATGCCTGCCTCGTCGTAGCGCAGCACCTCGCTGCGGGAGCCGTCGGCGCCCCACACCACCGGGCCGATCTCGCACGTCGGCGCCGGACCGACGACCACCGCGCCCGCGCCGTCGCCGAAGAGGAACGCCGTGCCGCGGTCGCGCTCGTCGATGATGTCGGTCATGCGCTCGGCGCCGACCAGGACCACGTAGCCGGCCGCGCCACTGCGCACGAGCGCGTCGGCCGTCGCCAGTGCGTACGGGAAGCCGGCGCACGCCGCCCCTAGATCCATCGCGGCGGCCGCGGTGGCGCCCAGCGCGTCGGCCACCAGGGGTGCTGCGGTTGTCGCGCGACCGCGGTGGGACATCGTCGCCACCAGGACGGCCGAGACGTCGCGCGGATCGATACCGGCGCCGGCGAGGGCCTTGGAGCCGGCCGCCGCGGCCATCATGACCAGGTCTTCGTCGGGTGCGGCGCGCCGGCGCGACTCGATGCCGCAGCGGCGGCGGATCCACTCGTCGCTCGAGTCGATCAGGGCGGCGATCGTCTCGTTACCCACCTCGGTCCGTGGGCGGTAGGAGGCGACGCTCAAGATGCGCGACCCGGGGTGACCGGTGTGGCGCGGCGAAGGATAGGCCATGAACAGGGATCATGGCATGCCCGCCTGGGTGCACCCTGATTGCTTTGTTCCTCGCCGGTAACCCAGCAAGCGCCAGTGGTACACGGCTGCGAACGAGCGACGCCCCAGCGGGGGCGCTGAGTTCATGGCACGTGCGTCTCCGGGCGCGGTGGTCTTACTCTCGGCGCGGCCGGCTACGCGCTCCCGAAGCAGTTCTTGGAGAGGACCCTGATGTTCGGACACCGCCACGATGAGCATTCGCCGCTGCAACGGGCACTGGAAGCCGCCGGGTCTTTGAAGGCGGGATCGTGGGAGAGCGTCGAGTCGCTCGCGGTGCTCGCCATCGAGTGCAAAGGAACGCCCGAAGCCGAGCAGCTGTATCAGACGGCGTTCCGCGCCGCAGCACAGCTGAAAGCGGGTACGTACGGCGCCGTCCGCGCCTTGGCATGGCTCAACCGTGCCGGCCGCGAACTGCACAGCGCCTGACGAGGCACCGACCGCCCCAGCTACACGGCCATGGTCCAGCACGCCAAGCGACGGGTGATGCAAATGCACTCTCATCGCCAGTTCAGGGTGCCGGTGTAAGGAGAGACGTGGACGTTGCGTTACGGCCCCGCTGGGTCTGCGTACGCGGATGATGACGGTCGGGTTGAAAGCCGGGTGTGGGTGTTCGACTTCCGGGTATGCAGCCGGGACAGACGGGCACCTGGCGAGTCAGCAGTGGTGCTGTGACTGAAAACGACCTGGCGAAGGGCGAACCTGTGACGGCCGGACACCAGGAGACCGGACTTGGCCAGATCGGTGAGGCTGTTGAGCGTTCCGGTGTATACCTGCAGTTCGTGCCGCAGCCGATTCCCTTGGAAGCGTGCTGGTACACGATCGGACTGACTGGCCACGGGCATCCTGAGCTGATCTTGTTCGGGTTGCCTCCCGACATCTCCCGGCCTGTTCTGCGTACCGTTGCCGGGGAGGTGATCGCGGGCCGGCGAGCATTCGCCCCCGGCCAATATGCCGACGACGTTATCGAGGGCCACCAGGTTCAGTTCGTCGCAGTGACCGAGCCTGGTCGCCACCTCCCCGTTGCCGCGCAGTTCTACGCCGTCACAGGTGCTGCCGTGGAGGCCTTGCAGATCGTATGGCCGGACCGGTACCACCGGTGGCCCTGGCAGCCCGGCACGCGCGTGGACGATATGCCGGTACTCGGTCGACCCGTCTCGTCCGGGTGATAAGCCTCAACCGGCGGTGGATCCGAGCGACTTGTCGCCTCAGCGTCCGTCGCGGACCACGGTGGCGGTGAAGAACCGGACCGGCCAGCCGCCGTCCGGGGTTCGCCCCGGGCCGAGCAACGCCGCATGCGAGGTGCCCACCGCAGCAGCCACTGCACACCGGTCGGCGTCTGTCGCCGCTGGGTCGTCGTCGGTGACGGCAGTGGGGCTGCCGCCCCGGCCGTCGCGCCGCACGCACGCATCAACCACCGTGACACCCGGCCAGGACATCGGCCCACCCCCGAAGATCAACGACCCGCAACCGCCGCGTACGGTGTTCGCCGCCAGCCGGACCTGGCTGCAGCACGGCGGCGTGCCTCAGCCGGTGCCGTCCTGAACTCAGGCGCGGGTCACGGAGGCCGGCTGCGTGCCGGAACCGTGCCCGGCGCCGAGCCGCGAGACGACCTCGATGACCGAGGTGCCGCTCAGCTCGACGACGAAGCCCCACAGGCCGAGGGTGACCCAGGCGGTCAGGTCGCCCTGGAAAGACGGGTTGCCGAGGTACTGCAGTTTGAGCCCGACCAGCGCCACGACCAGCACCGAGGCCATGCCGGCGATCGGGCGGGCGGCCCGGAACCAGGGCGACAGTCCGGGCTCCTCCGGCCGGGGAGCACGCATCGGGTTCGGGCGGCGGCTCTTTCCCGGCTCGGCCGTCGTGCCCGTCTCAACGGTGCCGGACTGCAGGAACCTGTCGTATTCCTGCGCCGCGCTGTCGTACTCCCCGCGCTGCAGTAGGTCGACCGCGGTCCGCAGGGTGCCCTCGTTCGGGGTGTCGAGGTAGGAGGTGATCACCTGCGACGCGGTGATGAAGTTGAGCCGCAGGACGTCGAGGTCCCGGGCGATCTCGTCCGCCCGGTCCGGCCACGCGGCGCCCTTCGCGAGCTGCAGGCGGCGATGGCATTCGTCGATGACAGCGTCGACTCGTGCAAGCACGTTGCGCGGCATTGGCCTGGGCTGAACACTGACCGCCTGGGCCTGCGCGGACAGCGCATTATCGAGTACGACGAAGCGGCTCGCCATCGAGGCCAGGCGCTCACGTCCGGTCTCCAGATCGGTGAACAGTTGCTCGGCGCGCCCGTAGTCGTGCCGGGCGATGACATCCTGCAACTCCTCCATCCTCAGCCGGGCCGCGACCGGCAGATTCCGGCCGTCCGAGCCCCAGCCCACGGCCCGCCGCAGCGACGCCAGACGACGGTAGATCATCGCCTGCGGGGTCAACCGCTCGGTGATCCATTTGATCAGCAACCCGGCGGCCGCGCCGGTTACCAGGATGAGGACGGCGTACAGGGCCGACCAGCCGCCCCGTTCGCCTACGCGCAGCACCACCGGGACCTCCGCGTGAGAGTCGTCCTTCGACACCCGGATCGAGCCGCGGAAGTCGCCGGCCGGGACCTGCTCCGGTGACCAGGGGTTGGCCGAGACGGTGAGCGCCAGTACCCCGGGGACTATCTCGCTGGCGGCGACGGTCACCTGCTGAGCGGGGAACTGGCGCCCGGTGCGGGTGTCGGCGAGGTCGGACTCCAGGCGGGCCAGGAAGGCGCCCGGCGGATTCCCGGCGATCTTGCCGATCGGCGGTCGCACCGTCATGGTCCGGGTCAGCGGTGTCCGCCCGGCGCCGAAGGAGATCATCAAGGCACCCTTGGGCACCTCCGCATGGGTGCGCGCGGGTCCGGTGTCCGCGGTCGAGGGCGCCCCCAGCAGGGCGGAAACGGCGATGGCCGCGCCGATGAGGAGCAGGGCGGGCAGAACTCGCCGGCTGATCTGCCGGCGGCGGTGTGCGGCGGACGTGGCTTGTACGCGCCGGCACTCGCGGTCACGATAGGTCACGGCCCGATACTCGGATGGTCGCGCTTGTCCGGCAGGTCGGTGGCCGAGATGCTCTTGCTCGCGCCACGGAGTTCGGTGGCGCGTCGCGAGATCAGTCCGGCGCGGCGGGAGTCGACCAGCAGGCGGTCGATGCTCGCCTCGAGTTCGATCTGCTCTCGCAGCACCGCGAGTTCCAGTTCCTTGCGTTCCCGGGCCAGCTCCTCGTCGGCGAGGACCAGGTCGCGACGATTCTCGGCGACGGCGAACTGGGTCCGCACGGCGATCTCCGAGTGGTAGGCGACGATCCGGTCGTACGCCGTGGTGCCCATCACCAGCCTGGCAAGGGCGGGGAGAACGTCGATCATCATGATCAGCAGTCGCAGGAGCCAGGTCGCCGCGGCGACGTTGCCGCTGTCGGAACCCAGGCGCTGCAGAGCGGTCAGCCGATCGGTCAGCCCGATCGGCCCCTGTGCCGCCTCCCGCGACCGGGTCAGGCGCTCGATCGCCGCGTTGCGTACCCGCGCCGAGGATTCCTGGACCTGACTGAGCGACTGCTGTCTGTTCTGGATCAGCTTTCGCAGCTCGGCGAGTCGCGCCGTCTCGCTGGTCTGGCCGGCACGGAAACGGTCCGCCTCGGCACGCAGGCGCCGGCAGTTCGGCCCCTGACCCGCCTCTCCGGTCAGCGCGAGACCGTTCTCACCGTTGCATTCCTGTCGTGCTTGCGCTTCGAGGCGAGCCAGTTTCTCGGCGTCCGCGTCGACGGAGTCCCGCAGCTCGTCCGCCTGAGCCTTGTAGGCGGTCAGCGCCACCAGATCCGCGCCAGGGTCCGGAACGACGAGCAGGTAATCCTGACAGGCGGTGACGTCCCGGGGTATCGCCGACTCGTCCGTCCCGGCAACCGGATTGCAGAGTCGAAGCTTGCTCTCGTACTCCTGCAATGACCGTATCCGGTCGACTGACACCTTCTGTTCGATCTCGCGGTGGAAGACGGACAGGACCAGCGGTTCGGCGATCACCACGCCCATCAGCATGGACATCAGGATTCGGGGCACATAGCTGCCCAGCCGTCCGACACCGCTGGCCCCGGAGACCGAGGTCACCAGCCAGCGATCAAGGGTCAGGATCATCGCGCCCCAGATCAGCGCCACGGCGAGGGCCACACCCCACGAGTCGGTGATCCAGCGCATCGCCGCCAGCATGGAGACGACCGCGAGCAGCGACGCGCCGAGGATCAGGCCGCCGAGGGCGGTGTATCGAGGGCGTTCGTTCGGCACCTCGTCCAGCACCGCTTCCTGGACGCCGACGACGGCTCGTAGGTGGCTGCCGATCGGCCGGCGGAAGGGGCTTTTACGTCGTGCAGCCATCCGTGCCCTCCGGCGGTCGCGGTCCGACATTCTTAGTCACCAGGTCAGGGACGCCTCTCGGATCAAAGCTCAGGTACGGCCGCCGTTGCACGCTCATGCCGGGTATCGACGGCGGGGACAACTCCACCTCCGCCTGCGCCTCGGAGATCAACACGGCGTGCACCGCCTCCAGGTCCGTGACGCGGTGCTTGGCCAGCTCCGCTCGGAGATTGACCAGCCCGTACAGGTAGGACGTCAACTGATCTGCGGCTCGGGTACAGCCGTTGCGGAGCAACGCCGCCGGGTCGTTGACGAAACAGGCAAAGCGCGCGGAGATGGTGAACGTCTGCTGTGGTTCGGCCGAGTTCAGCTCGACGGTGCAGTGCACGGTGTGGTTGACGGTCGAGACCAGATAGGCGTCGGCCGGCGCATCGGCATTCGCTCGGACGCCGCGACGTTCCAAGACGGCTCGCTCGAACACGCCGTTCATGCCCAGAACCAGAACCGTGCCCTCGACGGCTTCCGGAAGGTCTTCGGCGCGGTAGTAATGGCGAAAGAGCGGCCCCAGCCGGTACGGCCGGAGTACGCGTAGATAGGCCAGCACCGGGTAGGGGTCGGGCGCCCTCCGCGTGGGAGCGGTCGTGGCGGTACTCGTCACCATGACCAGAGGGCTCCGAACTCGATCGACGCGCGGTCGATCCAAGGTATCGGCGCCAAGGCCGTGACGCAGTCACACGAAGGAGTGAAGCCCCGACGGCTCCGACCGGATCTGATCACGCCTATGAGTGCGGCTGGACCGCACTCACATCCAGCCGGATCTGGGCCGGCCCGCAGGCGAGCCGCCACAGCCCATCCACCCTGACGGGTGCCTGGACCAGCGGGCGCGCACGGTGAGGTTGTGTGAGAGCTGGTTGTTGCCGCGCGGCAGCTTTGGGAGTCAGTGTCAGTGGCGGGTTCCCGGAACAATTCGATCGGTCTATCGTGGAATCGTCCTTCGCCTGGGCAGGAGGTGCCCGAAAGGCAGGTCTTCATGCTCACCACACGAACTGTGGATATTGATTCAGCGGGCCGGCGCCTGCGGGGCACCGTAACCGAAAGGGCCGGCGGCCGACCTTCGAGTGCGGCCGTATTGTTCGTGCATGGCTTGGGGAGCAGTCAGGAAGCCTATCTGCCGCGCGCGGAACGGACAGTACTTGCGCTTGGCCTCCGATGTCTGACCTTCGATCTGAGCGGCCACGGCGCCGACAAGGCGAATTTGTCGCATTACTCGATCTATGAGCACATCGACGACGTTGTCTCGGCGTATGACCACCTGACTGTGGTCGAAGGTGCGGACGCGGCCAGGATGGGGGCTTGCGGAGCCAGTTACGGCGCTTACCTGGTGGCTCTGCTGTCAGCGCGAAGGAACGTGAAACGGCTGGTGCTGAGAGCTCCGGCCCTGGCTTCTGACGTCGAGTTCCCGGCACCGAAGAATCATCGGCCGTCGGATTTCGACAGCATCCGCGCGGTGTCCAATTTCGCCGGCGACGTCCTGGTCGTGGAATCCGAGCTTGACGAGCGCATTCCGCACTCACAGATATTGGCGTATCTGAGAGCGTCGCGGAACTCGTCGCACGAGGTCATACCAAGGGCCCGTCATGCTTTGGAGTTGCCGGCGTGGGACGAGAAGTTCGTGGGTTTCCTCATCGACTGGTTCAAAAATCTATGACGGGTGGTGAGAGTGTTGCTCGGTCTGACCTGGTCTCAAGTTCTTGGGCTGTCCGTCATCGCGGCGTTGGTCACCGTCGCCGGGAATCTCGTCGCCACGTGGCTGAAGGAGTACATATTCGCGCGGTCGCTGGAGGGCTGGAAGAGTCGGCAGGCTCTCATCTCGGTGCACGCGAAATACAGGGATCCGCTCTTGCTCGCGGCCCGCGAGTTCAAGGGGCGTGTCGATGAGATAGGTGAGTCATACCCCACGACCTACCTGCGGACCGCAGTCCTGCTGGCGCCCCCGGCCGAGCGGCTGCTCGCCAACTCTGTCGAGGATGAATACTACAAGCAGTATCGGTTGCTGAGCATGCACTATCGTATTTGTTCATTTTTTGGATGGCTCGAACTCTATCGGCAGGAGCTGACCTTCCTTCGTGCCAGCCGTCGCCGAATCGACAAACAGCTGGAGAAAGTGATCGGGGAGATCAGGGACGACTTCGCGAGCGGCCGGCTGAACGACGCTCCGAACGTGCACCAGTGGACCGACCGACTGATATTCAAGGAGGAGCAGCGCGCAATCGGCGAAGGAATGCTCACTCGCACGTCGCCCCGTACGGTCATCGGTTATGGATCGTTCAGGTTGTTATTCCTTAAAACGAAGCAGGACGCAGACGGCGAGCTGTGGTGGATTCGTGTCGTTTCGAATTTTCTCCTCGACCTCGACGGAGACATGGACTTCAGGCGCTGCCGGTTCCAGAGAATGCAACGGCACCTCGCCGAAGCCATCCGGCTACTGGACGGCGGCGGTTCGGGTCGACGGCCGTTCCTCAGGCCATGGTGACCAGCGGAGGACACGGATCGTCGAGGCGATCGGGCCGACGAGGCTGCGGTGATCGATAGCCACAGGTTGCCGCGGGCAAGGGTGGTGATGTTCGGTGGCAGTGTGGTTTGATGCTCGCGCAAGGCCGGACATCTTCCCCCGTGGATGTCCGGCCTTTGCAGTAACAGCGCCTGGATCAACAGGTGGGCTGGTACGGGAGTTCGGGCACGTAGCGGGCCCACTCCTCGGCAGTCAGGCCCCGGCCGGTGATGGCGCAGGCGTGTCGACCGGGGTCGGCGCTCAGCTCCTTCGGCACCGAGTAGTCCCACAGGGTGACGGCTCGGCTCCCGCCGGCCGCCAGGGTGTGCCCGTCGGGGCTGAACACCAGGTCGCGGGTTCGGAGCTGTGCGTGCGCCAGCGTGGCGATCCGGACCGGTGTGGTGCGGTCGGTGACCTCGAACAGGCGGGCCTCGCTGATTCCGCCCGTTGCCAGGATGCGGCCGTCGGGGCTGAAGCCCAGCCAGGCCACCCCGTTCTCGGCCCCCTGGAGGGTGCCGATCCGGTGCGGCTGGGCCAGGTCGGCGACGTCCCAGAGGATCGCTGTCCCGTCGTAGCCGGCTCCGACGGCCAGGGTGCTCCCGTCCGGGCTGAAGGCCAGCGTGAAGGTGGAGGTGCCCATGGAGAGCTCCGCGTGGCGTGCCGGGGCGGAACGGTCGGCCAGGCTCCACAGGGTCACGTTGTAGCCCGCGGCGATGCCCATGGTGCGGCCGTCGGCGCTGAACGCGATCGAGCTCACGATCCCGCGGTCGGTGACCTCGGCGAGCGGGACCGGCCGGGAGCGGTCGGTCAGGTCGTACAGGTCCGTGGTGCTGCCGGCGCGGCCGACGGCGAGGGTTTTGCCGTCGGGGCTGAGCGTCAGCGCGTACACCTGCTTGCCGCCGGTGATCGTGGCGAGCTGTGCGGGTTCGGCCGGCCGGGTCATGTCGACGAGCGTGACGACGTCGTCCATGCCGCCGACGGCCATCGTGCGCCCATCCTGGCTGAGGTCCATCAACTGGATCCGTCCGCTGCTCAGTGACGGGGACGGGCCCTCGACGGGGTGGACCGGGTCGGCCAGGTCCCAGGTGACGGCGGTTCCCGGTGCGTCAGCGGCGACCAGCGTGCGGCCGTCGGGGCCGAACGCCACGCCCACGATGTCGGCGGGGGCCGGCCGGGGGAGCGCGGCGATCACGTCCCGCGCGAACGCGCCCCTGGTGGTCCACAGTGTCGCCGTTCGGCGTTCGCCGGCGGTGATCATGATGCGGCCGTCGGGGCTGAGGGCCATCGACCGGATCGGGCCGTCGCGGCCGGTCAGGATGCCGACCCGGCCCAGCAGGCCGGTCTGCCCGGGTATCGCGCCGAGGGTGAGAGCCCGCAGCCGCGTTGTTCCGCTCGAGTCGCTGAGGGCCAGCGTCCACCCGTCCGAGGTGAACGCCATCCGGGTGAGCTCGGCGTCGCCGGTCGCCGCGTCCAGCGAGGAACCGCGCTTCGGCTGGGCGGGGACCCGCACGTCCCAGGGGGCGACGTAACCGTCCTTCTCCTCGACGGCCACCACCGCCATCTTCGGGTTGTACACGACGATCCCATCGGGGCGGGCGTTGCTGATCGTGGCGAGCTGGACCGGGTGGGCCGGATCGGCGAGGTCCCACATGGTGGCCGTCGCGCCGCTGGTCACCGCGGTCTTCCCGTCCGGGCCGAACGACAGCGAGTGTGCTGCGGTGATCGTGGTGAGCGCGACGGGAGCCTGGCCGCGGGTCATGTCCCACAGGGTGGTGTTCTTGTCGCGGTTGCTGGTGGCGGCGGTGCGCCCGTCGGGGCTGAACGCCACCGTGACCGTCCCGGTGGCGTCGCCGAGGTCCGTCATCCGGGCCGGGTGGGCCGGGTCGCTCACGTCCCACAGGACCGCCGGCGACTGCCCGTCGAGGACAGCGAGAGTCTTCCCGTCCGGGGAGGGCACCAGCGTCTTCCCGGTCGTGGTGCCGGCCGGCACGCCGGCGAGCCGGGCCGGCTGCGCGGGGCGGGAGATGTCCCACAGGGTCACTGTCCCGCCGGGTTCGGCGGTGGCGAGGATCCCGTTCGAGATCGCGGCGACCTCGGTGACGTCAGTGAGGGCGCCGGCGTAGTTCGTCGACATGACGAGGTGGCTGAGCTGGTCACGGGTCTGGTCGTCGGCGTGCAGCTGCTGGGCGGCCACGCCCAGCATGAGTGCCTTCCTGGGGTCGAAGGCGATCATCGCGCGGGCGCGTTCCACCAGTCGCTGGTTGATCGCGATCCGCCGCTGCAGTGCCGCCTCCTCACGCTGGCGGCGTGCCTCCTCAGCGGCTTCCCGAGCCAGTTGCTCCTGCTCCCGCGCGATCTTCTCCTGCCGCAGCCGTTCGGCGGTCGCCTGCTCGGCGAGTTCCTGGTGGTGCCGTGCGAGCCGCTCCTGCTCCCGCGCCCGGGTCTCCGCCTGGTCCGCGAGCCCCTGCTGCCGCCGGGCGTCCTCTTTCTGCCGCCGGGCGTCCTCCGCGGAGCGCCGGGCGTCCTCCTGCTGGCGCCGGGCGTTCTCCTGCTGCCGGCGGGCGTTCTCCTTCTGCCGCCGGGCGTCCTCGGCGGAGCGCCGGGCGTTCTCCTGCTGGCGCCGGGCGTTCTCCTGCTGCCGCTGGGCGTTCTCCTGCTGGCGTCCCGCGTTCTCCTGCTGGAGGGTGGCCTCGGCCGCCGCCTGGGTCGTCAGCGCGCGCTGCTCGCGGGCCAGCCGCTCCTGCCGCCGGGTCTCCGTCGCGGCGGCCTTCGCCCGGTCCTCCTGGAGCTGGGCGTTCTCCTGCTGCTTGCGCGACTCCTGCGTGGCTCGTTCGGCGCTACCGCGCTGGTCGGAGGCGATCTGCTGCTGCCGCATCGCCTCCACCGCCGAGGCATTGGCCCGCCCGGCGTTGCGCATCGCGAGGATCCCGGTCAGCGAGGCCACCAGGGCCAGCACCACCAGCATCGCCGTCGCCGCCGACCACAGCCGGCGGGCTCGACGGTGCTGGCGTACGTCCTCGCCCTCCAGCTCGTCCTTGCTGACGCCGTGCATCGGCGCCGCCAGCTGCGCGATCGAGTCCCGGAACCGGGCGTGCCGCAGGCTCAGGTGCAGGTCGTCCCGGGCCCACCGCAGGTCCAGGTAGAGCGGCTCCTCGACGAAGACGCCGCGCAACGCGGCCGGCACCGCCGTGGAGTCGTCGGTGAAGTCACCGGTCGCGGTGTCCCAGCGCCACTCGCCGTCGGTCAGCACCGGCAGGATCCGCTCGGGGGACTTCGTGGCGACCCAGTGCTCGATCTCCTTGTTCACCCACGGTGAGCGGGCCGCCTCCGGTGAGGCGAGCAGCACGAAGTGCTGTGATCCGTCCAGCGCGGTCTGGATCGACGACCACAGGCCGGGAGTGACCGCCAGCCCGGTCTGGTCCCGGAAGATCCACAATGCCCGGCGCCGGTGCCACGGCCTCGCGAGCCGGTGCAGGCCACGCTGCACGGCGGGCGCGAGGCGACCGTCGGCGGCATGGCTGTACGAGATGAACCCATCGAAAGGCATGGCTCGGTCCCCGTGGTCGGAAATGATCGGCGGCGACCGATTCTCCACGCCGGCGCCCCTCAGGAGAAGAGCGCCGGCCACAGTGAACCTTCTCAATCCGGCATCGAGCCCGGCGCGGCCCGGCCACGGTGAGAACCGAGCCGGAACGCTCAGGTCACCTGAGCCAGGAACGCGGCGGCCCGGTCCGGGGTCATGAACCAGTTGTCGAAGTCGCGCGGGTCGGAGAAGCCGTTGGCGAAGCGGCGCGCCACCGCCGGGTTGGCCGCGCCGGTGCCGAGCAGTTGCTGCACGTGCGCCGGCAGCGGCCCGAGCATGGCGTTGGTCCACGCGGTGACCGCGCGCCCGTGGTCGGCCCAGAAGGCCTCGAACGTGTCGTTCATCCACTGCGCGTCGAACGGCTGGTCACCGCGGTCGAGTATGGCCCTGCGGTACGCGTCGGCGCACTTCGCGGCGGTGTTGGAGCCCTGCCCGGTGATCGGGTCGTTGGCGACCACCACGTCGGCCATGCCGAGGACCGCGCCGCCGCTGGGCAGGTGGGCGACGGGGCGGCGCACCGTCGGGGTGTACCGGCCGTGCAGGGTGGCCTTGGCGTCGGTGAGGCGTACGTTGCCGGCCCGCTCGTCGACCCACGGCAGGTATTGCTTGATCAGCTCGAGGGTGAGCCGCAGGTGCTCCTCGGGGTGCATCCGGGTGGGCCCGTCCGGCCACCGGTCGAGCGGGCCGCCGGGCACCGCCTCCCAGAACAGGATGTCGCACGGGCCGTTCAGGGTCAGGCCGGGGATGATGAACAGCTCGCCGAACCCGGGTACGGCGTGGAAGCCGATGTGCGGTTCCGGCCACCGGGGGTCGGGTTCGAGGCCGTGCACGTAGGCGACGGCCAGGCCACGCTGCGGTGTGGTGTACGGCGAGCGCTCCGGGTCGCGGTCGAACGCGGCGACCAGCTCGCCCTTGCCGGCCGCGACGACGGCCAGATCGTAGCGGCCCATCCGGGTCAGCACATCGAGATCCTCGGTGGTGACCGCGTTGTAGATGACGTCGGCACCGCGCTGTTCGGCCAGTTCCAGCCAGCCGGCCATCTTGAGGCGCTGGTCGACGGAGGACGCGCTGTGATCCAGCGGGGCGATCATGTCGAGGGCCAGGGTGCCCGGCGGCGCGGACAGCGTCACGTGCAGACCGCCCAGGGCGGGTGCCTGCCCCTCCCAGAGATTGAGCTCGTAGGCCCGTTCGGTGTCGAGCGCCAGGTTGAACATGGCCTGGGTCGAGGTGGGCCAGCCGCCGCGGATCTCGTCCGGGGTGCGGGCCGACATGATCGTCACCTCGTATCCCTCGGCCAGCAGGCTGAGCCCGAGCTGCAGCCCGGACTGCCCGGCTCCGACGATGAGGACCTTGCGCATGCTGCCTCCTGACTGGTCATCCGCCGGCGATGGCGAATGGAGCAACCGGATGGCCCGGCCGGCCTCCGGTCGTGGTCTGCGCGCCCGGACGGCCCAGCCGGCCACCGGGGGCGGTCTGCGCCCGAGCGTGATCCACCACGGCCAGCAGGGCCTGGGCGACGTGCCGGGACTCGCGGATGTCGGCGGAGATCAGGGGTACGTGCGCCGGCAGCGACAGGGCGTCCCGGACGTCGGCGAGGTCGTGGCTGAGGTGGCCGTGGAACAGGTTGACGCAGACCACCCAGGGCAGGTCGGTGTCTTGCTCGAAGTAGTTGACGGCGGGGAAGCTCAGGTCGAGGTGGTTGGTGTCCACGAGCACGAGAGCGCCGACCGCGCCCCGGGACAGGTCGTCCCACATCTGCCAGAAGCGCGGCTGTCCCGGAGTGCCGAACAGGTACAGCACAAGAGAATTGTCGATGGTTATCCGGCCGAAATCCATGGCAACCGTCGTGGTGGTCTTGTCGATGCCGGGATCGAGCCGGTCGATCTGGGCGGTCGCGGCGGTCATCCAGGACTCGGTCCTGATCGCCGGTATCTCGGAGATGGCGCCGACAGCGGTGGTCTTGCCCACGCCGAACCCGCCCGCGACGACGATCTTGGCCGAGGTGACCGCCGCCGGCGGTACCGCGGCGTCACGCGAGCTTGAGGAGCCCTGCACGAAGTCTCTCCAACAGGTCGGGGTCGTTGGCCGGCCGGCGGTCGTCGTGGATAACGAGATGGCCGACCTTGAGCAGATCGCCGATCAGCACCCGGGTCAGGCCCAGCGGCATACCGCAACTGGCCGACAGCTCGGCCACCGAGCACGTGCGCCGGTCCTGCGCCTTCTCGTACAGCGTGCGCGTCTCCGGGGCCAGGCTGGCGGCGAACAGCGGGTCGTACCGTCCACCGGAGGACACCAGGGTGTGCACGAGCAGGGGGTCGCGGGTGGTGGTGCGGCCACCGGCCAGCAGGTAGGGCCGCACCTTCCAGTGCATGCGCCAGGGCGTGGGCATCACGGTCGGGCTCCCATCATCCGGCCGACCGGCTGAGCGTGTTCTGGTGCAGCTGCTGGCGGATCTGCGGGGTCAGCGCGTGCCCTACGCCTTCGACGAACCGGCCCATCCCGTACCCCAGGCGTTTGAGATCGGTGTCCACCGAGGCCGATGCGAACAGCCCGGCCGAGTCGCCGATGCGCACGAACGCGAGATGGCCGTGCGGGTAGCGGATCGTGAAGGTCTCCGGGTCGCCGACGCTCAACTCGCGCCCGAGCTGCTTGACGATGCCGAGCAGGCCGGACGTCAGCGCCGAGACGCTGTCGGCGAGCGTGCGGTCGATGGTGCCGGCCGCCGCCAGTTGCAGGCCGTCGGACGAGACGAGCACGACGCTCGTGACGCCGGGGACCTCCTCGGCGAGCCGGCGCAGCAGCCAGGTGACGTCTGGCAGCTCACCGGACGGATGGCGGTAATCGGTCATGGTGGTGTCCTTCGTCAGGCCGGCGGGAAGGCGGAGTCCACACCGGCGTTGAAGTCGGCGGCGTCGTCGTGCCAGGTGCTGTGGTGGGCCGGCAGCGGGGGCGGTGGTGCGGGCGGCGGCGCCGCTTGCTGCGCGGCATGGCGGACGCTGGCCGGCACCCGCCGGGGCATCGGCGCGGCTGTCCCGGTCGACCGCTGCGCGGGAAGCAGGACGGCGACGGCCGGTTCGCTGCCGGTCGCTGGTTGCTCTTTCAAAGGCACACCATGCATCGGTACGACCGGAGCGGGCGCTGCCGCCGGCGGGACCTCGCAGACCAGCTCGCCGCCGATGAGCAGCATGGCGGTGGTGCCGACCGGCCGGTGTGGTGTCAGCTGCACCCGCAGCGAACTGTGCCGCTGGACCAGCCGGGCCACCACCGGCAGGCCGAGGTGCGACGCCTGCGGAGCTTCGGTTGCCAGGTATGCGCCCGCGTCGAGCAGGGCGTTGATCTGCGGCAGTGCGGCCGGGTTCACGCCGATACCGCTGTCCTCGATCCGTACCAGCACGTGACCGGCGTCGGTGAGGTGCGCCGAGACGGTCACCGGTGCGCTGGGCGGCGAGTACCGGATCGCGTTGTCGACGAGCTCGGTGAGGATGCGGATCACGTCGTCGGCGGCGATCTCCGCGATCGCGAGGTCCACGACGCGGCCGAGCCGGATGCGCTGGTAGTGCTCGACCGCGGAGGCGGCCGCCCGGATCACGTCGAGCACCGTGGTGATCTGCCGTCCCGGGTCGTCGATCTGCACCCCGGTGAGGACCTGGATGTTCTCGGCGATGCGCCGGATCCGGGTGAGCGCGTGGTCGGTGTGGTAGAGCCGGCGCAGCCGCTCCGGGTCCTGCTCGGTGCTCTCGACGTCGGCCAGCTGTGACACCGCCGCCCACGTCAGCATCAGCACACGCTCGGCGAACTCACTGGCCACCGGCCGCCACGGCTCCACCGGCGGCGACGGCCGCGGCGCCTGTGGTGCCTCGTGCCGGGGTACGGAGACCTGCTCCTGCTGTGTACTCGGCTCGTGACGGCGGTGCCGTCCCCAGCGAAACAGGGGCACTATCCATCCTCCTGAGGAGGAAGCATCTGATCCTCCGCACTCATAACGTAATGATTCCCTTACGGGTAGTACGCCATACCGGGCGGACATCCGCGACGGACACCATGTCTGCCGCAGCGTGTGCGGTGGTACGCGAAACCGGCGCTGAGTGCGTGACCGGGACCTCAGCCGCGCAGGAAGGAGGAGAGGCCGTCGAGGAACCTGTCCACGTCGTCGGCGGTGTTGTACGGGGCCAGTCCGGCCCGCAGCGCGGGGTCCGTCAGCTTCAGGGCGGCGAAGGGCTCGTGGGCGTAGAAGGAGCCGGCCGGGGCCAGGACGTCGCGGGCGGCCAGATGGAGCTGGGCCTGGCGGGCGTCGCGGCCGTCGAGGGTCATCAGCAGGGTCGGTGTGCGGTCGGCCGCCCTGGAGTGCAGGGTGACGGCGGTGCCGAGGGCGCGTACCCCTTCTTCCAGCCGTGCGCGAAGCGCTCTTTCGTGGTCGTGCAGAGAGCCCAGGGAGTTCGCGATCCGCTCCCTGCGGGTGGGCGACTGGCCCGGGTCCATGGCGGCGAGGAAGTCCACCGCCGCGGTGACGCCGGCCAGGATCTCGTAGGGCAGGGTGCCGAACTCGAAGCGCTCCGGCACGGCGTCGGAGGAGGGCAGCAGCTTGTCCGGGCGGATGGTCTCGAGGAGCTCGGGTGCGCCCGCGAGCACGCCGCAGTGCGGGCCGAGGAACTTGTAGGGGGAGCAGACGAACAGGTCCGCGCCCATCGCGGGCACGTCCACCAGGTTGTGGGCGGCGTAGTGCACGCCGTCCACGTAGACCAGGGCGCCGTGCTCGTGTGCCAGGTCGGCGATCCGGCGCACGGGTGGCTTGGTGCCCAGCACGTTCGAGGCGGCCGTGACCGCGACCATCCGGGTCCGGGGTGACAGAGCTTCCTCGTACGAGAAAAGGTCCAGTTCTGTGGTTCGGCTGTTGATCTCCATCCAGCGGACGGTGACGCCGGTGTGCTCGGCTGCCTGGATCCAGGGGCGGACGTTGCAGTCGTGATCGAGGCGGCTGAGGACGATCTCGTCGCCGGGTCTCCAGGTCTTCGCGAGGTGGCGGGAGAAGTCGTAGGTGAGCTGGGTGGCGCTGCGGCCGTGGACGATGCCGGCGGCCGGCACGTTGAGCAGATCGGCGCAGGCGGCCCGGAATTCCGTGACGGCGCGCTCCGCGTTGAGCTCGGAGCTGCTGATCGAGCCCCGGTTGGAGAGGGGGCCGGTCAGCGTGGCGGTGATGGCGTCGGCGACGGGGCGCGGGGTCTGGGTCCCACCGGGTCCGTCGAAGAAGGCGAGGCCGCTGTCGAGGGAGGGGAAGTGGGCCCGCAGGGCGGTCAGGTCGATGGCCATGAGCACATTGTCGGATAGAACGTTCGGTCTTGACAAGCATCGCCGGAGCCGTCATCTTGATGTGAGACAGAACGTTCGTTCTACCCGAGGGAAGATCATGACCACCGTTGCTGCTCCCGGTATCTCGACGACGGCGGCTGCTCTGCGGCAGCTGTACTTCGTGCGCTTCGCGTTCGCCATCGTCTGGGCCGGCGTGATGCTGGCCATCGCCGACGAGCTCAACCCGCTGGTCGGCGCGCTGTTCGTGCTCTACCCGCTGTTCGACGTGGCCGCCGCCCTCGTGGACGCCAGGTCGTCACGCGGCACCGGTTCGCCGGCCCTGCTGTACCTGAACGTCGCGGTGAGCTCGCTTGCCGCGGCCGGCCTGGCCGTGGCGAGCGCGTCGGGGATTCCGGCAGTGTTGCGGGTGTGGGGGGCCTGGGCGGTGGTGGCCGGCGTGATCCAGCTGATCGTGGCGGTCAATCGCCGCAAGATGGGCGGGCAGTGGCCGATGATCTTCAGCGGTGGCCTGTCGGTGCTCGCCGGCGGCTCGTTCGTCGCGGCTGCCTCCGCGGCCGAGCCGGCGCTGGCCAACGCGGTCGGTTACGCGATTCCCGGCGCCGTCTTCTTCCTGATCGCGGCGATCCGGCTGGGCCGTACGGCGAAGGGGAACTGACATGCGGGACACGACGTACGACGTGATCGTGATCGGTGCCGGGCCGGTGGGGGAGAACGTCGCCGACCGGGTCGTGCGGGGCGGGCTGACCGCCGCGATCGTGGAGCGGGAACTGGTCGGTGGCGAGTGCTCCTACTGGGCGTGCATGCCGACCAAGGCGTTGCTGCGCAGCGCGGCCGTGTTGCGTACGGCGCGCCGGATGCCCGGAGCACGCGAAGCGGTGACCGGTGACCTGGACGTGGCGGCGGTGCTGCGGCGCCGGGACGAGTTCGCCTCGCACTGGAAGGACGACGGGCAGGTCTCCTGGCTGGACTCGGCCGGGATCACCCTGTTCCGCGGTCAGGGGCGGATCGGCGCCGAGCGGGTCGTCGAGGTGACCGGCGAGGACGGCACGACGACCACGCTCACCGCCCGGCACGCGGTTGTCGTCGCCACCGGGAGCGGGGCGCTCGTACCGGACATCCCGGGCCTGCGAGAGGCCAAGCCGTGGACCAGCCGGGAGGCGGCCGCCGCGAGCGAGGTTCCCGGCCGGCTCGCTGTCATCGGTGCCGGGGTGGTGGCCACCGAGATGGCGACCGCGTACGCGAGCCTCGGATCGGCGGTGACGGTGCTGGCCCGTGACGGTGTGCTGCCGCTGGCCGAGCCGTTCGCCGGTGAGCTGGTCACGAAGTCACTGCGGGACGCCGGCGTGTCCGTGCTGCTGGGTGCCGAGGCGGTGGCGGTGAGCCGGGACGGTGCCGGCGTGGTGCACCTGACCCTCGCCGACGGTGGGCAGGTGGAGGCCGACGAGGTTCTGGTGGCCGTCGGCCGTACGCCCAACACCCGGGACATCGGCCTGGACCGGATCGGGTTGACGCCCGGAGCGTGGCTGACGGTCGACAACACGCTGCGCGTCCTCGACGCCGGCGGGTGGCTGTACGCGGCCGGCGACGTGAACCGGCGGGTTCTGCTGACACATCAGGGCAAGTACCAGGCGCGTGCCACCGGTGATGTGATCGTGGCCCGCGCCAAGGGTGAGACGGTCGAGGACGGTCGCTGGGGCCGGCATGTCGCCACCGCGGACGAGCGGGCGGTGCCGCAGGTGGTCTTCACCGAGCCGGAGATCGCGTCGGTGGGGCTGACCGCGGCGGCTGCTGAGGCGGCTGGGCTGCGGACCCGGGTGGTCGACTACGACCTGGGAGCTGTCGCCGGGTCCGCGCTGCACGTCGAGGAATACCGGGGGCAGGCCCGGATGGTCGTCGACGAGGATCGCAGGGTGATCGTCGGGTTCACCATCGCCGGTCCGGACGTCGCGGAACTGCTGCACGCGGCGACCATCGCTGTCGTCGGTGAGGTGCCGATCGATCGGCTGTGGCACGCCGTGCCGTCTTTTCCCACCGTGAGCGAGGTTTGGCTGCGGCTGCTCGAGGCGTACGGCCGCTTCTGATTCTCTGATTGAGCCCATCGAGTTCTCTGATTGAGTCCATCGAGCAAGGAGACGTCATGACCACCAAGATCACGCTGATCATCGACAACCCCGCGAACGCCGACGAATTCGAGAAGGCCTACGCCGAGGTGCTGGCGGCCGCGAAGACGTTCCCCAAGGTCCAGCGGGTGGAGTCGGCCAAGGTGTGGCCGAAGGAGGACGGTACGCCGACGCCCGCCTACCGGACGCTCGACCTGTATTTCGCGAGCTACGAGGACGCCTCGGCGGCGGTTGCCACGCCGGCTGCGGGTGCGGTGTTCGGCGCGCTCCAGGGTGCGCAGGTGACGTTCACCGGCCTCTTCTCGGACATCGAGTAACAGCCCGTCTAGCGCTGGGCGTGAATGCGGACGAGTCCTTCGACTCCGCGCAGGAACGTGTCGGCCACCAGCGCGGGCTCGAAGAGGCAGCCGGCCGCCATGGCGCCGTCGCGGAGCATCACGAAGTGGCGTGCGGCCGGATCCGACGAGTCCTCGGCGACCTGCGCCATCAGTACCCGCAGGGTGTCCAGGAACCACTGCCGGTGGGCGATGATCTGCTGGTGCACGGGATGGCCGGGGTGGGGATATTCCGCGGCGGCGTTCAGGAAGGCGCAGCCGCGGAACCCGGGTGACTGGATGTTCTTGGCGATGGCGCCGGCGATGGCCAGGACGGTGTCGGCCGGTGCGGAGCCGGCGGTGATGGCGGCGTCGACCGCGCCGCGATCCATTTGGTGCACCTCACGCAGGTACGTGACGACGAGATCGTCCTTGCTGGGGAAGTGACGGTAGAAGGTGGCCCGGGTCACCTTCGCCTCGGCGATGATCCGGTCGACGCCGACGGCGTGGACACCCTCCGCGTAGAAGATGCGGGTCGCCGTGCTGAGCAGCCGCAGTCGCGCCTCGGAGGGCCGGGCCGCGGGTTCGCCGTACGTCATGAACCTATCTTATCGAATAGAACGTTCGGTCTTGCAAATGCTCTCACGGCAGGTGGTCGCCCGGCCGGACCACACCGCACTGGTACGCGATGACCACGAGCTGGGCGCGGTCCCGGACGCCCAGCTTGGTCATCGCCCGGTTGACGTGGGTCTTGGCGGTCAGCGGCGACATGTGGAGGCGGCCGGCGATGTCGGTGTTGGAGAGTCCGTGGGCGACCAGGGCCAGGACCTCCCGCTCCCGCTCGGTGAGCTCGTCCAGCGCCGGCGCCGGCGGGATCTCCGGTCCGAGGTGGTCGAGGAACCGGCCGACCAGGGCCCGGGTGGCCCGCGGCGACAGCAGCGCCTCGCCGTCGGCCACCACCCGGATGGCGTTCAGCAGGTCCTCCGGCGCGACGCCCTTGCCGAGGAACCCGCTCGCACCGGCCCGCAGCGCCAGCACCACGTTGTCGTCGTTCTCGAACGTGGTCAGCACGAGCACCCGGACGCCGGCCAGGCCGTCGTCCGCGCCGATCCGCCGGGTCGCCTCCAGGCCGTCCATGTGTGGCATGCGGATGTCCATCAGGATCACGTCCGCGCCGGTCGTGCGGGCCAGGTCCAGCGCCTCACGGCCGTCGGCGGCCTCGGCGACCACCTCGAATCCCGGCTCCGCATCGATGATCATGCGGAAGCCGGCCCGGATCAGCGCCTGGTCGTCGGCGAGCAGCACCCGGATGGTCACGCCGGCAGCACCCGGTCGCGCGACCCGGCGCCGAGTCCGCACGCGGGCGCGACCGGACCCGCCGGCTTCCCGGCCGGCAGCACCCCCGCCGGCTTCCCGGCCGGCAGCACCGCGTGCACCCGGAAGCCGGCTCCGGCCAGGCCCGTGGTGAGCGTGCCGCCCGCGGACGCGGCGCGCTCGCGCATGCCGAGCAGCCCGTAGCCCGTACCCGAAGCGGACGCGCCCGGCGGCAGCGTGTTGACCACCTCGATCTCGACGGCGGCCGGGGTGTGCCGCACGGTGAGCCGGGCGGTGCCGCCACCGTGCTTGTACGCGTTCGTCAGCGCCTCCTGCGCGATCCGGTACGCCGCCAGATCGGCCACCGCCGGCAGTTCCCCCGGATCGCCGACCTGCCGGAACTCCACCGGAAAACCGGCGGCGGCCAGCCCGGTCAGCAGGTCGGGCAGCTGATCGAGACCGGGCAGCGGTTCAGTGTCGGCCGGCTCGGCGGGCTCGTCCGGGCTGCGCAGCACGCCCACCACGGACTGGATCTCGGCGAGCACGCTGTTCGACGCCTCCCGGATGTGGTGCAGCGCGGGCGCCACCTGGCCGGGACGGCGTTCGAGGAGGTGCGCCGCCGCACCGGCCTGCACGTTGATCACCGCGATGTGGTGCGCCACCACGTCGTGCAGCTCGCGGGCGATGCGCAGCCGTTCCTCGGTGACCCGGCGGCGCGCCTCCTCCTCGCGGCTGTGCTCGGCGCGGCGGGCGCGTTCCTCCACCTCCCGCACATAGGCCCGGTGTGAGCGGGCCGCGTCGCCGACCGCGGCGGCCAGGAACACCCACGCGAACACGCCGATCACGTCGGCGCGCCACCAGACGTCCCGGTTGAGCAGCACCACGGTCAGGTAGACGACCGACGACGCGGCCGCCGCACACGTCCAGGCCCGGCGCCGGTCGGTGTGCGCGGCGATCGAGTAGGTGATGACACCCAGCGCCACGATCAGACCCGGGTTGCGGACCTCCTGCACCACCGCGGCGGCGGTGGCCGTGGTGGCGATCGTGAGCGCGAGCATCGGCCGGCGGCGGCGGCTCAGCACCGCCACGAACGCCACCACCGCGATCAGCACGTCCCAGCCGGTCGGCCGGTGGGTGGACTCCGGCAGTGCCGCCTTGAACACCGCGGCGGCCAGCACCAGGGCGAGAAAGAAGTCCAGCAGCAGGGGACGCTCGGCGACCACCCGCCAGCGCCCGATCAGGTGCCCCTCGGTCGTGTCCATCACTGGCGACCCTACGCGGGGCTGTGACCTGGTGGCGTCGTCCCGTGGTGGTACCGGCAGCGACGGCGGATACCGCAGACGTGGTATCCGGCTGCCTCTGCCTGGACGACGACTTCCGGCGTGCGGTTCGCGACGGTGGAGCGGTCAACGACACCACCAGCTCGGGGGACCCGATGGCTACCTATCTCTACCGGCTCGGCCGGCTCAGCTTTCATCGGCGAAAGCTGGTTCTCGCGATCTGGCTCGCGGTCCTGGGGCTGCTCGGCGTGGGTGCCGCCACCCTTTCCGGTCCGACCTCCGGCGACTTCACCATTCCGGGCACCGAGGCGCAGCAGGCCCAGGACCTGCTGGGGGAGCGCTTCGGTGAGTCGCCGGCGGGTGGCGCCGCGGCCCGGGTGGTGTTCGCCGCGCCGCCGGGCGGGAAACTCACCGATCCGGCGAATCGGGCGGTTGTCGACCGTACTGTCGCAGCCCTTCGTGCCGGCCCGCGGGTGGCCGAGGTGAGCGATCCGCTGCGCGGCACGATCAACACCGAGGGCACCATCGCGTACGCACAAGTGGCTTTCCGGGTCCCGGCGCCCGAGGTGCGGGAGGCCGACCGGGAGGCGCTGCTGGCCGCCGCGCAGACCGGCCGGGACGGCGGGCTGACCGTCGAAGCCGGTGGCGACGCCCTGCAGACCGAACCGGAGCAGGGGCTCAGCGAGGTGATCGGCTTCGGTGTCGCCGCCATCGTCCTGACCATCACCTTCGGGTCCCTCGTCGCGGCCGGGCTGCCGCTGCTCACCGCGTTCCTGGGCGTGGCCACCACGATGGCCGGCATCCAGCTGGCGTCCGGCTTCTTCGACCTGAGCAGCAGCACGTCGACGCTGGCGCTGATGCTCGGCATCGCGGTCAGCATCGACTACGCGCTGTTCATCGTGTCGCGCTACCGGCACGAGCTGGCCCTGGGCCGGACCGGGGCGGAGGCGGCCGGGCGCGCGGTCGGCACCGCCGGATCGGCTGTCACGTTCGCCGGGCTCACCGTGCTGGTCGCGCTGACCGCGCTGGCGGTGGTGAACATCCCGGTGCTGACCGAGATGGGCCTGGCCGCGGCGGGCGCGGTCGCGGTGGCCGTGCTGATCGCGCTGACGCTGCTGCCGGCGCTGGTCGGCTTCGCCGGGCGGCGGATCACCGGGCGCGGCGGTCAGGCCCGCGACATCGAGGCGGACGGTGAGCGCCCGGCGCTGAGTCTGCGGTGGGCCCGGGCGATCACCCGGCGGCCGGTGCTGACGGTGGTGATCGCGGTTGCCGCGCTGGGGCTGATCGCGGTGCCGGCGCTGAGTCTGAGGCTGGGGCTGCCCGGCGACAACATGGCCGCGCCGGACACCACCCAGCGCAAGGCGTACGACCTGATGACCGAGGGGTTCGGTGCCGGATACAACGGGCCGCTGCTGGTGGTTCTGGACGCCGCGGGGAGTGCGGATCCGAAGGCGGCGGCGAGTGCGGCGGCTGACACGATCACCGGGCTGCCCGGTGTGGTGTCGGTCAGCCCGCCGACGTTCAACCAGGCCGGGGACACCGCGATGCTGCAGGTGGTTCCGGCCAGTGCGCCGGACAGCAGTGAGACCACGGATCTGGTGCACGCGATCCGGGACGCCGACGCGGGGCTGCGGGCGCGTACCGGTGCGGATCTGTCGGTGACCGGGACGACGGCGGTCACCATCGACATCGCGGCGAAGATGGGTGGCGCGCTTCTGCCGTACCTCAGTGTCATTGTTCTTCTGGCATTTCTGCTTCTGACTGTGCTGTTCCGGTCGGTGCTGGTGCCGCTGAAGGCGATCGGCGGGTTCCTGCTGTCGGTGGTGGCGACGTTCGGGGCTGTGGTGGCGGTGTTCCAGTGGGGGTGGCTGGCCGAGGTGTTCGGGGTGGATCAGACCGGGCCGATCGTCAGCCTGCTGCCGGTGATCCTGATCGGCATCGTGTTCGGACTGGCGATGGACTACGAGGTGTTCCTGGTCAGCCGGATGCGCGAGGAGCATGTGCACGGCGCGCCGCCGACCCGGGCGGTGATCGTCGGTTACGCGCACGGCGCCCGGGTGGTGACCGCGGCGGCGATCATCATGATCAGCGTCTTCGCGGGGTTCGTGCTGGCGCCGGATCCGCTGATCAAGTCGATCGGGTTCGCGCTGGCGGCGGCCATTCTGCTTGACGCGTTCGTGGTCCGGATGACGATCGTGCCGGCGGTGATGGCGTTGCTGGGGCGGCGCGCTTGGGCGATTCCCCGGTGGCTGGACCGGCTGTTGCCGAACGTCGATGTGGAGGGGGAGCGGTTGCGCGACGCGGTGCCGGATGAGCCGCCGGTCCTGCCCGAGCCGGTGGGCGCCGGCCGTTAGACGCGTCGGCGCCCGGCCGAGTTGCGACCCGCATGGGTGGCGCTCGGCCCGGCGCCGCGGTCGGGGTCAGTGTGTCAGTGGCTGATCGTCGTGCGGGTCGTCCGGCGGCACCGGGTGGTCGGCCCGCAGGCCGGCGATCAGGGTGTCGAGGAGGAAGGTGAAGCTGCGGTCCACGTCGCGGGGCAGTCCGAAGCCGCCGGCGCTCTCGATGGTGGCGAAGCCGTGCAGCGACGATCGCATGACGCGGGCGGCATCCACGCTGCGGGTGCCGCTCAGCCCGAAGCCGGCGAGGACTGCGTACATGATCTGTAAGCCCTCGTTGGCCACCAGCCGGTCCTGCTCGTCGTCGTCCTGATCGGAGGGTGCGCGGACGGTGGCGGCGTAGCGGCCCGGGTGATCGAGGGCCCAGCGGCGCCAGGTCGCGGCGTAGGCCCGCAGGGCGTCGGGACCGGACTTGCCGGCCGCGGCCCGGGCCAGGGCGTCACCGAGTTCGCGTTTGGCCTGCAGGGAGATGCCGCGCTGGAGGGCCTCCAGCGAGGCGACGTGTTTGTAGAGCGACGGCGTTTTCACGCCGACCCGCTCGGCGAGCAGGCCCATGGTGAGGCCCGCCAGGCCGACCTCATCGGCGAGTGCCGCCCCGGCCGCGACGACGGTGGCCGGGGCGAGGCCCGCTCTAGGCACGAGCGTTCGCCTGGAGGAAGGTCAGCATCAGGTTCGCCACCTCGTCAGGGTATTGCACGTGCGGGTAATGACCGGCTCCGGTGATCACCTCGAGCCGGGCCGCTCCGGCCGGGATGGCGGCCACGATCGCCTCGCCCTCGGCGCGCGGGTCGGCCCAGTCGGGGTCGAGCGATCCCTCGATGATCAGGGCCGGGCAGCGTACGTTGCCCAGCTGGGCGCCGGCGTCGGCGGGCGTGGACTTCATCATTGCCTGCAGCGCCTTCATGCGTCCCGGCTCGCGCAGCATGGCTTCGGTGGCGGCCAGGTCGGCGTCCCAGTCGGCGGGTTTGCGGCCCGGGTAGGCGAGGTCGAGGTACTTCTTCCACGACGACAGGCTGCCCATCATGGTGCCGGCCAGCCGCACTGCCCCCTTGCGGTAGCCGGCGTTGGTCAGGTCGCCCAGCTTGACCGCCTGCTTACGGGTGAACGGGGCCAGCTCGACGATGCCGGTGATCATCTCGGGAGCCTGTGCGGCGGCGATGGTGGCGGCACCCCCGGAGATCGAGTGACCGACAAGCACCGCCGGGCCGCCGAGGTGCCGGACCACCGCGAGCAGGTCGCCGGCGATGTCGGTGCGGGTGTAGGACGGCCACTGCGCGCTCGACTCGCCCGCACCGCGCAGGTCGACGGTGGCGACGCGGTAGCCGGCGGCCACCAGCCTCGGCGTGATGAAGCGGTACGCGTGGCGGCTGTTGCCCATGCCGGGGGCGAGCACCACCAGCGGACCGTGGCCGGTCACCTCGTAGGCGATCGTTCCGGCGCCGACGGTCAGGTATTCAGTCATCACTGTCTCCAGAGGGGTGGTCCATGCGGCTTAGCTAGCTGCAATAGCTTTAAGCTAGCAGCATTAGCTAATGCGGGCAAGGCCGGGGGATCGCGCGGCCGCGGGGCGCAGGGTCGCGTTGCCTGTGCGCCTGCCGGTTCCGCCGGCGCGGGTAGCGCGCGGTCAGTAGCCCGAAGGGAGGCGTGGTGTGTAGTGCTCCTCGAGGGCGGTGATCTCGTCGTCGGTCAGCTCCAGCTGGAGGGCAGCCGCCGCGTCGGTCAGGTGGTGGGGTTTGGTGGGGCCGACGATCGGGGCGTCGACGACCGGGTTGTGCAGGACCCAGGCGAGTGCGACCTGCGCCATCGGTACGCCTCGCGCCTCGGCGACCCGCCGGACCGCGTCCACGATGCCGCGGTTCTCCTCCACGGCGTAGCGAGCGTGCAGCGGATCGACCTCGGCGCGGCGGGTCGTCATGTCCTCCCACGGCCGGGCCAGCCGTCCCTTGGCGAGCGGGCTCCACAGCAGCGAGCCGACGCCCTGGTCGGCGAGCTGGCCGAACATCTCCCGCTCCTCCTCGCGCTGGAGCAGGTTGTACTGGTTCTGCATCGACACGAACCTGGTCCAGCCGCCGAGGTCGGCCGCGTGCTGCAGTTTCGCGAACTGCCACGCCCACATCGACGACGCCCCGATGTAGCGGACCTTGCCGGCGCGGATCACGTCGTGCAGCGCCTCCATGGTCTCCTCGACCGGGGCGTCGGGATCGAAGCGGTGGATCTGATAGAGGTCGACGTAGTCGGTGCCGAGCCGGGACAGCGAGGCGTCGATGTTCTCCAGGATCGCCTTGCGGGACAGCCCGGAGCCGCCCGGGCCCTGGTGCACCGGGAAGAACACCTTGGTGGCGAGCACGATCGAGTCGCGGTCGGCGTACTTGCGGATGGCCCGGCCGACGACCTCCTCCGAGGAGCCGAGGCTGTAGACGTTCGCGGTGTCCCAGAACGTGATCCCCAGCTCGACCGCCTGCCGGAAGATCGGCTCGGCCGCCTCGTCGTCGAGGGACCACTGATCGGCGCCGCGGCCCGCTTCGCCGAAGCTCATGCACCCGAGCGTGATCCGGCTGATCTTGAGTCCTGAGCTCCCCAGACGCGTGTAATCCATGGTCCCAATCTACGACCGCACCGGGCGACGCGGCGGAGGCCCGGCCACGGCCGTGCGAGGTCGCTGATCAGTCGTCAGCACATGAACTGCTTGATGGTCACGGTCATCACGTCACGGCTGCGCGGCATCGTGGCGACCCTGAGCTTCGTCGGGTAGTAGTTGCCGTCGGCGTCGAACAGGTACTTGAAGGGGACGCAGGTCGTGAAGGAGACCTTCGTCCTACCGTCGATGTCCACGTCGTTGGTGCGCGTGGTGACGTAGCGCTTGCCGATGTACACATCCACCATCAGGGCTACGGCGATATGCCGTTTACGAAGCTTGACCGTGCTCTGAATGGTCGCGTTGTCGCCGCACCTGGTGCCGTCGGTCTGCGTGGCGGTCATGCCGGCCAGGATGCTGTGCTTGGTCGCCGCTTGGGCGGGCGAAGCGATGGTCACCGCGGCGGGGAGAGCGGCGGAGAACAGGACGGCGGCGGCGAGGATCCTGCGCATTTTCGAGCTCCCTTTGTCGGCTGTACCCCCTGATTGCGGCAGAGCGGGATCCCGGTTGAGGAACCTGTCCGGCTGAGATTCGGGCCCGTTTTACCTTCATGGGTGCAGCGCCCTGCCGATGGTCCCCAGCGAGTTTTGGACCGACGGAAGGCCGGCCGTTTCATGAAGCGCGAGCTCGTGGGCATCACCGCTGCGGTGTGCCTGTCTCTGGTGGGTCTCACCGGCTGCACTTCCCAGGACGTCCAGGCGTCGCCGCCCGCGAGCACAGGTTCGGCCGATTCGGCAGCACCCGAACCGGTCCTGACGATCGAGGGGGCCGGGGAGGCGTACGCGAAGCTCAGCGCCGCTTCGAATGCCGCTCGGGAGAAATGGATGGCCGCCCCCAAGCCGACCAAGTCGAATCTGGCCAAGCACAAGAAGCTCGCTGCCGGTGCGGCCGACGCCACCGTCGCCTTCTCCGAAGGGCTCCGGAAGCACCACTGGCCCGCTGAGGTCCAGCCCATCGTCGGTGCCCTGGATGAACACCTCCAGGAGCGTGCGGCCGGATACCAGCGTGTCGCCGCGGCCGGCACCGTCGCCGAATATCTCGCGGCCGCGCGGGAGGTGCCGGTGACCAGTTCCCTGACGAGTCACCTGCGTGAGGCGCTCGGCTTACCGGAGTCTGCGGTGGTCAAGGGCGTGAGCCCGCGATAGTCACCCGGCCCGCCGGGATCAGGTGCGGTCGGCGAGTCCGACCGCTTGCCGGGCCTTGACCAGCTCGGCCTGCTCGCCGTCGTCGTCGTTGGCGAAGATGTTCCACGCCCACACTGCCGCCCGGGTCCCGCCGCGCTCCAGGTGGGGCCGGGCCCGGCCGGTCTGTCCCGCGTTCACGTAGTACGCACCGAACACCTGATGAGCCGCCTCGAACCACGGGTGGCCGGCATAGGCGTCGGTCGCCAGGATGCGCTCGGACGCCGCGTCCACCTGGCTGCGCGCGGTCCGGGACTTGAGGGCGGACTTGCTGATGATGCAGTAGGCGCGTTTCACCATGTTGCCGAACATCCAGCTGTCGCAGTAGACCTCGATCCAGGCCTTGGGAACCAGGGACCACAGCGGGTGACCGTCCGGCTGGCGGCCACTCTGCTCCTGGGTTAACCGCAGCATCTCGTCGGTGCTGCCGTACCACTTGCGGCACAGGACGGTCAGCCGCTGAAAATTGCCGGCGTACGAGTCCGGCGCGAGTGCGTGCAGCCGGTCCCACACTTCCGCAACCTCGGTGCGGCTGATCGGAGAGGCTTTGGCGACGCTCTGCAGGAGCGTCCAGGGCACCGGGTCGCCGGGCGCCAGCTCCGCGGCCCGCTGGAGCAGGAACCGTCCCTGCTGGGAGAACTGCCTCATGCCCCGGACCTGGTCGTCCGATGTGTACTGCATCCGGTTCGCGCCGCGCGCCGACCAGGCCGCGTAACACAGGGCCGCGCCCGCCAGCAGCCATCGGGGAGCGTCCTCATGGGCCGCGTACGCGTTGGCCTCCAGCATCCGGACATGTCGTTCGCCGACCTTGCCGAGCACGTCGGCGTAGAACTCGCGGCGGTTGGCGTCGGGCACAGCCTCACCGAGACAGGCGTAAGCGGGTTCGGGGCGGCCGGCGGCGAGGTGGTCGGCGGCATGCTGCAGTACCGGATCCGGCCACGGCGGGGTGATCATGGTGAAGGACCCTAATCCGGCGACCCCCGATCAGCAGCCCCGGAGACTCCTGGTTCAGCTCGCCACGCGGTACGTCAGGTGGGTGACCGCGGTGGCTGCCCGGGACTTGACCTGTTCGAGAGCCGAGGGCGGTACGCCGTCGAACAGCCGTGCGCCGCCGCCGAGGATGAGCGGGACGATGTGCAGCCGCAGTTCGTCGACCAGGCCGGCGGCGAGGTACTGGTTGATGGTGTCCGCGCCGCCCAGGATCGCGACGTCGCCGTCGCCGGCCGCCTCGCGCGCCCGGACCAGTGCCGCCTCGATGCCGTCGCTGACGAAGTGGTAGGTGGTGCCGCCGTCCATCGGCTGGGGCTCACGCTTGTGGTGGGTGAGCACGAACACCGGGCAGTGGAACACCGGGTCGTCACCCCACCAGCCGTTCCACTGGCGGTCCCACGCGCCGCGTACCGGGCCGAACATGTTCCGGCCCATGATCACCGCGCGGTAGGCGGCCATCTCCTCGACCTCGGCCCGGTTCTCCTCCGGATCGGCGAACATCCAGGCGTGCAACCGGTCCCCGAACCCGTCACCGCCGTCCGCGCCGAAGGGCCGTTCCTCGCTCTGGCCGGGCCCGGCCACGTAGCCGTCGGCCGAGACCGTGATGTTGCAGATCACCTTGCCGGTCATGGTGTTGTCCTCACATGTCTTCGCGTGACTGACTTCGGTTCGTGCCGCCGGCTGCATCGCCGCGCCACCGCCTGGGCGGTCGTTACCAGGGCCGCGCCGTGACGCCCCGCCCCCGCCGACGGGGTCGAGACGCTGGGGCGGGCCCTACTGGCCGCCGTCACCTGAGCATGTCGAGCATCTGACATGACGTCCAATGCCGAAATCGAGCGTATTGCATTAATAGAATTGATGAATGCTGAGCCTGATCCACCTCAAGGTCCTCGCCACGGTGGCCCGCCACGGATCCGTGACTCAGGCCGCGCGCGAGCTGCACTACTCGCAGCCGTCGGTGAGCCACCACCTGTCCCGGCTGGAGGCCGCCACCGGCGTCCGGCTCGTTCAGCGGGTCGGCCGCGGCATGCGGTTGACGCCCGAGGGACGGCTGCTGGCCGGCCGGGCCGCCGAAATTCTGGGCCGGCTCGACGCGGCGACGAACGAGCTCGCGGCCCAGGTCGGCCTGCAGTCCGGGCGGGTCCGGGTGGCTGCCAACGCCTCGGTGCTCAGCACGCTCGTGCCCGAGGCGGTGGCGACGCTGTCGCAGGCGCATCCGGGCATCGAGCTCAGCCTGGTCGAGCGGCATCCGAACGAGTCGTTGCAGATGCTGCGCCACGGGGAGATCGACGTCGCTCTCGTGTTCCGGCACGTCGACGCACCGTTGGAGGACCAGGAGTTCCGCCTCCTGCCGCTCGGCGAGGACCCGCTCTACCTCATCAGCCGGCAGCCCGGTGACTCCCTCGAGAACCACCGCGAGTCACCGTGGATCGGGGGCTGCGAGCGGTGCCAGGCGGAACTGTTCGCCGTGTGCCGGCGCGCCGGCTTCACTCCCCGGATCGGCTCGCTGAGTGACGACATGGTCGTCGTGCAGTCTCTGGTCGCCGCCGGCCTCGGCGTCACCACCCTGCCCGGCCTGGCCCTGCGGGCCCATCGCCGGTCCGGCGTTCACGCCACCGAGCTCGGCCTCCGCCGCCAGATCTGCGCCGCCACCTACGGTGAGCCACCCGACCCGCCGGCCGTCGCCGCCGTGCTGGCTGCCCTCACCGCCGCGGCGGAGGAAGGCTGAGGCCGGCGTGCCGGCTGCCCTGACCGCCGCGGCGGAGGCGGGCTGAGGCTGGCGTGCCGGCTGCCCTGACCGCCGCGGCGGAGGCGGGCTGAGGCTGGCGTGCCGGCTGCCCTCACTGCCGCGGCGGAGGAGGGCAGGCGGGACGCTTCGAGCGCCGCCGGAACCGCGAAGTGTCCGGGCCGGCACGACGGCCGGCCGGAATCAGGAGGTTGGCGAGGGCGTCACGACAGCCGGCGTAGTGCTTGGCCCCAGCCGAGATTGGTCGGTCGGAGTTTGACGAGACCGGCGTTGTCCGCGGTCAGGAAACGCCCCGACTCGGCGTGCAACAGCCCGTAGTCGGGGTTGCCACCGCGCCATTCGAAGAGGTCGTTGCCGGTGAGGGTGTGCGGTGACGCCACGAGGTTCTGCCCCACCGGCTGCAGGAAGCTGTCCGCACACCTTTCTCGTAGCTGTGCGCGTCGGATTTGAGAACGAAGAACTGCTGACTCCAGGCCGAGTGCTGTGCGCCGAGGTTTCAGGCGGCGATGCCGAAGCCGCCGGTCCAGCTGATCTTCTCGCCGGCGGCGAGGGTGATCTGGAGGAAGGCGAGGGCTTCGAGTTCGCGGGCGCGGGTCAGCGCGCCGGCGTCGATGGCGTTGAGGCCGGCGCCGGTGACCAGGCCGGCGATCTGGGTCTTGGCATCGGTGTCGTCGCCGGCGATGAGCACGGTGGTGGGGTTCGGGCCGACCGTGCCGCTGGTGAGAGTGGCGGCGAAGGTGGTGTTGAAGGCCTTGACGACGCGGGAGGCGGGCAGCGCGGCGGCGATCTCGGCGGCGGCGGAGCTGTCGGCGGGCACGGTGAGGGAGTCGAAGGTGGCGAAGTTCAGCGGGTTGGTGATGTCGACGACGACCTTGCCGGTGAACTGGCCGGCGCGCTCGGCGAGGACGGTGGCGACCGCGGGGTAGGGGACGGCGAGCACCACGATGTCGCCGGTGACGGGCTTGGCGGTGTCGTGGCTGTTGAACAGCTCGACGGTGTGGCCCGCCTTGGTGGCGAGGGTGGAGATGGCCTGGCCCATGTTGCCGGTACCGAGAATGCTGATGTGGCTCACGATGTGCTCCTCACGATTTGGTTGTTGCTACAACTATCGCACAGGAAATCAGTTGAAGCAACAACCATTTCCCTGGTATCGTTGACTCGTCAACTAAAGGAGGTCGATCATGGGTATCGGACCGGTACGGCTCAACCACGCGGTCCTGTTCGTCGCCGACCTGGAGCGTGCGGAGCACTTCTACACCGAGGTCATGGGCATGGTCGTCACCGTCCGTGAGCCGCGGGCGAGGGCGGCCTTCCTGCGCCTGCCTCGTTCCGGCAACCACCACGACCTGGGCCTGTTCGGCGTCGGCCCGGCCGCTCCGCCCAGGCAGCGCGGCGGCATCGGGCTCTACCACCTGGCCTGGCAGGTCGACACCATCAACGAACTGGAACAGGCTCGCAGGATCCTCGCGGAGGCGGGCGCACTCACCGGCGAGTCCAGCCACGGCGCGACCAAGAGCGTCTACGGGGCCGACCCGGACGGCAACGAGTTCGAGATCATGTGGATGCTGCCGCGTGAGCAGTGGGGCGAGTTCGAGAACACCGCCCCGGTCGACCGCCTCGACCTCGCCGCCGAGATCAGCCGCTGGTCCGGCGTCGCCACCGCCGGGACGATCGGGTGAACCCGGCTGTCGTCGCCACCGCGGGTTCGGCCAGCGGCGCGCCGCGACCTGGTCACCATGGGCTGGCGGCTCCCGCGCTGCGGGCGGTCGCCGGGTGGCTGGAGGAGCTGCTGGGAGTGCCGGCCGGGCTCCCCGATCAGAGCTGGAGAACAGCGGGTTACTCCGGCGGGCGGTCGTAGCGGTTGTAGGTGCCGCTCATCGCCGCGTCCGGGTCGAGGCGTTGCAGGATGGCGTCGGCGATGGTGGTGAGCTGGGCGATCTGCTCCGGCGTGAGTGCGTCGATGACGTGGTCGCGGACGGTGGCGGCGTGGCCCGGTGCGGTCTCGGTGACCTTCGTCCAGCCGGCCGGGGTGAGCCGGGCGTTCGTCGCTCGCCGGTCCTGCGGGCAGGGGAAGCGTTCGATGAGGCCGCGGGTCTCGAGCCGCTGCACGACGTGGGACAGCCGGGGCAGGGTGGCGTTGGTCTGGCGGGCCAGGTCGGTCATCCGCAGGGTGCGGCTCGGTGCTTCGGAGAGCATGGCCAGCACGAAGTAGTCGAACGAGGTGAGGCCGGCGTCGCGGCGCAGCTGGGAGTCGAGCGTGCCGGGCAGCAGCTCGACGAGGGCGACGAGGCGTACCCAGGCCGCGAGTTGCTGTTCGGTCAGCCAGGGCGCGTCCATGGTCATATCATTCCTCGCCGCCGTTGGTTGTAGCGACAACGCGCCCCCAACGACAGCCGGCTCGCACACAACCTCACCGTGCGCGCCTGCTGGTCCAGGCCTCCCGTCCATCAGGGTCCAGCGCGCGAAGACCGACCGAATGGATCACGTCGCGGACGGTTCCTGCCTGAGGCCGCGGCGGATCGCGATCTCCACGGGTGAGTACGCGCCGTCGGCCCGCTCCAGTTCGTAGGGCTCGGCCGGCATCAGCGGCGGCTGAGCCATGAAACGGGGCCGCACCCCATGGTGCGGCTGCGCCGCGTGCACCAGAAAGGGATGGCACAGGAAGACATCGCCCGGCGACCCGGTGGCGAGAGCGAGCGGCCGATGCTCCGACGCGACCACCAGGCCGGGCGCAAGGGTCAGCCCGCTCGCTCCGTCCTCGCCGTACTTTTCCAGCACCTTCGGCACGTCGAGGTGTGAGCCGACCCGGATCCTGGTCGGGGCGTCGTCCGCACCGACCTCGCTGAACAGGAACAGCATCAGCAGGGCCCGGTCCCGGGAACGCAGGTTGGTGAAGTACCAGCTCTCGCCGTCCGGCAGGTAGCTGCCCTCGATGTGCCAGCCCGCGTCGTCCGGCTCCTCCTCGTGGGGGAAGCGCAGCGGGAAGCTGCCCAGCGAGTAGCGCGGCTGCCAGCGTCCCGCGCCGACGAGCAGGTCGTACGCGTGGTGCAGGAACGGGGAGTTGGGTGCGGCGGCGAACGGCCCCTGCGCCATGCCGGCCACCCAGTGCACGGGCTTGGTCCACGTCGCTGGGTCGTCGGGGTCGCAGCCCGTCTCGCGCCACAGCAGCCGCGCGCAGTCCGCGGCCACCCGCGGCGCGACCGCGCCCTCCAGCTTCACGAAGCCGTCGCGCAGGAAGCGGGATACCAGGGTCGTGTCATCCATGCGCCCATCGTGGGCGACATCGGTTCGGGCCACCCGACAGTTGCTGCGCTGCTTCTATCGGGGAGGTTACGGTTCCAGGCCGCGGGCCGCGCAGTACGCGTTGTCGAAGGTGCCCGGATTGCCGTCGCCGATGACCTCGGCGAGGCGTTTGCGCCAGAGTCCCAGCCGGGGATAGCCGGCGGCGACGGCGGCGGCATCGATCGTGTTGCGCTGGCCCCAGTGGATCGTCGCGCCGCGCCGTAGTGCCGCGGCCTGCAGGGCGTGCAGGATCTCGGTGTTGCCCTCGACCCCCTTGAGCAGGGCGATCTCGATGGAGGCGGTGGGGTCGCCCTGCTGCATGGCGAGCAGTGCCGAGGACCGTCGCGTGAAGCGCAGCGAGACGTATCCCGCGACGGTGCGGCCGGCCTTGGCGGAGCGGACGAAGGCGGGGAACACGTCCTGTTCGAGGAAGTCGGCGTGTGCACCGGTGGCGGCGTCGAAGAACACCTCCATCGGATCGGCCCGGTAACAATCGCCGCCGGTCTCGGAGAGGTCCATCAGTTCGTATCCCACGTCGCTCTGTGTCACCGACGGGCGGAACCGGTTGAACACCGTCTCGATGGCCCGGCGTACCAGGGCGGAGCGGCCGAGCCGGTTCGCCAGGTTGCAGGCGCGGGCGACGAGATCACCCAGCGATCCCCTCGCGAAGATCAGCAGCCCGAGCAGTCCGAGCAGGATCAGGCCCTCCAGGCTGACCAGGATCGGGCCGATGACCGGTATCAGCCAGGACACCGCCATGGCCAGGACGGTCACGGCGATCAGCACCAGGACGACGGGTGTGATGGTGGAGTGCCGGCAGAGCAGCCCGAAGAAGTCCGGCCCGTGGGGGCCGGTGCCCTTCTCGGGTACGGGGATCGTCCGGCGTGTCGTCAGGTGGCAGGTGTGCCGGCCGTGCCGATCCGCGTACGGAACAAGAAGCGCCTCCAGGAACCGAGTGTCCTGGAATGCCCCGAACGGCGGCCGCAGGCCGGCGGCTTCGTCCTCCCACGTCGACGCCCGGGTGGTCTGTTCCATCCCGAACTGTTCGACGACGCGCACGACGTAGGCGTAGACGATGCCCATCCGGCCGGCGGAGACCAGGACCGCGTCGAACAGCTCGGTGCAGGCGCGGTACTCGACGCCGGGCAGCAGCCTGCGGACGTGGCCCGGGTCGGTGATCGCGGTGTCCCGCTCGATCCACCACTGTTGCCCGCCGGTCCCGATGAGGTGGACGGCCACGATCATGTCGGCCATCGGCGGCAGGTCGTGGTCGCCGCCGTGGACGCCGGTGGAGATCGCCCCGGCGAGCGTCTGACCGGCGGCGCCGCCCATGGTCGGCAGGGCCCAGCGTTTGTTCGCGCCGGGCCACGGGCCGGTGATCGCGTCCACCGGCATGCGCGCCCACTCGCGGTCGGCCTTGGGCAGGTCCCGGCGGTCGAGGCGCAGGTTGAGGTCGTGGATCGTGATGCCGGCCTCGACGTGGTAGTAGCTGTGGACGGGTTCCGCCCCGTCCTGGTCCAGCAGTTCCTGGCGGGCCCGGGCGGTGAGCGCGGCGGGGATCACGTCGTAGAGGGTGGCGCGCAGGTCGTGGGTCTCGACGAACCAGTCCGGGCTCACCGCGATGTCCGAGAACGACCAGTGGCTGCCGCTGGCGCGGACGCGTTGCGGCGGCTGCTGGCGTTCGGCGTCACCGATGATCGCGATCAGATCTTCCCGGGTGCCGGGGTAGTAGCGTCGTTCGGGTCGCTCGACTATCACGTCGCCGGCCCAGTTGCTCCAGCGTCGCCGATCCCACCTGACCATGGCAGTCGTCTCCCCTCGGCCGAAACCTCGTGACCTCGTGCTCGGACCTTCACGGTGGCTCGGCCGCCGCGCGGGCGGAAGGGACCTGTGTCCCAGAACCTGGTCCCAGGGTTGCGTGGGAGCCGGACTCGGCGTCGATCGGCAGCACGACGAAGACGCGGGTTCCGCCGCCGGGTTGCGGTCCGGCGGACCATCGCCCGCCGAGTTCCTCGGCGCGCTCCTGCATGGACAGGAAGCCGCCGCCGGGCCGCAGCGGCTCGGGCAGTCCGCGGCCGTCGTCGACGATCTCGACGGACAGGTGGTCGCCGCGGGTCAGCCGGACGTGACAGTGCCGGGCGTGGCCGTGCCGGGCGGCGTTGTGCACCGCCTCCACAGCGATCCAGTACGCGGCGACCTCCACCGCCGGTGGCAGGCCGGCCAGGTCGCCGGCGACTGTTGTCGTCACGTCGATGCGGCCGGCGGCGCGTTCCCGGACGGCGCCGGCGAGGCCGAGCTCGTCGAGTGCGGTCGGCCGCTGGTCGTTGACCAGGGCGTGTGCCTCGGTGCCGAGTTCGCGCAGCCTGCCGATGAGTGTTCGCAGTGTCGCGTCGGCGGCTGCGGGGTCGGCGTACGCCTGCGCCCGGGCGATCTCCATCTGCATGGCGTTGGCGGCCAGCGTCGGGCCGAGGCCGTCGTGCAGCCGGTGGTGCAGCCGGCGGCGTTCCTCCTCGCGGGCCAGCACCAGCTGCTCGCGGGACGCCTGCAGCCGGGTGCCGAGCAGGACCGCCGACGCGGTGCCGCTGATCTGCCGCATCAGGGTGTCCAGCAGTTGCTGGTCGGCGCGGCCGATCGGCTCGCGGCCCGGTCCCATCTCGAGGACGAGCCGGCCCAGCACCTCGTGTCCCTGTGCCAGCTCCCAGGTGGTCGCGTTGCCGAGCGGGTGCCCGGAGGAGGCTTCGATCTCGCCCAGGTGGATGGCGGCGTACCGCAGTCGCAGCGTCTGCGTGAGGGTCTCCACGACCTGCTGCAGCACCTGGTGCGGTGCGGCCGCGGCGTCGATGGTGCCGAGCCTGGCCAGCACCTCGTAGGGGTCGTCGCGGTCGCCGTACACCAGGCGCCCGACCTGGCGGTGGATGAAGCGGCGCAGCGGCTGGGCGGTGAGTGCGACGACACCGCTGGCGACGAGCGCGGCCAGGCCCGGCTGCCGGCCGACGATCGAGCTCAGCGCCCAGGTCGTGGTCAGGAAGATCGCCAGGACGCTGGCGGTGAGGCCGCCGTAGAGCAGCGACCGGCGCACGATCAGCTCGAGATCGAACCAGCGATATCGCAGGACGGCCGCGCCGATGGCCAGCGCCCACGGCAGGAACAGCACGGGTATGAGGTGCTCCGGCGGGACGGGCAGCCCGAGGGCGTTGGGGATCGTCCACACCGCGACGAAGGCGGTCACCGCGCCGTAGAAGGGGATGAGGACCCAGCGGGTGCGCCGTCGTGAGTCGGTGGGCATGGAGCGGTAGGCGAGGATCGTCAGGACGACACCGGCGGCCGGGAGCAGCGTGCTGCCGGCCAGCGACACCTGGGCCAGGCGGCCCACCACTTCCGGGGTGCCGGCGGCGAGGGGCAGGGCCACCGTCAGGTAGGCGGCGTGCAGCAGCAGGGGGGTGGCGTACAGGGCGGTGACCAGGCGCCGGCCGGGGCGCAGGGTCGAGCCGGGCAGGATCAGCGCGAAGTGCAGGGTCGCACCCCAGACCATGGCGAGCGCGATCTCGCCGAGGATCTGCAGCGCGGTGGGCCCGGTCGTGGCGAGCGCCATCGGGTCGGCACCGAGCAGCCAGGCCGTCGTACCGCAACAGGTGAGTGCGGCGATGATCAACAGGACCTGCGCGGCCGGGTCGCGGGGGCGGTGGGCGAAGACGAACAGGGCCATCGCGAGCAGCGCGATCAGGAACAGCACCGTCGCCAGGTTGCGGGTGGCGACACCTCGAAGAGAAAAATCATGCAATGCAATGGGTACGGAGATAGTGCGCCCATCGCGCCGGACATGGTAGATGTGCACCTCCCCCGAGCGGGCCGGCGCCGACCGCCAGGCCGCGGGCAGTGGCCGTCCATCGATCCCGATCACCACGTCCCGGGCGCGCAGGGCGGTGCCGTCCTCGAAGACGAACCCGATGATCATCTTGTCCTGCCGCCACGGCGCGTTCGACAGCTGCACCACGCTGCCGTCCGACGGCGTGGTCGCCCGCTCCGCGATCAGCGCGCAGGTGAGCAGGATCAGCAGAGCGGCGAGCGCGGCGACGGTCCTGGCTCTCATCGGGCCTCGACGGCCCGCTCCCAGGCGCGGACATAGCCGAGCGCCGAGTCGAGCATCGGCCGGGCGTCCTCCTCGGACAGGCCGTGCCGCAGCAGCAGCGAGACGAAGTCCGGAAGCATGCCCACGTGCGCCACGCCGTCGGCGTTGATGTCGAACTCGCGGGAGCCGAGCCGGCCGCGGTCGAGGGCGGCGCCGGTCACCGGTGAGGTGAACGGATAGTCCAGTGGCACCTCGCCGGGACGCGGGCGGGGCATCCCGGCGAAGCCGTTGAGGTCGGTGCCGAACGGGATCGGCGCGTCCGGCAGCAGTTCTCGCACCCGGCGGTACGCGGTCAGGAAGGTCGCCGCGGTGCCCCTGAGGCCGCCGGGTGCCGCGACCGACAACTGCCGCAGCTTGGGCGCCACAACGCCGCCTTGCCGGCCGATCGCCGTGACCTCGGCGTCGGTCAGCAGGAACTCGCTGCGCTCGCCGCGCCCGGCGAGGCTGAGCAGCTCGGCGTGACCCGCCACGACCGGGTAGCCGGCCGCGCCGGTCAGGCGCAGCACGTCCGCCCGCGATCGGGCACCCATGTGGTCGACTTCGATGACCATGCCGCGCTCCATGAGCAGCCGGATGAGGGTCTCACCGAGCGGCGTGAGCCCGTCGGCGTTGCAGTGGCCGCCGCGGTAGTCGTAGCCGTCGGCCGTACGCGCGACGGTGGTCATCCGGTAGACCGGCAGCGACAGCGGCGGGTTGGCCTTCGACACCGGGCCGCTGTTACGTGACCAGTGCAGGCTCGTGGCGAGGGCGGTGCCGCCGTACGCGCAGTTCTTCAGATGGATCGGGAAGACGTGCCGTACCCCCATGGCGTGGTAGCGGTCGACCTGTGCCTCCAGCTCCCCGGCGGTGGAGTGCGGCCCGATGACGTCGCCGAACAGGCCGTCGACCTCGATGCTGAGCATCACGGCGAGTTTGCCCTCGCCAATGGTCCGGCGCGCCTGCTCCGGTGTGTAGACGATCCGGTACCAGCCGCGGCCCGGCCCGCCGGCCTCGGCGTCGATCATCGCCTCGAACTGTTTGGCGGCCCGCAGTTGCAGGTCGGCAGCTGCCATGTCGTGGTAGTGGGCACCGCGGGTGAGCCGTCCCAGCAGCTCGTTGTTGACCGCCGGCATGACGAGCAGCCGCAGGCCGCCGTCGACGGCCCGTTTCAGGGCGGACCGCGGCACCGCCTGGTGGGTGAGGTCGTGCCAGCGCGGCCACGCCGGGAAGTCCGGCGCGCCGTCCGTCCGGTGGCCCAGCAGGGAGGTGATCGACCCGGTCCGCAGCAGGATCCTGCTGAGGTTGCCGGGCAGGTCGAACAGGCCGTGCGGGCCGTGCTCGGGCCGGCAGGAACCCAGCTCCGCGTCGGCGGCCGCCGCGGAGCCCCACAGCACCCGGCCGCCGAAGGCGAACCTGGCGAACTGGTGGTTGTGCGTGTCGGCGAAGCCGCTGACCGGGCTCATCGCGGGCCCCGGGCGGTCTCGGTGGCGCCGCCCAGGCCCGCTTCCCGGGCGCGGACGATCGCTTCGGCGCGGTCCGCGACGTGCAGCTTGGCGAAGACGTTGGAGATGTGGTTGCGCACGGTCTTGGGGCTCAGCCGCAGGTGGTGGGCCAGGTAGGCGTTGTTGCGGCCCTGCGCGATGAGGTCCAGGATCTCGCGTTCGCGCGTGGTGAGCACCGGGAACGCCTCCGGTGCCCGGCTCAGCCGGTCGGAGGTGGTGAAGAAGGCGGAGATCCGCGTCGCGATGGCGGGGCTGGTGATGAACTCGCCCTGGGCCACCGCCTGCACGGCGCGGGCGAGCTCGGCGGATCCGGACTCCTTGAGCAGGTAGCCCCGGGCGCCGGCGCGGATGGCGGCCCAGACCGCGTCACTGTCGGCGACCATGGTGAACACCAGCACCGCGATGCCCGGGTGGTCCCGCGCGATCGTCCGGGTGGCCTCCACACCGCCGGCACCGGGCATGCGCAGGTCCATCATCACCACGTCCGGCTGCTCCCGCGCCGCCACCCGGATCGCGTCGTCGCTGGTGTCGACCTCGCCGATGACGCGGATGCCGTCCACCATCTCGAGCAGGGCCCGGACGCCGGCGCGGACGGTGGGGTGGTCGTCGGCCACGAGGACCCGGATCGGTTCAGTCGCCATCGCTGTACGTCCCTTCGCGGATCGGCAGCCGCGCGCGTACCGCGGTCGCCGTGGTGGTGGTCGTGCCGCCCAGCTCGCCGGCCCATCGCGTCGCGTCGGTCAGCCGCGGTCCGGTGTCGAATCCGTCGTTGTTGCGCACCTCGACGTACAGATCGCCGCGCCGTGCCAGAACGGCGCGTGACCGGGACGCCGGGCTCTCGCACCGGGCGTGCCGGGCGGCTTCGACGGTGATCCAGAACGCGGCCACCTCGACCGCGGCCGGCAGCGGGCCCAGCCCGTTCTCGGTCACGACGTCGAAGTCCGGTGTCGCCGTGCCGGAGTCCTCGCGCAGGCGCCGCACCCGTTCGCGGATGGCGTCGACCAGGCCCAGCTGGTCCAGCGCCGGTGGGCGCATGTCGGCCACCAGCGCGCGGATGTCCCGGACCAGGGTGCGGGTGCTCACGATCGTGTCGTCCAGCAGGGCGGCGGCCCGTGCGGGGTCCGTGGCGATCAGGGCGCGCGCCTTGCGCAGGTCGGCGATGTGGGTCACCAGCGCCGCCTCGAGGCCGTGGCGAAGAGCGTGTGCGATGCGCCTGCGCTCCTCCTCGCGGGCCAGGACGAGGCGGTGGCGCGACTCGCGCAGGTCGGCGTTGAGCAGCACGACAGCGGCGATGTTGCCGATGTGCCGGGTCAGGGCGTCGAGGAGCCGGCGGTCGGCCGGGCCGAACGGTTCCTGGGCGGGGCCGACGTCGAGCAGCAGGAGGCCGACCGGCACAAGGCCCCGGCGCAGCGGGATGGTGCGGGGTGGCCCGCTCGGCGTACCCCAGCTCGCCCGCACGGCGGTCCGGCCGGTGCCGGTGTACAGCTCGATCTCCACGTGGGCGAGCCGCAGCGCCCGGGCCAGGGACCGGGCCACCTCGGCCAGCGCGTCCTGCGGCTCCACCGCGACGTCGACCCGGCTGAGCCGGGTGACCAGGCTGTACGGGTTGTCGCGTTCGCCGTAGATCAGCCCGCCGACGCGGGCCTGCAGCCAGTCCCGGATCGGCTGGACGGCGAACGCGACCAAGCAGGTGGCCAGGACCGCGGCGAGACCCTGCCCGGCGCCGACCAGGTGGCCGAAGACCAGGCCCGCGGACAGGTAGATGGCCAGCACACAGGCGGTCAGTGCGCCGTAGACCAGGGATCGCCGCAGGATGATCTCGATGTCGAACAGGCGGTACCGCAGGATCGCCGCGGCGAGCGCGATCACCGGCGGCAGCAGGGCGGTCGGCAGGAGGGTCACCTGCAGGACCGGGTCGCCGGACAGCATCGGCACGGCCCACAGCGACAGCAGGAGCACTGCGGAGGCGAGGAAGCTGATCAGCACCCACCGCAACCGCCGCCGCGCGGTGAGGTCGCGGGTCGTCAGATAGCCCAGCAGCATCAGGCAGGCGGCGACCGCGGGCATGACGACGCTGGGAACGAGGGAGACCTGCGCGAGCCGTCCCAGCACTTCGAGCCGGCCCTCGGCCCGCGGCAGCACGACCGCCAGGTACAGGCCGTGCAACGCGAACGGCAGGGCGTACAGGGTGGCGATCATGCCGGTGCGCACCCGCAGGGCCGAGCCGGGCATCACCACGGCGAAGTGCGCCGCGGCGCCCCAGGCCAGCGCCAGCGCGGTCTCACCGAGTACGGTGCTCAGCCGCGGCCCGCCGGTGGCCAGCCGCAGCGCGGTGTCGCCCAGCAGCCATGTGGTGGTGCCGAAGCCGAACAGTGAGGCGGCGAGCAGCAGTGTCCGGGCGGCCGGATCCGCGGGGCGGTGCGCGAAGACGAACCAGCCGACCAGGAGCAGGAGCACCACGGTCAGCAGCGGGCTCCACAGGAGGCGGGCGAGCGTGGCCCAGGAGACGGTCCCCTCCTGGACGGCGACGTCGCGGCGCACCCCGTCGTGGACCACCGCATACACGTACGGGCCACCGGGCGGGCCGGTGACCGCCACGACCTCGTCCCCGGCGCGCAGATCGTTGCAGGCGCACAGCTGGAGGCCGACCGGGATCCGCTGCTGCTGCCAGACCGCATTGGACACCTGCACGACGGTGCCGTCGGAAACGGGGGACAGCCGCGTCCAGGCCGACCATCCCAGCAGCAGGATGAGGACCACACTTGTCGCCGCGGTGAGACGGTGAGCCATCTGTGCTCTCGCTCGGATCCGGGAGGGGCGTTCGCTCGACGACACCAGCGTGCTCCCCGGCGCCCGGCTGTGTCACTCCATTTGTTGGTTTTGAGCGTGAGTAGCGGTCCCGTTCAGCCGGGAGTTTGGGTCCCGGCATCGGCCCGCAGGTTTCGCGGACCACGGCCGCGTCCTGATCTGGCTGATGGGAGTGCGTCTACCGCGCGACGGCGCCGGCCGGCGGCTGAAACTCCCGATACAGGTCGAAGCAGTTCCCAAGCTTTTCGACCGAATCTGCGGCGGAGCGCGAGGGCTGGTCCGGCGAAGCCGAGGGACTCCGCGTCAGTCTCGTGGCCGCCAAGGAAAAACTGGCCCAAACCGACGTGACACCTCAACGCCGGGCCGCAGCCGTTGAACTCGGTATGCCTACCTTCCCCAACGTCGTGGCACGCACCGTCACAACGTGATCATCGATTACCGTGGCCGGTCATGAGCGCGGACAACTGGTTGGCGGACACCCGAACCTCCTACGACACGGTCGCCGCCAACTATGCCGACCAAGTCCGCAACGCCCTCTCCGAGCTCCAGTACCTACGCGCGGCCCTGACATTGTTCGCCGACAGCGTGCGTGCTGCAGGCGACGGGCCAGTAGCAGACATCGGCTGCGGACCCGGACACATCACCGCCTACCTGAACGAACTCGGTGTCGATGCCTTCGGTGTCGACCTATCCCCGGGGATGATCGCCGTCGCCCGGCGCGATCACCCTCAACTCCGGTTCGCGGTGGGCTCGATGACGAACCTCAGCCTCCAGACCGCCTCACTGGCCGGTCTGCTCGCATGGCAATCGTTGATCCACATACCCGACGAAGAGGTACCGGCCGTCTTCGAGCACTTTCATCGAGCCTTGCGTCCAGACGGTCTGCTGCAGCTTCTGTTTCACACGGGGGACAGGTCACGACTGAAGACCGAAGGCTACGGCGGCCACCCGATGAAGGTTTACGTTCATCGTCGCCGGCCGGACAAGGTTGCCGCCTGGCTGCGTGACACCGGATTCGAGGTCGAGGCCCAGCTCCTGCTCAACAACCCAGACGGGGAAGTCTCACAAGCGGTCCTCTTCGCGCGTCACAAGCTCCGCGGGTAGTTCAGAGAAGGTCCCCGAGGTCGACTCGTTCGAGCAGCTCAACGCCATGGTGATGCCTGGGACACGGCCGATGACGCCCGGCGCATCGGCACCCGGGCTCACACGATTGGAGAGCTACTCGCTGCCAGTCCGGCTGGTCGGCCGTCAGGTCCGCGTCCACCTGCACGCCTCCCACCTGGTCGTCTACGACGACCGAACCGACGTTGCCCGGCACGAACGGCTGATGGCCAAGGCCGGGCCGTCGTGGGTCCAAGACAGGCGCTCATCGGGGCCCCGTTGCCACGACCGAAGCCAATTTGTCTTGCTTCGACCTCCACGTCTTGCTTCGGCCGCCACGGCGTGCAGGGCTCACTCGTGCAGGAAGTGGTGCACCAGTTGTGCGCGGCGGCGCACGCCCAGTTTGCGGAAGATGTTGCCGAGGTGGAACTCGACTGTCTTGTGGCTGAGGAACAGGGTCTGCGCCACCTCCCGGTTGGTGAGGCCGGCGGCGACGGCGCGGGTCACCTGCAACTCCTGTGTGGTGAGAGCGTGCGTGCTCCCGGCCGCCACCTCGTGGCGGGGCAGGTGCTCGCCGGTCGCCGCCAGTTCGGCGGCGGCGCGTGCGGCCCACGGGCGGGCGCCGAGTCGCTCGAAGACCTCCAGGGCCTCCCGGAGCGGCCGGCGTGCGCCGGCGCGGCGTCCGGTGCGGCGCAGCCGTTCACCGTACGCGAGCAGGGTCCGGGCGGTCTCGAACGGCTGCTCGGCCGAACGGTGCAGGTGAAGGGCGGTGACGAAGCACGACGGGAATTCGGCCGGTGCGGCGAGCAGCCCCCGGATCCGCCAGGCCCGCGCGGCCGGCAGCGGAGAGTCCGCGTCCCGGCTGATCCGTTCGACGGCGCCCATCACCCGCGCGGACGGGTGCCGGCCGGTGCGCAGCTGAGCCTCGACGGCGTCGAGCCGCGGGTCCGGGCCATCCACAGCGGGCGTCCGGTGACCGGGGTCGCCGCTGCGGCCGAGACCCAGGTCGAGCAGATCGATCGCGTCCGTCACCCAGCCACGCGTCACCGCGTCGTCCTGCGGCGCCGCCAGTTCGATCGCGGCGTGGCAGAGGTCCGGGTCGCCACGGACGGCGTGCAGCACTGCCGTGACCGCTGTGGCGCGCCGCAACCAGAAACTGTCCTCGGTGAGCCTTGCGACCGCTGTCGCCTCATCGGCGGCGGACAACGCGAGCCCGATCGGCTCCACGGCTGCCATGGCGTGTGCCTTGCCGCACAGCGCCGCGGGCAGCAGCCGGATCGCACCCGTACGCCAGACGTCCTCGATGGCTGCCGACAGTGTGTGCAGCGCCGCCCGGTGCTCACCGATGAGGGTCAGCCCGAGACCGGTGGCGATGCGGGCGCGCAGGCTCGGCCGGTGCGCCGCCGCCACGCCCGAGCGGATCAGCGCGGTGCCTTCGCGTACGCCGCCTGTCTGCAGCAGGGCCAGCCCCCGCGCCAGATCGTCCGCGCCGGTTGTCCCGCGTGCGTGCGTGATGGCCACCTCGGGAAGGCCGGCGAGCGCGGCGGCGATGGCCGTCTCCGCTGCCGTCTCCGCCGCGGGCTCGGCGGTGGGCAGCCGGTCCGCCTCGGCCAGCAGCTCCCGGGCGCGGGCGTGCTCACCGGCGATCGCCGCGTCGCCCGCCGCCGCGTACAGCCGGCGCACCCGCGCGGAGTCGCAGGTGCTCAACGAAGCGGCCCATTCCAGTGCGGCCGTCGCGGCGGCGGAGCCGGATCGCCCGCGCGCCCCGACCGCCATCGTCTCCAGGGCGCACGCGAGGTCCTCGGCGTTGTGGACCGTGCTTGCTGGTGAGTGCATCGGCTCGTCCCTCCCGTTGCGAAGCTGGTCCGAGCCTCGCCGGGCGGCTGTCCCGGGCACCAGGAATCCAGGTCCCGGACGAGCCGGGAAAACGACGGCGGGAGCACGGTCCCATCGACCACGCGCCCGCCGTCAGCGCCCGCCGTCAGGCACCGGTGCGCCGGATCAGGCGGTGTCGAGCACCCGCTCGATCTCGCCGTCGTCCTCGTCCTGCGCCAGCCACCGGTTGCACGGGAACTCCCACTCCTGGTCGGTGTCCTCGTTGCGGATGAAGATGCGGTCGAGGTACCAGCCAGGAAGGGGGAACTTGTTGTCGTGCCGGATCCGGACCTGCTTCAGCTGACCGAGGTCACGCAGCCGCAGCCGGAAGGTGTCCACCGCACCCTGCTCGAAGTTGTTCCCCGCGTTGTCGAGGCTCAGCTCGTCGCTGCTGGCCAGCTCCCCGTACAGGGTCAGGTAGACGTTCGCGTCGGTTCCGGCCCCGGCGGCGGGGCTGAGGTTGCCCGTGTAGACGTTCACGCGGTAGGTCGCCATGTCGATTTCCCTTCGGCTGATCGGCGCGCCGATCGCGCCGTTCCCACCGAGCGTGGCGTGAACACCGTTCCCGCGCCCCGGGGAAATCCCCGGCGCGGGCGGATCGCGTCGGCGACATCGTGAAGACACCACGGATTACCGGATGAGGAGTCGACGATGACCGCCAAGGAAAGGCCCCGCCCTCTCGAGATCGGTCTCGGCGGGTTGCTCAAGAAAGTGTTCGCCCGTTTCGGCCTCCGCGCCTGCGGCGGCTGCGAAAGGCGCGCGCAAACCCTGGACAGAATGGTGCCGTTCCGCGCCCGCAGCGACATGCCGCCGCCGAAATCCGGATGCTGGTTCGCCGGAACGAAATGCTTCGGATTCATCCAGGTGCTGAAGTTCTGCTGCAACGACGGCACGGAATACACCGAGCGGTGGGGCTGGTGCATCGGCGCCTGGACCGCACCGCCGTGCCGGTTCGGCCCCGACGTACCGGGCTGACCACGGCCCTCACTCGCCGGTGCCCGCCTGCGGCCTTTTGCGGCGGATCCGGCCGGGAGTCAGCTCCCGCTCGTACCCGGATGATGCTCCCTTCCGGCTGGGACAGCCCCCGGCGGACGGTGACGGAACCGGCCGCGCCGACGCGGCCCGCAACCTGGAAGGACCGCCATGCACCTGAACCGGATCCGGACGCTGACCATCGCCACGGTGACCGCTGCCGCGCTGACGCTCGCTGCCGGCGCCTGCCAACCGGGCGGCGGCGGGACGGCACCGCCGGCGCCGACCACCGCCAGCGCCACCTTCACCACGTCGTTCGCCTCACTGGGCGCGCCGAAATGTACGGCCGGGCCCATCGACTGGTCCGCCGCGCCGATCACCGTGCCGGCCGGGCCCGGTAACGGTCAGCCGGTCACCACCACGCAGCCGAGTTCCGAGTTCTTCCCGAGCGGCGGCCGCTGCCAGCTGCAATACCGCTTCACCGATCTGCGCCCGGGCCGCTGGCGGCTCGGCGTGGCGGCCGGCGTGGCCAGCGGTGTGTGCGAGGCCGACCTGAAAGCCGGCCTGACCTTCGTCACCACGACTGCCGGCAGCTGTTCGGTCTCCGGCTGAACCCGCCCATCGCATCAAGAAAGGTATTCACATGTCCCTGTCGATGAAAACCCTGTCCGGGCGCAGCGCGTCCGAGTCCGTCGAGAACTTCCCCGCATTCCTGGTGGAGTTCACCGAGGACGAGTTCCAGGAACTGATGCGAGACCCGGTCGGCACCATGCGCAAGCTGGGTCACGAGGTCGGCCATTTCACGATCAGCCTCAGTGACAGCATCTGGCTCTCCAGCGAAAGGCGATGGATCGCCGGATCCGAACAGCCGGTGCGGACCAGAATGCGCCCGGTCTACGTGTGCGGCTATTCCGACAGTGTCTGCTGGTGTGTGCGGGTGCTCTGATCAACAGCTCACACGGGGAGGGGACGAAGGCGATGCCTTCGTCCCCTCTGTTTCGTCCGAACTGATTCAGATCGTCACCCGAAAAGGTCCTCGAAGAACTCGCCGATCGCGTCGAGGAATCCGCCGTCGTCGTCGGCCCCGCCGGTGTCGGCCGGTGAATAGTCCTGCTGGGCCATCTCCTGTGCGTCGCCGCGGTGGTTGGCGGCCCGCAGGACCTGGTCCGCATCGGTCGGTGAGGTGTCGCCGTGGCTCAGCCCCCGGTAGACGCGGTAGGCGGTGGTCGCCCCCTTGACCGCCATCATGCCGATCTCGATGAACATGTCGCCGCTCCTTCGGCTGTCGCCGCCCGGTCAATTGCCGGCGGTCGACCTCAGCATCGGCGGGCTGCCACCCCAGGCAGTAGGGAGCGAACTCCCGGACCTGCGCCGGCCGGGAGTCCTCGCACTGGGACGTCCTCGCGGGGAGCACGGCCCCAGTCCGGTCCGGGACCCGCGGGCGTGCGCGGGCCCGGCCAGGGTCACAGCCGGAACTGGGGCACGGGTCCCTGCCGGCCGGGTCGCCGGGCGGGTGACGCTGCCGGAATGCAGCCGGAGCCGCAGCTGAAGGAGCGCACCATGGCACTTGCCACCAACGCGACACTGATCCGCGCGATCGGGCGGCCGCTGCGCCGCTTCAAGCCCATCCTCTCGGTGGGCGGGATCGTGGTGGTGACCAGGTACGACGACGTCCGCGAGGTGCTGGACCGGGACGAGGACTTCACCATCGCTGAGATCAACAGCGCCACGATGGACCGGATCAACGGCCCGTTCGTCCTCGGCATGGACCGGTCCGCGCACTACGTGCGGGAACGGTCGATCCTGCAGCGCTGTGTGCGGCCGCAGGACCCGGATCGGATCCGCTCCGTGGTGCGGGAGACCGCGGCGGAGCTGCTTGCGGCGCGGCCCGGCGGCCGGTTGGACGTGGTGCGGGACTTCGCTCGCCCTGCGGCTGTCCGGCTGGCCGGCGAGTACTTCGGCGTACCGGGGCCGGATCCGGTGACCATGATGCGGTGGATGCGCGCGCTGTTCCACGAGGCGTTCCTGAACACCGGCGGTGACCGGCACGTCCGCCGGGCGGCCCGGGTCGCGGCGGCGGAGTTCCACGCGTACGCCGATGAACTGATCGCCACGCGACTGTCGGCACTGTCCGCCGGTGCCCCGGCGCCGGACGACTTCCTCACCCGGCTGATCCGTCTGCGCGACGACTCGCGGACCCGGCTCAGCGACGAGGGCATCCGGCGTGCTCTCGGCGGGGTGGTGGTCGGTGCGGTCGAGACGACGTCGAAGGTCACCGCGCAGGCGGTGGAACGGCTGCTGCGGCACGGTGCCGCGCTGCGCCGGGCGCGCGACGCGGCGCGCGGCGGCGACACGGACCTGGTGCGGCGGTACGCCCTCGAGGCCCAGCGCTTCAACCCCCTCACCGCCGCGCTGGTCCGCCACACCGCCCGCGACACCGTGCTGGCCGCCGGTACGCTCCGTGAGCAGCGGATCCCCGCAGGCCGCACGGTGTACGCCGCCCTGCTCCCGGCGATGTTCGACCCGGCCGCCTTCCCCGACCCGGGCGACCTGCGCGGCGACCGCCCCACGTCGCGGTACCTGTCCTACGGGCACGGACTGCACAGCTGCTTCGGCCGGTACGTCAACGACGTCCAGGTGACCGAGCTGCTCGCCGCTCTGCTGCGCTCGAAGGCCCTGCGCCCGGTGCCCGGACGGCAGGGCCGCATCCGCTACGACGGCCCCTTCCCGGACCGTCTCCTCGTCGAACTCAGATAGGGGTGGGCAGCATGCGACAGTCCGCTTTCACGATCCTCACCGACATCAAGCCGGGCCACGTCGACGCCGTCAGCAGACTGCTCGACAAGATCGGCGCGGACCCCGGCCGGGACCTGCTGGGTTTCGACCGCCTGGGCACCGTCCATTACGCCGGCCTGAGCATCCTGCCGGCCACCGCGGGCCCGGATCACGATCGCGCTTCGCTGGTGTTCGAAGGCAACATCGACGGCTCACGGTCCCGGTTCCTGGGGCAGATGCGGGATATCGCCGGTGACACGGCCGACGAGCTCTACCGGCACTGTGCGGGGCATCCCGGCGAGGCCGGCGACGGCTCCTTCGATCTGGTGCGGTACCTCACGGCACATGACATCGGCACGGACGTGTTCTACATCGCCCGGCCCGGTCATTCGGTCAGCGAGGTACGGCGTGAGGACCGCCTGCGTACCCGGATCAGGGAATTCCTCGACGGCCCGGACGGTGCCGCCCTGCGCGGGCAGTCGCCGCAGGCGGTGCACGCGGCGATCGCCGCATACGTGCGCGGCCATCGCGACCTGGCCTGGGCGCTCGATCCCGCGCCGGTGCCCCTGCTGGTCGGGTACGGACGCTGGATCGCCGGACTGGCCGCGGCGCCGGCAGCGCTGGGCCTGCTCTCCCTGATCGGCAAGGCCCACCGCCAGGGCCCGGGCCGGCGCGGTGCCCGCCTGGTCCTGCTGGCCGGTGCCGCCGGAGCGGCGGTCGCGGCCGCCCGGCTGCGGTCCGGCGAGAACCGTGACGACGAGCAGGACCGGAACCGGGCGCGGGACTGGCAGGCGACCTACGCCGCCTTCAGCAGCCGGGCGTCCGACGTCCGCGAGTCCGAGGACATGAGCGGCCAGAACCACCTGGCCAGCGTGGCGGAGATCAAACCGGGCCGGTTCCGGCGTACCACGTTGCGCGCGGTGCTGGCCGTCATCGAGGCCAGGGCCCGCCTGACGGACAACCGCGGCAGCCTCGCCGGCATCTCCTCCATCCACTTCGCCCGCTGGGTGATCACCCCGGACGGGCGCCGGCTGATCTTCCTCAGCAACTACGACGGCAGCTGGGAGAGCTACCTCAACGAGTTCATCGACCTAGCGGCCGGCGGTCTCACCGCCGTGTGGACAAACACCGGCAACGCCGTCGGGTTCCCCGCCACCAGGTGGCTGATCGGCGACGGCGCGCGCGACGAGGCGCGCTTCAAGGCCTTCGCCCGGTACGGGATGGTGCGCACCCCGGTCTGGTACAGCGCCTATCCCCACCTGTCCGTGCCGAACATCGCCAACAACATGGCCATCCGGCGCGCTCTCGGTTCCACCCTCGGCCCCGAGCAGGCCCGGGCGTGGCTGCGGCGACTCTAGATCGAAAGGCAACGCAGATGACGACACTGGAAATGGCTGACGTGCAGGGCCTGGTGGTGAGCGGGTACGCCCAGATGCACTCCGCCCGCTACGTGATGCTGCGGGTGAACGCCCCGGCCGAGGCCCGGCGGCGGCTCGGCGAACTGGCCGACCGGCTGACCAGCGCGGAGCGGGCCGAGCGGCCCGGCTGCGTGAACGTCGCGTTCACCGGCACCGGCCTGGCGGCGCTCGGGCTGAGCGCCGACGAGCTGGACACGTTCGCCCCGCCGTTCCGCGAAGGCATGATCACCCGGTACCGGCAGCGTGTCCTCGGCGACACCGGCCCCAGCGATCCGGCCGGCTGGCGGTGGGGCCATCCGGGCACGACCGGTCCGAGCGCCGGCCGGCTGCACATGTTGCTGCTGCTGTACGCCGGTGACGAGCCCGCCGTCCTCGCTCTCGAGGATGACGAGGTCGGTCGCCTGACCGCGGGCGGGGCCTTCGAGGTTCTCCACACGCTGAGTCCCGAACCGCTGCCGGGCACGCAGTCCCTCGGGAAGAAGTTCGGGGTCGAGCACTTCGGCTTCGCCGACGGGATGTCGCAGCCGGTGATCGCCGGAACCGGCCAGGAGACCCGGCTGGGCGGCGACGAGGCGCGCCGGCAGGTGGTCGCGGCAGGTGAGTTCGTGCTGGGGTACGCCAACGGGTACGGCAAGGTGACGCCGTCGCCGAAGGTGCGGGGCGGTGACTTCGGGCGCAACGGCACCTATCTCGTCGTCCGGCAGCTCGCGCAGGACGTGGCGGGCTTCAACCGCTTCCTGGCCGAGGCGACCGACGACGGCACCGGCATCCGCCGGGACGCGGCGATCGAGCGGCTGGCCGCCAAGCTGGTCGGCCGGTGGCGCAGCGGCACGTCGCTGGTCCGTTCACCGCACCGCGACGACGTGGACCTGGCCGAGGACAACGGGTTCGGTTTCGCCGAGGTGGATCCGTACGGTGAGCGCTGCCCGATCGGCGCGCACACCCGCCGGGCCAACCCGCGCGACGGCCTCGGCGCCGATCCGCGCCGATCGGTCGAACTCGCCAACCTGCACCGCATCGTGCGGCGCGGGCGGGTGTACGGCCCGGCCCCGGACGACCCGTTCACCGACGACGGCCAGGACCGCGGCCTGATCTTCATCTGCGTCAACGCGAACATCGACCGCCAGTTCGAGTTCATCCACCACACCTGGCTGAACAACCGGCACTTCGGCGGCCTCTACGACGAGCAGGACCCGCTGCTGGGCACCCCGTCACCGCGGGGTGGCACCTTCACCGTCCCGGAGGAACCGTTCGCCGGCCGGGTGCACAGCATCCCGAGCGTCGTCACCACCCGGGGCGGCGCCTACTTCTTCCTGCCCGGCATCGACGCGGTGCGCCGCCTCGGCCGGCTGAGCCGATGACCGATCCGATCGGAGTCCACCATGCCCGACCTGCGACTGATCACGTTCCCGCCGAGTCTGGACAGCGAGTTCAGCCGGTTCCTGCTGACCCATTACGGCGTCGCTCACGAGGAGCGGCGGCACACCCTCGGGTATTCGAGCCTGGTCACCCTGCGGCACGGCCACACGGTGCGCTTCCCGCTGGTGTACGGCGCGACGCTGAGGCTCAACACGGTCGAGAAGATCGTCGAGCACTTCGACGCCCGCTGTGCACCCGAGCGCCGCCTGCTCGACGGTGCCGGCTTCGGCGCCGACTGGAAGCTTTTCCACGGCACGCTCGGCGGCGCCACCACCGTGTTCGCCTACTACCATCTGCTGCCCGAACGCAGCGTGATGGTCGGGCCGCTCAGCGCGGGCACACCGGCCCGCGAGGCCGCCGCCGTCCGGCGCGCCTACCCGGCGTTCGCGACCGCCCTGCGGCTGCTGCTGCGGCTGACCGACGCTCGGGAACGGGCCGCCCGGCTCACCATCCGTTCCGTCCTGGACGACCTGGACCGGCGCCTCGCCGACGGCCGCCCCTACCTCACCGGTGACCGGTTCACCCTGGCCGACATGGCGTTCGCGGTCGCCGCCGCACCGGTCGTCTGGCCCGGCGAGTACGGCGGTGCCGTTCCCGACCTGGCCGACACCCCGCCGCCGCTGCGCGCGCTGATCGACGAGTCACGGCAGCGGCCGTCGGGCCGGCATGCCCTGTCCGTGTTCCGGACCCGGCGCGTGGCCCAGCCGGCCTCCCGCACGTAATTCCCGGATCGGCTGGGACCGCACTCCCTGCTACCTGGGCGGCCGGACCGCCGAAGCTTCGACCAGGGCCGACGTCCGGCCGGCGAACGCGACGAAAGCGGGTTACAGCGATGTCCATCTCCCTCAAGGCGCCGTTGCGGCGCTCACCACGCAAAGCGTCCAGCGGTGTACTCCACTCCACCACGCCGGCTCCGCCGGGCCGCCGGCGAACTCGGGGCGCGACGGGTTCCGCACCCAGGAGGACGGGTGCCGTCCTGGTCGTTCTTCTCCTGGCTGCGGCAGGGCTCGGCGGATGCGGCGTCTCGGACGACATCGACAAGGCCATCAACGAAATCGACAAGACCAGGAGCACGGTGGAGAGCATCTCGTCGAGCTGGCGCGACGAGCTGCCGAAGCTGGCGGCGGAGTTGAAGGGCCTGGAGAACCAGGTCGCCGCCGACGCCAAGACCGTCGTGTCGGACGCCACCAATCAGGTCCAGGACGTCGCGAACCAGGCCATCCAGCTCAGCGACGCCAAAGCGCAGGACCTCGTCGCGCAGGCCGGTGTCGAGTTCCGCTGCAACGCCGGCTTCGTCAAATCCGGAGTGGTGTCCCAGCTGCAGCATCTCGTCGACGACCTGAAGTTCTGGAAGAAGACCAAGTCGCATCTCAACGCGAAGCCGATTCACTCGGTCTGCTGGATCAACCCGACCGTGCTCTCGCTCTACCCCAACGGGGACGGCTGGCTGATCGACTCCAGCAACATGAGCGACAAGAACGTCGTGCGCCTGTTCGGATACAACTTCCGGCCGGACGCGCTGCCCGTGCTGGAGCTTCAGAACGCCGCCGGGCAGAACATCCGGAACGCGAACCTCAAATCAGCGTACGTGACGCGCTACCAGGTCAACCTGGACTTCTCGAGCGAGGACTTCAAGGGTGCCCAGGCGGGGTCGCGGCTGGTGTTCCGGTGGCCCGATCAGGAGGACCCGAACACGGTCAACCTCATCCTGAACCGGCCGGCGGCGCTGCGGATCGCCGGTCCCACGTTTACTCCGCCGGCTCCGACCGCCACCAAGGACTCGGTCATCCTCAAGGTGGCGGTCAAGAACGAGGGTGGTACGCGGAGCGGAACCTTCCAGGTGTACTGGAAACCGGACCCGATCGACCCCCGCATCCTTTCCGTCACCCGTGCACCGCTCAACCCGGGCGAGTCGGCCGACGTGTCGTTCCCCGGCTTCGTCTACACCCGCGGTGGCACGATCAGCTCCACCGTTTCACTGAGCAACGGCGACGATGCGAAGAACGTCCCGCTGGTGGTGGCCGACCCGCCCGCGGTGCCGGCGCCCGAGCGTGACCTGCCGGGATTCCCGCAGATCCCGTCGACGACCTACGGCAAGTACATCGGCGGCTACGGACTGGACACCCAGTACGGCGGGGACTGCAGTCCGGGATATGTGCACACCACCGCCCAGGTCGTTGTCATCGACACGCGGGGGCCGGCCACCGCGACCTATCTGGGCTGGTCCGATCCGGCGAATCCGAGTGACTGCCGCATCAGCGTGCATTACAGCGTGGCGGCCAGCTTCCCGAACCCGAGCCCGAACTATGTGCAGGTGAGGATCATCATCAACGAGAGAGGCGCATAGGCGCGTCACGGGTGCCGTCGCGGGAACCTCCGCGACGGCACCCATGACGGTATGAAAGCAGGCCGGGTGTCAGCCTCGCCGGCGCAGTGGGCGCCGGACGTGCTGCGTGCGCCTGGTGAATCGCGCCTGGCCCGGCAGATATCGCTGGATCCGGCGGCGGCGCCGGAACGGTTCCGGCTCGCGGGGCGGCTCATAGCGGGGCGGGGGCCCGCCACGAAAGACCACTGTCCCCGGACGGCGATACTCCCGTAGCGGCGGCGTGAGAATCATCAGCACCCCTCGATCGTGTCCCGGCGATAGCTCTCGCGCCACTCGATTTCTTCCTCGCGCGCCGAGCGGGCAATTCGAAGGGCGTTTCGGCAGCCGATTCTGTTACTCGGCGGGCCGTGCCCGGCGGTTGATATTGCTCACTGCGCGATTTCCGCCCGCCGCGTTGTTGTGTTTCAGTTCGCTTCTTAACCTGGAGCCGATCACAGGGGAGACAGGTGCCGTCGAGGCCTGTCTGCTCGCGGCCGGTGGGGTGCGGGGAGAAAACGATGCGGCCACTCCGGGGCAGCCGAACAGCGTGCGGCAGTCGCCGCGCCCGTACGGGACGCCGGGCTGCTCCCGGCAGAACGGCCACCCGCGTCAGCGACCCCGACCGTCCGCGACCACGGTGCGCGGCGTGGCCCGGGACAGCCCGTACGGGTGACCGGAGAAGGCTGACCGAGGAGGTCGAGCTGATCATCCCGCAGTGGCAGCACCGGGTCGAATACGCCGCGAACGTCTGCACGGTGACCCTCTCCGGAGAGCTCGACATGGCCATCGGCGACGACCTCGCCGATCTGCTGGCCGTCGCGGCCGGCCACGACAGCGCCACGACCGTCCAGGTCGACCTGACCTATGTCACCTTCCTCGACTGCTGCACCATCGGCGTGCTGATCGACGCACACCATGCCGCGCGAACCCAGGGTCAACGGCTCGTCGTCCGAGGCGCCGCCAGGCACATCCGCCACATCCTCGACCTCACCGGAGCCCTGACACTCCTCGCCGGATAGGCAGCGCCCTCGCGCTTCGTCAGCGCTCAGCGACACTCGGTGTCGGCAGCGGATCCTTTCCCGGTCGCGGAGGCTTCGGCTTCTTGCTCTTGACGCTCTTGCTGGGGCCGGGCGTGCCGGCGGAACCGGACGGTGAGGGCGAGGCGATCACAGTGCCGCAGTACTCCGCGACGTTCTCCTCGCCGCCGGCGGCAGCGAAGAGTTCGCGCCGTTCGCGGCCGTTCATCGGATGACCGCCGGCATCGGCCGTCAGCCACGCCGCGCACCATCGAGCCCGCATGTCGTCTCCGGGCGCGACGGCGACGGAGGGCGTGGTCGTGGCTGTTGGCGTGTTCCCGGCCGCGGATCTGCTCGGCGCCGGCGCCGGCCGTGCGGGCCTGGTGCTGGGCGAAGGCGAAGGTTCGGGCTTTGCCGGGCTGGTGCTCGGCGCCGGAACCCCGAGCCCGGAGAACAGTCGGTGCGCGTTCTGCTGAATGCCGTCGGGAAGATTGCCGGTCCGTGCCGCTACCGCGGTTCCACCGGCGCTCAGTACAGCAAGCGCCGCCACAGCGGTCACGATGATCGTCCGCGCGGGCCTCGGTGCTGCGACCACCGGAACGGAAGGCTCCCTGGTCGCCGCGGCACGGCGGCGTTCGGCGGCGAGGGCGGCGATGGTGGCCCGCTCGCCGCTCAGTTCCCCGGCGGTGGCCGGGGCCCGCACCGCGTCGAGAAGGTGACCCAGCGCGGGGTCGTCCGGTCCGGCCGGATCGCCCGTGACCAGGCGGTCGGCCTCGTCGAGGGCGATGCTGTCGGCCCGGCGGGCCCGGATGACACGGAGCAGAGTTTCGCGGAGTCGCATGCGGCTACACCCCCTCGGTCGCTTGGTCACGGAGAACCTGCGCGGCACGATCGCGTACCTGCGGGTCGGTGGCCAGCCGGCGTAGCCCGCGCATGGTCGCGACGCGCACGGCACCGCGGCCTTTGCCGAGCACCCGGGCGGTGGCCGCGACATCGAGGCCCGCCACCACGCGCAACATCACCGCTTCCGCCTGATCAACGGGCAGGGCCGCGACCCGGCTCAGCGCCCAGGCGGTCTCGGTGTCCTCGATCACCTCGGCGGCGGCATCCGGACCCGCCGCGCCGGCGTCCACCGTCTCCGCCGGATCCTCGAGGCGCCGGCTCGCCCGGCGGAGTTCGTCGATGCCACGGTGCCGGGCGATGCTGAACAGCCAGGCGGGGAAGGCGGTAGGTGCGCCGGTGAACCGGTCGAGATCACGCGCGGCCTGCAGCCAGGTCTCCGACGCCACATCCTCGGCCGCCTCGCCGGTGAGCACTCGCAGATAGCGCAGAACCGCGGGATGCAGCGCACGCCAGAGAACGGTGAAGCCGCGCTCGTCACCGTCGCGTGCGGCGCTGAGCGCATCGGCGAGTTCGTCGTCCGTCGGCAAGTGGGCTCCCTCTACTACCGGGCAGCACGCTACCTGCCGGTCCGGGCGGAGACCCGCGGGAGGTGGGTCGCGCTTCACCGGACGGCGACCACACCGCCTGCGGCGAGGCATTCGCGGTGGTCGCCCGATCAGAATCGGTCTTTTGACGTACGCCTACGCGGGACCGGCGGTGGCGTACCGCTCGGTCCCGCGCTTCAGCTCAGCTCAGCTCAGCGCACAGCTGGCGGTGGGCGTGTTGTTGTTGCCGTTCTTGTAGACCGTGATCCCGAAGTTGTTGCCCGCACCGCTGGGCCGCGCCGTCAGCGTGCCGGTGCTGCCGGTGACGGAGGCGTTCCAGCTGCTCTGCAGGCTCTGGCCGCTGCCCAGCGCGATCCGTACGACCCAGGTGTTGCTGCCGCTGACGGAGAGGTTCACGTTGAACCGGTCGGTCCAGTCACTGCCGCGGCTGACGGAGACGGTGCAGCTGCCCGTACCCCCGCCCGGGTTGGATCCGGACGGGGCGACGGCGCGTCCCGTACTCGATGAAATGTGACCGGCGCAGAGATTGCGCGTCTGAAGGTCCTGCAGGATGCCCGGAATGGCCTGGATCGTCGCGGCGGGCCAGTCGTGCATGAGGATGATCTGCCCGTTCGTCAGGCGGCTCGCGGCCTGACGGATCTGGCTGGAACTGGCGTTGTTCCAGTCCTGGGAGTCGACGTCCCAGATGATCTCGCGCAGCCCGAGCGACGATTCCACCGACTTGAGGGTCGCGTTGGTCTCGCCGTACGGCGGGCGGAAGAGGTTCGGCGTCACGCCGGCCGTCTGCTGGATCGCCTGCTGGGTCCGCGACAGCTGGGACTGGATCTGGCTCTGGCTCATGGTGATCAGGTGCGGGTGATCCCAGCTGTGGTTGCCGATCTGCAGACCGGCGTTCTTGTACGCCTGCATCAGCGAGGGGTTGTTCGACGCGTTCTGCCCGGTGGGGAAGACGGTGGCGGTCGCGCCGGCGGAGCGCAGCGCGCTGATGAGCTGGTTGGTGGTGCCGGTGTTCGGCCCGTCGTCGAAGGTCAGTGCGACGTAGCCGGCCGAGCAGCTGGCGGCCGCGGCGGCCAGGTTCGGCTGGTTGACGGCGGCGTGGGCGGTGACGGCCATCGCTGTTCCTCCGATGGCCATGGCCGCGGTGGCCACGGCGCCGGTGAGTAGCCGCAGACGGCCGCGCCTTCTGTCTCTCGTGCTGCTTTTCGCGCTGTTTGTCGTGCTGTTTGTCGTGCTGCTTCGCGTGCTGCTTCGCGTGCTGCTTCGCGTGCTGCTTGTCGCGCCGCTGGGAGCGTCGTGCATGCGTTCTACCTCCTGGTGAGGCCTGGCGGGGAAACCAGGCAGCGCGGTACGAGCCGGCCCGCGAGCGGCTGGTGGTGCCACTGGCGGACGGCGTCGTGTCGCATCGCTGGGGATGAGCGGGCCGTGCGGGGTCGCGACCGGCGGATCGGATCACGGCCGGTGGGCCCGGTCCGAAGACGTTCGCCGTTGTCGATGTCTTACTGTCGGACAGCGTGGCGGCGAAGTCAACAAGTTCCGATGTTGTTCCGGAACTCCATGCCTAATGAGGTGCTGTTCAATCCCTGTATGCAGCGGGATTAACTCTTCACGCAACCTACTAGGAGGTCGGCCGAATCCGAAAGTTTCGGAGTGTCCTCGGGAAGGCAAACAGTGACGAGCCTCCGGTCGTGAAGCGGTGACCGGAGGCTCGTCGACTGGGGTTGTCAGGGAATGGCTGTGGTGTTGAAGGCGAATCGGGCCACTGAGTCGGCGATGGCGTCGGCGTTGACGTCGAGCGCCGTCATGTTGATGTTGGCGAGGGTGTCGCAGGCCTGGTGGTAACAGATGTCGTAGGCGACGCCTGCGGTGCCGCCGAACAGGGCCTGCTCGGCCGGCGTCTTGATGCCCTCGGCGCCGGTGAAGATCCCACCGGCGGGGATACCCACAGCGATGAACGGGCCGTAGTCGGAGCGGCCGTCGAAGTCGGTGCCGACGTGGCCGAGACCGCGGCGGTCGAAGAACGCCTCCAACTGCTTCTCGATCTGCGCGGAGCCGGGCGGACCGGCCGGCGAGCCCACCGCGTCGGAGTCGTCACCGTCGTACAGCTTGTAGGCGTAGTTGGGTGAGGCCACCATGTCGAAGTTCAGATACAGCCTGATCCGGTCCCGCTCGGCGGCGGACAGGCCCTCGACGTACTGATCGGAGCCGAGCAACCCGATCTCCTCGGCGGCCCAGAACGCGAAGCGAACCTTGTTACGCACCGGGAAGTGCCGCATCTGCAGGGCGGTCTCGAGGATCGTGGCAGTGCCCGAGCCGTTGTCGTTGATGCCGGGACCGGCCGTCACGCTGTCGAGGTGGGCGCCGACCATCACGACGTTCCTCGGGTTGCCCACCCGGGTCTCGGCGATCACGTTGTGGGTGGTGCCCAGCGTCAGGGTGGCGTCGACCTTGAGCCGGACGGTGGCTCCGGGGGTGGCGGCGAGCTCGCTGCCGACGGCGAAGCCGGCGAAGACCATGGGGATCCCGGCCCGCCACTCCCCGATGTCGAGCGGGAAGGCGTCGGTGCGCCCGGGTTGTCCCTCGTTGAAAACGATGATCCCGGAGGCACCGGCGAATCCCGCGTTGCGCACCTTGGTGGCGAATGCGCACGTGCCGCGCTGGATGAGCGCGATCCGGCCGGCGACGAAACCGTCGAAGTCGGCGGTTTCACATCCGCTCGTCGAGGTCGGCGTCGGTGTCGGCGGCAGCGTCAGGTCGACACCCTGCACCTGCGCGGTCACATCGCCGGCCGGAGAGGGCTGGAAGGTGTAGAAGTCCTGGTTGGGTACGTAGACCTTGCTACTCGGTGCGGTCAGATCCAGCGTGGGTGGACTGTTCTCCGCCCAGGCCTGAACAAAGTTGATCGGATCCAGCGTGACCTTGTAACCGGCCCGCCGCAGCTTGCCGGCGACGTAGTCACGCGAGGCGTTGTAGCCGGGCGTCCCGGCCGCACGGGTGCCTCCGTTGGCGTCGGCGATCGCCTGCAGAGCGGCAAGGTGTTCCTTGGCATGCGCGCCGGTGACCTGTTTGACCAGGATTTTGGCGAACACGTCATCGACCGATCCAGCGGCGGCCGGTGCCGGCTGGGCGAGTAGTAGAGCGAGGGTCGCGGCAACAGAAACGACGCCGACAGCCCCCTTGCGAAGATAGGTGCGCATGGTTCCCCCCGGGTGAATTGATCGATAGATGCCCCGTGAAGCGCGTCGCCCGGAATGTAACGCGCGCCATCGATGCCGGGGCATTGTCCGATCAGGTCGTCCGGCAAGGCCGGTCGCTACACCATCGCCTGGACCAACGGTCATGGGCGTGAAGTGCTGGAGCCACCGGCAAAATGACACCACCGCAGGTCACGAGCGCTCCATAGGACCAGTGCGGCGGGTATTGCGCACACCCGCACCGAGTCACGGCGATCCCCATCATCTCCATCGGACACGGTGCCGCGAAGACGGTCAGCGGGGCGTGAGTGGGGTGTTCCGGCCTAAAAAGCACCGCTGAGCGCCAGCCGAGCCGGTCGGCTGGGCGTGGGTGGGGTGTTCTGGGCTGAAAGGCACGGCTGAGCGCCAGCCGAGCCGGTCGGCTGGGCGTGGGTGGGGTGTTCTGGGCTGAAATGCACCGCTGAGCGCCAGCCGAGCCGGTCGGCTGGGCGTGAGGGGGGTGCCTCCACCGTGAAGGCCGGCGACTCGCGTGCCCGAGCCGCGACCGTGGGAAGCCGTGTCGCCGCCGGCCCGCCGCGGGGGGCGGTAGGCCGACGGCGGGGAGGTCAGAGGTCGGCGGGACCGGCGACCCTGGCCTCCTGCACGGCCTCGGCACGGCGGATGTCGGCTTTGGCAGTGTCGTCGTCGCGGGTGGCCTGCGGCCGGTCTGCGTCGTGGGTGGCCTGCAGGCGGGCCGCGGCGGGGGCAACCGCGGCGCGGGCCGGTGCGGCAGGGGCCGGGTCGGTGACGACGCCCCGGCGGATGCGGTTGGTGGGGGCGATCTGAGCGGCCGGAGTGTTGCCGGTGGCGGTCAGCGTGCCGTCGATGATGTTGTCGTCGACGGTGACGCCGCCGGTGGTGCTGGTGACGCTGACGTCGCGGCCCCAGAAGCCGCCGGACGCGCACGAGTCGAGCGCGCCGTTCGGGCCGAGCTGCACCCCGCCCAGGTTCCCGGCGAACGTTGCCTTGCCGCGTACCGAGCTGCCGCAGACGACGCTGCCGGTGGCGCTGTTGAGCACCGAGAGCGTGCCGTCGACGAAGGAGTCGTGCACGTCCGTGTAGTACGTGCCGGTGCTGCTGAGGTTGCCCTCGACCGACGTGCGGTCCACCTGCACCTCGCCGGCCTGGACGTTCACCGTGCCGGCGATCGTGCTGTCCTCGGCGTACAGGAAGCTGTCGACGGTCGTCGAGCCCTTGGGGCGTACGGTCACCGCGCCGCTCGTGACGTCCTTGAGGAACACGCCGTAGCCCCCGGCGGCCAGCACGACCGGACCGGAGACATCGGTGCCGGAGGCGTCGAAGTAGCCGTTGCCGGCGACCCGGACGTCGCCGGCGAACGTGCCGCCGGTGACGACCAGGTTGCCGCCGGCGGCGACGCTGACGTTGCCGGTGACGATCGTGCCGGTGAGCGCGCACGACTCGCCGGCCGGGACGTAGAGGTCGTTGGGCACGGTCACCGCGCCGCCGGTGCCGACGCAGTGGGTGACCAGCGCGGCGCTGGCGGCCGGCGCGGCGACGAACAGGCTGGCGAACGAGAGGGCGGCCAGGGTGGCGGTCCGTTTGAGCATGGCGAAACTCCCTAAAGTGAGCCGATGTTCGATCGGGCGGCGGCGCGGAGGATCGCGCCCTGCTGCCGTTTGGTGAGCGCGCCGCGGGCGACCAGTGCGGCGGTGACGGTTTCGACGTGCCGGACGAACGCGGCGTGGCCGGCGTAGTCGCCGTGCTCGGCGACCAGGTCGTTGACGGTGCAGCCGTCGCCGGTGTCCTCGCTGGGGACGCCGGTGTCGTAGCCGTCGATGATCACCGTCTCGCGGAGGTCCGATCCGGGGCAGGCGTCCTCGCCCGTCCCGGCCACCGTGAAGGTCACCGACTTCTCGGGTGCGACGTTGCCGGCGGCGTCCGTGGCCCGGTACCGGACGGTGTGCTGGCCGGCGGCGGTGACCACGACCGGCGCGGTGTAGCGGGTCCAGGCGCCGGCGTCCAGCGCGTACTCGATGACGCCGGGCTCGGATGAGGTCACGGTGACTGTCACCGTGGCGGTGTCAGCGCCGGTCACCTCGGCGGCGGTGACCGGCGGGATGGTGTCGGGCTCCGGCGCCGCGACCACGGTGAAGTGCGACATCTGCTCGGCAGAGGTGTTGCCGGCGTTGTCGGTCGCCCGGAAGTGCAGCATGTGCTGGCCAAGAACATCGATCAAGACCGGATTTGTGTACGCCGACCAGGCCCCGCCGTCGAGCTGGTACTCGATGCGCGCCACACCCGAACCGGTGTCGCCGGCGGTGACGGTCGCGGTGACCGACCCGATGTACGCCTCCGAGCCATCCCGGTTGCCGGCGAGCTGGATCCGCGCCGTCGGCGGCGTGGTGTCCTCCTCCGGCTCCGGTTCGACCACCTCGAAGGCCAGCGAGCCCACCGCCGAGGTGTTGCCCGCGTTGTCCGTCGCCCGGTAACGGACGGTGTGCTCGCCGGCAGCGGTCACCACGACCGGGGCGGTGTAGCGGGTCCAGGCGCCGGCGTCCAGTGCGTACTCGATGACGCCGGGCTCGGATGAGGTCACGGTGACGGTCGCCGTGCCGGTGTTCTCACCGGTCACCTCGGCGGCGGCGACCGGCGGGGTGGTGTCCGGCTCGCCACCGGTGACGGTGAACTCGCCGGCCATCGTGCCGTGCCCCGGAATCGCGCAGAAGTAGCGGTATCTGCCCGGGGTCAGCGTGACGGTGGCCTCGTGCCGCCCGCCGGTGGCGTCGAAGGGGTTGGCCAGGATGTTCAGCGTGACGTCGTGGTTGTAGCCCTCGGCCGAGGTGTCGAAGGTCAGCGTGTGCGGCATGCCGGTGGTGTTGCCGGTCGCCTCGCTGTTCTCGAACACGATGGTGGTGGCCCCGGCGGCGGCCGTGGCCGGCACCGACTTGTAGCGCGTCACGTCGTTGTCGGCGGTCCAGGTCAGCGTCTGCGCCGCGGCGGCCGGTGCCGCGGGCGCCAGCAGCAGCAGTGCGGCCAGGATCAGCAGCAGTTTCCTCACAGCGCACGCACCCTGATGTCGCGGAACTCGACCAGGTCGGCGTCGCCGTGGTTCTGCAGGCCGATCAGGCCCTCGGCGAACTGCCGCAGGTCGGTGGGCGGGTCCCCGGCCCGCGAGGACTGCTTGCCGGGGGTGTTGTCGAACTCGTTGATCACCGTGCCGTTGCGGATGATCGTGTAGTGCTGTCCGACGGCCTTGATCTCGTACGTGTTCCAGACGTTCTTCTCGGTGACGGCGACCGTGCTGACCGGGTCGAAGTTGTAGACGGATCCGGTCTTCTGCGGCTCTCCGGTCGTACCGTCGTAGATCTGGATCTCGTGGCCGCAGTAGATCGCCACCCAGGCCTGCGAGGTGCGCGCCGATCCGGTGGTGCTGCAACCCTCGGGCCGCTGATCGAGCGGGATCCGTGGGTCGGGGAAGCGGATGAAGACCCCGCTGTTGCCGCGGGTGGTGCCCGGCGCGACGTCGCGGAACTGCAGCGTGAGCGAGAAATCCTTGACGGGTTCGGTGTGGTAGAGCATGCCCAGGCCGCCGCTGGGCCGCAGTGATCCGTCCGGCTGGAGGGTGAACTGCCCGGCCGGTGCCTGCGCCCAGTCGCGCAGGGACTCCGGTGTGCCGTTGAACAGCGACTCGTAGCCGGTGTGGCCGGCCCGGCCGATCGGTGAGGCCGCGGCGGTCCGGGTCAGCGCGCCCGCCTCCCGGCCGTTGATCACGCCGTCGGACCGCAGCCGTCCCGCGACGAGGTCGACGTGCCGGACGAACGCGTCGTGGGTGGGCCACGTGCTTTCGTCGTCGATCAGGTCGTCGATCGTGCAGCCCTGCCCGGCGACCCGGTTGGCTACTCCGGTGTCGGAGGCGTCCAGGCGTACGGTGGCCGCCGGATCGGCCACGACGCAGCCTGCCGTGACCGCGGTGCGGGTGACAGCTGTCGTCCCGTCGGCGTAGGTCACCGTCAGCGTGGCTGTATAAATGCCGACCTTGGCGTACGTGTGCCGCGGGTCTGCCTCGGCCGAGGTCGTGCCGTCGCCGAAGTTCCACTGCCACGACACGCCGCCGGAGCGCGAACCGTTGAAGGCCACCGTGAGCGGCTTGTCCTGCACCGCCACCGCCCTCGCGGCCGGTACCGGCGTCGGCGCACCGCCCTGATAGGTGATCCGGATCAGCTTCTGGTTCGCGTGCAGGGTGAAGAAGCCGCCGCCGTAGTCGAGCAGGTAGAGCGCGCCGTCCGGCCCGAACTTGGCGTCCATCCAGGACTGGAGCTGCGTCGCGCCGCCGCCCGCCGGGATGATCGTGCGCAGCGACTCGGCGAAGGCCGGCGGCTTGCCCGGCTGGTCGACGGTGACCGCGACCCGGTTCGACGCGTTCGACTGGTCGCCGAGGAACCACTTGTCGTTCCAGTACGACGGCCACGCGACCGTGCTGGCCGGGTCGGCCAGGTCGCGGTGGTAGGTCGGTCCGGACATCACGGCCTGCCCGCCACCACGCAGGTACGGCTGGGTGTAGGTGGCGTCGGCGGCCTTGTACGTCGGGATGTCGCTGCCGGGCCGCTTCGGGAAGATCGGGCCGCCGCCGTCCGGGGCGTACCAGATCATGTTGTCCTTGATCGGTGGCAGGTCGACCAGGCCGGTGTTGCGCGGCGACTCGTTCTTCGGCTGGTCGCAGTCGTACCAGCCGGTGAGCACCGCGGCGTCGGTGGTGCTGCGGTCGCGGTACGGCTGGCGGTTGCCCATGCAGTAGGGCCAGCCGTGGTTGCCGGCCTCGGTGATGATCGTGGCGGTCTCGTACTTGGCCGGTCCCAGGTCCGGGCTCGGCGCTGCCGCGTCCGGGCCCACCCAGCCCGCGGTCAGCCACTGCGTCTTGGGGTCGATCTGCAGGCGGGAGATGTTGCGTACGCCCATCACGTAGATCTCCGGCCGGGTCTTGCCGGTGCCCGGCGGGAAGAGGTTGCCCGGCGGGACGGTGTACGTGCCGTCCGCCTCCGGGTGAATGCGGATGATCTTCCCGTTGAGGTCGTTGGTGTTCCCGGCGGTACGCCGCGCGTCCTGGAACGAGGTGCCGGCGAACTCGGCGGTCCAGTTGTTGCCGGAGTAGCCGCTCGAACCCTGCGACGAGTTGCTGTCACCCGAGCCGACGTACAGGTTGCCGTCGCCGTCGAAGGCCATGCCGCCGCCCGCGTGACAGCAGCTGTGGATCTGCACCGGCCACTGCAGCAGGTCCTTTCGGGTGCCCTGGTCGATCGTGCGCGCCTCGCGGTCGTAGGTGAACCGGGAGACCGTACGCCGGCCGATACGCTTCTCCCGGTCGATGGACGCGTGCGGCATCCAGTAGACGTAGAGCCACCCGTTGTCGGCGAACCCGGGGTCCGGGACGATACCGAGCAGGCCCTCCTCGTTCTTCACCAGCTCGGTGCCGCTGCCCCGGTTGCCCATCACCGGCAGTGTGGTGAGCAGCTTGACCTGCTTGCTGCCCGGATCCCAGGCATGGATGGTGCCGCAGCCCAGGCCGACGTTCGGATTGTCCCAGCTGACCACCGGCCCGGTCGGGCAGGCCGCCTTGCCGACGTAGAAGACCGTGCCATCGGGCGCGGTCGTCAACCCGTGCGGTTCGCCGATCTGGTCGAGCTCACCGGTCTTGTTCGCCGCGGTCAGCCGCTCCACCTTGTAGTTGGCGGCGATCGTGGCCTGGCAGTCACCGCGCACGATGCCGCTGGTCCAGCCGAGCGCGCCGGTCAGGTGCTTGCGGAACGCCTCCTCGCCGTACCCGGCCTCGGTGTGGCCCATGCCGGTGTAGAAGGAGCGCCCGCCGTCGTAGTCGCGGCACCACGAGATCGGGTGGAACGGGCCGTTCGCGCCCAGGCCGGGGTTGTAGTGGCGCTCCTCGACCTGCGCGAGCGTGTGCACGGTCCCGGCCGGGTTCGGTTCCCAGTTGTACCAGCGGTCCTCGCGCGTGACGGTCAGCGGCAGTTCCTCGGTGGCCGGGTGCTGCCGGTCCAGGATGTCGACGACGGCCCGGTTCACGCCGGGCGGCGCGGGCGTCTCGGTGCTGCCGGTGAACAGGCGCAGGTCGGCCAGCTGGATCAGCGGTTCGCCGCCGTTCGCCGTGATGGACAACCGATAGAACTTGAAGTCCGCCGGGTTCGCGACGGTGAAGCGGCGGCTCTGGAACCTGTCCGGGAACGTCTGCGCGGTGCGGCGGTCCAGGTCGGACCAGGTCTGCCCGTCGGCGGATCCCTGCAACGTCCAGTCCTTCGGGTCGCGCCCGGGGGAGTCGTTGGCGGAGGTCAGCCCGTACCCGGTGATTGTTGTCGGTGTTGACAGCTCGTAGCCGATCCAGGCGGTGGGGGTGCGCACCAGCCATTTGGTGTTGGCGTCGCCGTCGGTGAGTTTGGCCCGGGTTTCGTTGGGCGGGTTCTCGCCGCTTGCGGTGACGGTTGCGATGGGGTGCGCCACCGGGATGGCTCCGGCCGGGCGTGCGCCGATCAGGCCGGTGAACCAGGTGGAGTCCAGTTGGGCGCGTGCTGCGTCGCCGATGCCGAGGAAGCCGCCGCCGGCGTTGAGGTGCGCTTTCAGCGCGGCCTCCTGGGTTGCGGTGAGGGAGACGCCGTCGGCTGAGAGAAAGACGATTGACCGGTACGCGGAAAGCGTGTTTGCCGTGAAGACAGTGGGGTCGGTGGTCGTGGTTGTTTCGAGGCCCTGGGCGGCGGCCAGGTCCTTGATGGTGGCGGCGGCGCGGGTTACCGGGTCCTGCTGGGCGGTGGCCGTCCCGGAGAAGATGAGGATGCCGGGCTTGTTGTCGCTGGGGGCCGCGGTGGCCGCGGTGGCCTGGTGGAGCGGTGCTACGCCGATCGCCAAGATCGCCGCCACCCCCGCAGAGCCCACCCTCCCCAGGGGGATCCCCCGCCGATCATTCTGCCGGGTTTTGCGGATCTTCGGTGCCTGCCCTGTGGACAGGGCGGGATTGTGGACAACGCCGGGATCCCGGCCGGATAGCCACCGGAGCCTCATCATCTCGTCCCTCCGTGTGCGTGCGCTTGTGCCGCGGCCGCTGCGTGCTGGTGGCCGTGGAACCTGTCGATCGCCTCCTGAGCGCCGGCCGGCATGCTCCCGTCGGCATTACGGACCAGGAAGATCCCGGCCATCCCGGTGTCCGAATGCATCTGGACGTGGCAGTGGTACATCCACGCGCCCGGCCCGACGGCCTCGCCGGCGAGCACCTGGAAGCCGAACGAACTGCCCGGGTTGAGGTCCTTGTTGTCGATCACCTGGCTGGGGTCGGACGGCCCTTCGAGCATTCCGGTGCGGTTGTCGGCCCACCGGTGTGCGTGCAGGTGAAAGGTGTGGAACAGGTTGCCGTGCCCGATGGCGATCCATTCCACCCGCTGGCCGAGATCGGCCTGGAACATCGGGGTGTCGGGCGCGCTCTTGTTGTTGACGAGCATGTCGTTGAACACGACGGTGAATTGTTTGTCCGGCAGGAGGTCGCCGCGCCGCCGGACGATCAGGGCGCCGTACAGGCCTTTCGCGAGCCCGCCCGTGCCGTGCTCGGTTCCGAGGGCATGGTCGTGGTAGTGCCAGTAGCCGGCGCTGCCCGGCATGAATCTGCGCCCGGCGGCTGCCGTCATCTCGTGCGAGCGCCAGACGTAGGTCCGGGTCTCGCCGGGCTGGTTGAAGCTGTCGTTGAAGGGGGAGCCGTCCGAGTCGGTGCTGTAGTCGACGCCGTGCGGGTGGATCGAGAGTCGCTGCGTGGTGGTGTTGACCAGGGTTATCTCGAGGGTGTCCCCTTCGTACATCTCGAGCACCGGCCCCGGTACGGTCGCGCCGCCGCGAGTCAGCCCGTAGCCGATCAGGCCACCCGGCAGCGCCTCGGCATAGATGGTTATCTTCTTGGTGACGCCCGCCGCGGCCCGCGCCGGCTCACCCCTGGTGAGCGCGACCGCGCTTCCGGTCAGCCCGAGCGCTCCCGCTGCGGCGAGCAGAGATCTCCTTCGAACCTGCTGCTCGTCCCCGATGACAACGTTGTCGTTCATACGGCCTCCGGCGTCCCTGGCCGGGGCCGGGGCGTCTATCGTGGTGAGGTTCGATGCATGCGGCTCTCGGCAGGCGCCGGCTCTCGGCCACGGCGCTGCCCACGCCCGGTTGCCGCCTTCGCCGGGCGTGATCTCGACTTTCCTCGGGAAAATCAAAAGTTCGGTCTGATGTGACGAATCTATGACTCCCATCGATGGAAGTAAAGGTTTGCTTAAGGAAGTCCGTCGTGGGAGCGCGCCCATTTTTCAGCCGCGCGCATTGGCGCAGGCGAATGCATATACAGCGCACAGCCTTCCGTACGCGGCCGGCGATCCGAATTTCGATTGACAGCCTGTTTGCTCAAAGCGAGCCTTGGGTGCCACACGGTGGACGACGTACGGAGGCCGGTCATGATCGAGAACGACGACGATCCACAGCGTTCACGCGCGCGGGTCGTCCACCCGGGCGAGGGCCGCCTGGGCGATCTCGGCGCCATCACCGTCGACTTCAAAGTCTGGGGCGCCGACACCGGCGGTGCCCTGGCGATCGTCGAGCACGAGTTCCCGCCGGGTGCCCTGGTGCCGCCACACATCCATACGCTCGAGGACGAGTACTCGATCGTGACCGCCGGCCGGATCGGCTTCCGTTCCGGAGACCGGGAGGCGGTGCTCGGCGCGGGCGGCTACATCACCAAGCCGCGCGGCGAGGCGCACGCCATGTGGAACGCCGGCGCCGAGCCCGCCCGCATGATCGAGGTGATCAGTCCGGCCGGCTTCGAGCTGTTCTTCCGCGCCGTCGCCGACATGATCGAGGCCGGCGACCCTGACCCAGAGCGTGGTGCGGCCCTCGCCGCCGAGCACGGGCTCCAGTTCGTCGACACCCCGTGGCTGGCCGACGTGGTCCGCCGCTTCGGACTCAACGCCTCCTGAGACCGGCCCCGCGGCACGGCGCCCCGGTCGTCGTCCTCGTCGGCGAACCCACTGGTTCTAGACACCACTTGCAGCGAATGTCTGTCCCTACCCCCGAAACACCACTGAGCGCCAGCCGGGACGGCCAGCTGGCCGCCAGTGGGGTGTCCCGGCCCGAAAAGCACCACTGAGCGCCAGCCGGGACAACCAGCTGGCCGCCAGTGGGGCATTCCGGCCCGAAAAGCACCACTGAGCGCCAGCCGGGACGGCCAGCTGGCCACCAGTGGGGCATTCCGGCCCGAAAAGCACCACTGAGCGCCAGCCGAGACAACCAGCTGGCCACCAGTGGGACGATCCGGCCAGAAAAGCACCACTGAGCACCAGCATATGGGGACTCGGTCCACCGTGGACCTCGACCCCGAAAGGTGTCTAGCGGGTCGGCCCGCCCCAGGTCGTGGCTGACCTGCTGAACGCCGCCGCCCTGCGGGGCCGCTCCATACCGGCCGGGGAACCCGTCGGCCGGCGGCACCGTGCGCAGCAGCGCGGTCGGGGCGTCGCCCATACCTGCCGCGGCCGGCGCCATCATCGGCGTCGCCGGTTCGCCCCCGGTCTTCCGGCGGCGGATCATCACCCGCGCCAGCGCGCCCAGGCCCACGGCGACGAGCAGGCCGCCCAGGATGGTGAACAGCAGCGAACTGCCGCCCTCGTCACTGACGGTATCGAGGTCGGGGCCCGCAGCCGCGGCGACGCTGGATTCCGGCTCGCTTGCCTCGTCCGCTGCCGCGAGAGGGCTCGCCGTCGCCTCAGGTGACGGCGAAGTCGTGGTGGGCGCGGCCACGGCGGCCAGGGTCAGCTGCACGCTCGCGGCGTCACCGGCGGTGCCCTGAACGGTCTTGCGAGTGGTGCGATAGCCGTCCATGGCCGCGACGACAGTGATCTGGCCCTTGGTTATCGGCTTGGCGGCGCTCGACTTGACCGAGAACCGGCCGCTGCCGTTGCTGGTCGTCCGGTATTCGTGCCCGGCGCTGTCCCGGACGGTCAGGGCCACACCGCCGACCGCCTTTCCGTCGGCGTCGCGGACCCGGCCGGAGACCCGGGTCACGCCGGACGGCGGTTTGTCCGCGGGTGTCGAGGTGCCCGTGCCGGGTGTCGAGGTGCCCGCTCCGTGGACGTACACCATCTTGTAGTCGAAGCTGTTCTGCCCGCCGAGCCGTACGGCGACCGAGATGTTGAGCCCGCTGATCTCACCGGGGAAGGCCTTGGGCGCGACGACCGTGGCCTCGAAGTCCTTGCTCTTGCCGGCTCCGAGGTTCGGCTCGGCCCGGCATCCGGTGCTGCACGGCAGGCCGCCACCGACCACCACGATGGCCGTTTCGGCCCCGCTACCGGTGTTCGTGACGCGGAACTGCACGCGCACCTTGTCGCCGGGGCTCACGTTCTCCGCCGACACGCTCAGGATCCGGATGGGCGCCGGTGCGGCCGCCACGGGTGGCGCGGCCACCGCCAGCGTCCCCCCGGTCAGCGCGATCAATGCGGCGGCTCGGGCCCATCCGGCACGTAAGCGCGTCGTCACTTCCAACCACCTTCTCCGGGGACAGGCAACACCGGTCGATGACGCCGCGGGCCACTATGCCCTGTCGGTGCCGGATCGCGCGACCCACGGGCCCTGAACCAGTGCGCAGCAGGCGCGCACGGTGAGGTTGTGTGAGAGCTGGTTGTTGCTCCGGCGTGGGTAGAAGCGCACGGTTGCGTTGCGTGCGCGCCTACTGTCGCTTACGCCGCCCCTGCCGCCTGCCGCCTGCCGCCTGCCGCCTGCCGCCCGCCCAGCCCGCGAAAGCCCGCGAAAGCCCGCGAAAGCCCGCGCGCGGTGAGCGGTCACAAGCGGCAAGGCGTCATGCGCCCGGCTAGGAATGGCGTCCGACTCAACTCTCGATCGCGGCAGCCGCCAGGCGCTGAAACTCCTCACGAGCACCGTTGAACAGGAAATCGACCGTCTGGGTCAGCGCGATCGCGGTCAGATCCCGATCCGGGTCGTTGAACCAGGTCGTCCCATACCCACCGTCCCAGCCATAGCGGCCCGGCCCGGAAACCTCGTCCGGGGTGACGCTCACCGCCATCCCGTACCCCCAGCCGTGCCCGCCGAGCGGAAACGGCCCCGCGTCGGCGATCTGCTGCGGGGTGAGATGGTTGGTCGTCAACCGCCGGACCGACTCGGCGGACAGCAGCCGCCGCCCACGGTGAACGCCATGGTTGAGCAGGAACCGGCTGAACGCGAAGTAATCGTCCACCGTCGAGGCCAGGCCGGCAGCGCCGGACGGGAACGCGGGCGGCCGGGCCCACTCCGCCGGCGTCGACCCGGGCTGCAGCTCCAGTTGTCCGGTCTGCGGGTTCGCCGCGTACAGCCCGGGCAGCCGTGCGGCTTCGGAGCGCGGCAGGGAGAACCCGGTGTGCCGCATGCCGAGCGGCCCGAACAACCGTCGCCGCAGGAACTCCGCGAGCGGCCGCCCGGCGGCGCGCTCGATCAGCACTCCGAGCACGAGAGCACCGGTGTTGTACTGCCAGCGCTGCCCCGGCTGGTACATCAGCGGCAGTGTCCCGAACCGCCGGATCCACTCGTCCGGGCTGTGCGGCGTCCGCGGGTCCGGCTGCGCCATCGCCAATTGCATCTCGTCGGCCGCGGTGATGATCGGGTACGGCGGCTGGAAGCTAGGTTCGAAGACCAGGCCGTGACCCATGCGGAAGGTCAGCAGGTCCTCGACCGTGATCGGCCGTTCCGCCGGGACACTCTCGTCGAGCGGGCCGTCGAGGCGGGTCAGCACACGCCGGCTCGCCAACTCGGGCAGCAGCCGGTCGACCGGCTCGTCCAGAGCCAGCCGGCCGTCCTGCACCAGCATCATCGTGGCCGCCGCGATCACCGGCTTGGTCAGCGAGGCGAGCCGGAACGGCGTACCCCTGCGCATCGGCCTGTCTCCGCCGAGCGCAAGCGTCCCGATCGTCTCGATGTGCACCCGTCCGCGCTGCGCGACCAGATACACCATGCCGACCAGCTCACCACGCTCGACGCGCGCCGCCATCGCCGCGCGCAACTCGGCGAGACCGTCCCGCCGCGGCCCGCCGCCCGACGCCGACGCCGGTCCACCCGGCACCGCACCGCTCGTCATCGCCGACACACCGGCTGCACCGGCACCGGCCAACATCGTCCGCCTTCGCATCGCACGTCTCCGTCCGTTGTGTTGGTTCATGACTGTGGAGACCACCGTCGCAACGCGAACTCATCGGTCCGGCGACGGCAGATGTGGCCGGCCGCACCGGGCAGCGATGCGTGATATACCCGCCGCATGGACCTGCAGCTCACCGGCAAGGTCGCCGTCGTCACCGGTGGAAGCGCCGGAATCGGCCTGGCGATCGCTCGCGGCCTGGCGGCCGAAGGCACGCACGTCGCGTTGTGCGCCCGCGATGCGGCGCGCCTCGAGGCGGCCACCGACCAGATCAAAACCGACTTCGGGGTACGGGCAATCGCCGTCCCCGCCGACCTGACAGTCCCCGAGGGCGCGGCCGAGCTCGCCGCCGCCGTGGCACACGAATACGGTGGCGCCGACCTCCTGATCAACAACGCCGGCACCGGCAGCGAGGAGAAGATCCTCACCGCGCCGGACGAGCGCTGGCAGGCGTACTGGGATCTGCACGTGATGGCGGCCGTCCGGCTCGCCCGGGCGCTCGCCCCCGGCATGAAAGCCCGCGGCGGCGGGGTCATCCTGCACAACGCGTCGATCTGCGCCACCCAGCCGCTCGGGTACGAGCCGATCTACAACGTCACGAAGGCCGCGCTGGTGATGTTCTCGAAATGCCTGGCGAACGAGCTGATCGCCGACAACATCCGGGTCAACGCGGTGAACCCGGGCCTGGTGATGACCGGCGACTGGGTGAAGACCGCGCAGCAGCTGACCGCCGGCACCGAACAGAGCTGGGAGGAGTACCTGCAGCGGATCGCGGAGGAGAAGGCGCCGATCGGGCGGTTCGCCTTGCCGGAGGAGATCGCCGACCTCTTCGTCTTCCTCTGCTCACCCCGAGCGGCGTACGCCGTGGGCTCGACCTACTACATCGACGGCGGCTGGCTCAACGTGACGACCTGATCGCGGTTGCGCGGGCTGCGCACACTGTGGGCGTGGGCACCATTCAAGATCCGAATCCCGACCGCGACTGGCTGAAGCGCAGCTATGACAACACCGGTGGCAGCCCGTGGACGGTCGAGGCGCAGACGGAGATGATGGGCCGGCTGGCCGAGGGCACCGGGCTCAGCCGGATGGCCCGGATCGGCCGGGTCGTCATCAAGACCACCGTCTGGATCACGCTGGCCTCGATGTTCCTGGCCCTGCTCGCGGACATCCTCCGGCAGCCGGCCTGATCGCACCGAAAGACCACGACTTGTCCGATCAGGTGGAGTATGCAGCTGATCAGGCGATATCGGTAGCTCAGCGAATGACGATGGCTCACAGTCAGGGGAGGAGAGGCAAGCCGGCGGTCCCCGTGGAGTGGCCCGATGTCGTACGCACCTGGTTCGCAGCGCCGCCCGGATCCGGCTGCCCGTCGCCCCGTACCGAGAACGCCTGCGCCGCTCAAGGTGGTGATGGCGCTCGTCGGCTCGGTGGTCGTGGTGATCGCACTGTTCGCGGCCGGGATCGTCGCGGAACGGGTCAACCGTAAGGAGCCGGTCGCCGCCGCCGGCACGCCGGCCAGGGCCGGGAAACAGACAGCCGAATCGGACAAGGCCGTCAAGCCGCCGGGGATCGGTGATCCGGTGCGTGACGGCAAGTTCGAGTTCGTGGTCTCCCGGGTGGACTGCTCGCGCACCAGCTTCGGCATCGAACAGCTCAAACGCACTGCCGAGGGCCGGTACTGCGTGGTCAGCCTGTCGGTGCGCAACATCGCCGGCAAGCCCAAGTACTTTCTCGGCCTCGCGCAGAGGGCGAAGGACGCGAACGGCACCAGCTACGGCTTCGACGAGATCGCCGGTATCTATGCCAACCGGGACACCCACACGTTCCTGGAGAAGCTGGACCCCGGCGATCGGGTGACCGGCAAGCTGGTCTTCGACATCCCGGCGGATGTCCGGCTCGCCACCCTGGAGCTGCACGACTTCCCGCTCTCCGGCGGTGTGACCGTCACCCTCTGAGCGCCCTTCCCTGTTGCAGGCGGCGGCATACTCGCCGCCGGAACGGTTAACGTGCGGAGGATGAAGGCCATCATCTACCGCGACAACGGCGGTACCGACGTTCTTGAACTTGTCGACCGCGAGGTTCCGGAGCCCGGCCCCGGCGAGGTGCGCGTCCGCGTCGCCGTGTCGGGCGTCAACCCGACGGACTGGAAGACCCGGTCCGGTGCGACCAACCCGAAGCAGTTCGCCGAGGTCGTCCCGCATCTCGACGGCGCCGGCACGATCGACGCGGCCGGCGACGGCGTCGATCCGGACCGGGTCGGCGAGCGCGTCTGGGTGTTCATGGCGGCGGCCGGCCGGGCGACCGGGACGGCCGCCGAGTTCACCGTCATACCGGCCGAGCAGGCCGTGCCGCTGCCCGACGCCGCGGGCTTCGACCTCGGCGCCTCACTCGGCGTGCCCGCGCTCACCGCGCACCGGGCACTGACCGTCGCCGAGGACGGCCCCCGGCGGCTCGGGCCCGGCGCCCTGGACGGCAAGGTCGTGCTCGTCGCGGGCGGCGCCGGAGCCGTCGGGCACGCGGCGATCCAGCTCGCCCGGTGGGCCGGCGCCACGGTGATCAGCACCATCAGCGGCCCGGAGAAGGCTCGCCTGGCCGTGGCCGCGGGCGCCCACCACACGATCAACTATCGCGACGGCGATCCCGCCGCGGAGATCCGCGCGATCGCCCCGGACGGCGTCGACCAGATCGTGGAGGTCGCGCTCGGTGCGAACCTCGCACTCGATCTTGCCGTTCTCCGGACCCGGGGCACGATCTCGACGTACGCGAACGATGGTGGCAAACCGGTGGAGCTGGACGTGCGGCAGAACATGATGCTGAACACCCGTTTCCAGTTCCTGGTGCTCTACACCGTCGGCCCGCAGGCCCTCGCCGCAGCCGCCGAGGACGTGTCCGCCGCGGTCGGGGCCGGCGTGCTGCCGGTCGGCGCGGACCACGGCCTGCCACTGGTCCGCTTCCCGCTCGAGCGCACCGCCGACGCCCATCAGGCAGTGGAGAACGGCGCCGTCGGCAAGGTCCTGGTCGACATCACCGCCTGACACCGCTGACCCTCTCCCGCGCGTCCGCGTACCTGAAAGGGTCTGACCTCAGGTGAGCGTTCGGATCGCGGTGCGCCTCGACGGGTGGAGGGCCCGCGGCGCGATCGGGGTCTCGCGAGCGCCGTCCTTCGACGACCACCTATGCTCTGCGCTCGTGCTTGATCGTCTTGCTGTGCGGCTCTCCCCGTCCGCGCCCTATCCGGAGGCCCGCGCCCTGTTCAAGGCCGCCGCGGCCGGCGATTGGGCCGGCTGCCGCGGGGTCGTCGACGTCGCCGAGCCGCAGGTGCGTACGCGACTGATCCGGCTGCTCGGTGAGCATGACCGGCTCGGTGACCTCGCGGTGCGGGCCATGGACGCGGATCCGGAGGATGCCACCGCTGCGGCGACGCGGGCGTTCCAGCTGATCGACCAGGGTTGGCAGGTCCGCGGTGACGGCCGGGCCCGGAATGTGGCCAACCGTAAATTCGAGGTGTTCCACCGCTACCTGGCCGAGGCGGAGCAGGTGGTGCATGCCGGGCTCACCCGATCGGCATACGACACGGGTCTGTGGACGGCCGGCTTGACCACCAGCCGCGGTCTGCAGATGGGCCTCGACCACGCCCGGTACCGGTACGAATGCCTGGCCGCCTTCGACCCGCATCACGTGCCCGGCCAGTCCCAGCTGCTGCAGCAGCTGTGCCCGAAGTGGGGCGGCAACTGGCCCGAGGCGGACGAGTTCGCCCGGACCGCCATGCGCGCCGCGCCGGACGGCGCCCACAACGCGGTGCTCATCGTCGACTACCACCTGGAGAAGTGGCTCGACCAGCAGCGCACCAAGGACCTGCGGAGCGCACCGGTCCGCGCCGACCTCGAGGAGGCTGCCGACCGTTCGGTACGCCACCCGGCGTTCCGGCGCACGGTCGGCTGGGTCGGGGTGGTCAACTCCTTCGCGATGGCATTCAGCCTGACCGGCGACCGTGCCGCCGCGAAACAGATGTTCGCCATGCTCGGCCCGTACGCGTCCGAGTCGCCGTGGGTGTACCAGTCGGGCGACGTCCCGACCGTGTTCCGCCGCTCGCGGGCGCGTGCCTACGGCCTCTCCGGCGGGCTGACCGGCGCCGCGGACGTCCTGCTGGTGGCGGCCGCCCCGCTGATCCGCTACGTCACGAACTAGGCCGGAGGGGCGCATGAGTATTCAGTTCGAGGTGGACGGCGTACCCGGTCTGTTCGCCGCATCGAGCGGGCCACTGCGGGTCGGCCTGGTCTTCCGGGTCGGCCAGGTCGATGAGCCGCTCGCCCGCCGTGGCATCACCCACCTGCTCGAACATCTGGCGCTGCACAGCGCGGGTGTGACCGATCACCACCACGGCGTCACCGCGCCGGAGTTCACGGAGTTCCGCACCCAGGGCTCGGCGGACGACGTCCGGTCGTTCCTGGCCGAGGTCTGCGCCTCACTGCGCGATCTGCCGATCGACCGGCTGCCGATGGAGAAGGAGCTCCTGCGCACCGAGGCGGCGTCGCACCGCAGCGACGCGACCAACCTGATGCCGATCTGGCGGCATGGCGCCCGAGGTTACGGCCTCACCGCCTACCCCCAGTTCGGTCTGACCAGCCTCACTGCCGACGAGCTCCAAACATGGGCAAACCACTATTTCGTACGAGGAAACGCCGCGTTGTGGGTCACCGGCCCGCAACTGCCGGACGATCTCCGGCTCGACCTGCCTGACGGCGAACGCCAGGCCCCACCGCCCGCGTCGTCGGCGCTGCCGGTCACGCCCGCATACTTCCGCGGTCCGGCCGGCGTCGTCGTCTGGGACACCGTCGTGCCCCGCGACACTGCCGCCATCGTGTTCACCGGCCTGCTGAGCCGCGAGCTGCGCCGCACACTGCGCCAGGAGGGCGGCCTCTCCTACACCGCCACGGCTGACCACTCACCGCGTGCCGACGGCACCACTGCGATCACCGCACTCGCCGACGCCCTGCCCGACAAGCAGGACGCAGCCCTCGCCGGCGTGATCGACGTACTGGAGCGGATGCGCCGTGGTGAATTCGACGACGCCGAGTTCACCGCGGTCGTCAAGCAACGCTGCGACGATCTGACACACGCCGGACAACACGGCGGCCGGGTGCTGTGGCAGGCGGCCGGCCTGCTGCTCGACCGCACACCGGCCGACCTCGACGACCAGTTGGCGCAGACCCGGGCGGTCACCCGGGCCGACGTGGCCCGGGTGGCGCAGACCGCGTTCGCCGCCGGCCTGCTGCAGACACCCGGCGACACGACAGCCGACGACGCCGGCTACACCGCCGCCCCGGTCACCTCCGGCGGCCAGGTCACCGGGCAGGCGTACCCGTCGCTGGCCAACCCGGCCCGCAGCCGGGTCATCCTCGGTGACGAAGGCGCCAGCCTCGTCAAGGGCGAGAAGCTCGCGACCGTACGGTTCGACGCCTGCGCCGCCGTCCTCGCCTGGCCCGACGGCGCCCGTCACCTGATCGGCACCGACGGCATCCAGGTCCACCTGGAACCAACCATGTTCCACGGCCTGGCCGCCGCGATCCCCGCTCTCGACCAGCACGTCCCGGCCGGCCAGCGAGCCGAAATGGCCCCCCGCGACCCGCAGACCATTCCCCAGCCCCGGCTGTGGCTGCCCACCATCAAACCGTCGGCGCAGCCCCTCGGGCCGTTGCGCACCCCAGCCCGCCTCGGCCCGCCCGCGTCCCGCGGGACCTGGCAGGGCTACCTCTTCAACCTGCTCATCTGCCTCGTGGCCGTCGTCGGCCTGACCTCCGGCGCCATCGACCCCGCCGAGCTGCGGTCCGTGTCCGGCTCCCACCCGATCGACAACCTTCCGGTGCTGCTCCTCGTCCTGGCTCTGCTGGCCGCCCGCGGCATCTGGGCCCTCCGCGGACTACTGCGCCTCTACCACCGCCGCTGAACCTCACGCCCGTGCCTCGTATGGCGTCGCGGGAGGCGGCCTGATCCGCTATCCCGCGGCGCCCAGCCGTGTGCTCTCGATCGAGTGGAATCGCGGCGGTGTGCGCACTGAAGGATGCCTTCGGCGGCTCGGCAGCGGAACCATTGACGGGGTGCTGATCTGGTGGCGCTGCAATGCGTGGTGGTTCGCGATCGTTGGCGGTGCGATGGCCGTCGTCGGCGCCCTGTCGACGGCACTGATGCAGCCGTCCTTTCCACTCGATACGGGCGACAAAGTCGCGAGCGTGGTGGGCGGAACTGTAACTGTGCTGACCCTGCCGATCAGCATCGCTTCGCTGGTAGTGGCGTGGCGGCAGCAACCGTTCGATCGGGCGCCTGTGCTGGAGAGGCTTGCCCGGGCGGTACTGCAACAGTGGACGCGTGAGGGCAGCGCACGCGGGCTGCTCAAACCCGAACCGATCAAGGTGTGTTGGTCGACGACCGAGCGGCCCGTCGCCCCGGCGCCGGGAGAGATCGCCGCACCTGTGGCGGGACGGATCATCCGGCTCAAGCTGCACGGCGACGTCACCGAGATCGCCGCCGCGTTCCGGCGGCTCCCACGCCGCCAACTGGTGGTCATCGGTGCGCCCGGCTCGGGGAAGACGTCACTCGCGGTGCTGCTGGTGCGCGACCTGCTTCAAGGCCGCACGCACGGTGAACCGGTGCCGGTTCTCCTCAATCTGGCCGGATGGCGACCGGGCAACGACTTCGACCGTTGGCTGGTGCGTAGCTTGCGTGCCGAGTACTCGTTCCTGGCGGAGGCGGCGACCGATCTGGTAGCGCGAGGGGAAGTCCTGCCGGTGCTCGACGGCCTCGACGAGATGCCGGCAGACCTCCGCAGACGGGCCGTGATGGAACTGAGCGACGCGGTCGGCGGAGATCGGCCCGTGGTGGTGACGTGCCGCGCCGACGAGTATGAGGCGACGATCGGCGAGACCGGAACACCGCTGGCTCGTGCGGCAGTTGTGGAGCTCAGGCCGTTGACCATCGCCCAGGTCGGTCACTATCTGGCTGCCGGTCAGGTCGATGGCGAGCGGCGGTGGGCGCCGGTGCTCGAGAAACTTGTCACCCACCCGGGCGGTGCGGTTGCCTCCACCTTGTCGAAGCCGCTTTTTGCCTTCCTCGCTCGAACGCAGTACACCGCCTCCTCGGCCGATCCGGGTGTGCTCGCAGGTTATGCCGATGCTGATCGTCTCGCCGATCACCTGACCTGCGGCTTCGTGCCGGCTGCCTATCGTGAGCGGCAACAGCATATTGATGGAGAGGCATCATCCTCGCTGCGTAGCTATTCTGCCCCGAACGCGGAGCGGTGGCTCGCATTCCTGGCCAGTCGCCTTACCGACGTCGGTGGGACGGAGATCGCTTGGTGGCAGATCAGCCATCTGGCCGGCGTGCGTCCGGTCCGGCGGCAGAAGGGGTTACCGAGCCACCCGCCGAAATCCGTTGTGCCGTCGCGGCTGACGTTTCGGCCGACTCGGTTCTTCGCCGTGCTGATGCTCCTTCCTCTTCTGATCATGGCGGTTGCCCTCAACGCCTCGCCAGAAATCGACCACGTCGGAACGCTCCTTTTCGGCATTTGGGGAGCTTTTCTCGGGCTGCCGTTGGCGTTGTTACTGTCGATCCGGAGGCCTGCTGCCGACAGCGAGCTGGACGATCCGATCGCCACTTTGAAGGCTGATCGCCGGGTCGCGCTCGCGGTATTCGGCGTTGTGACGCTCGGCTGCACAGGGTTCTACCCGTTGGGCGGCGGTGTGGTGGGGTTGGTTCTCTATCTGCTCCTGTCGAGATCACGGTGGGTTACCTATCTCCGCGGTTGCGTCTCGCTCGCCGTCCGCCGGCGAGGCCCACTCCGTCTGATGACCTTCCTGGAGGACGCCTACCGGCGTGGTGTCCTCCGTAAGACCGGCGCCACCTACCAGTTCAGGCACCTGCATCTGCAGCATCATCTAGCCGGCCGCCGGTAGACGGTACGTTCGCCGCGCCACATAGCCGCCTTGTTGAAACCCTCGGATCTACCGGCCCGGCGCCGAAACGGTGCACGCGGCGCTGCGGAGCCTGAGCCACTTCGTGAGCCCCCATCCGCCGCCATCGCGAGCAGCGGCGATCGGATAGCGGCGTCTCGAGCCCGCCGTCAAGCCTTGCTCGCCCTGGCCCACCTGCGTATCGGCGACACTTGGATCGCCTCCGCGATCCTTGACGGCACCCCGATGGCCAGTCTGGAGAGCACCGGGCGAGACGGAGAGTCCGTCTTCGCCGCTGTAGAGGTAGATCCACGTTGACGGCTCGGTCGCCTCGGCGGTCAGCGAGTAAACGTGCCACCTCCCGCCGCCACGCCGTACCCGTAATCGGTCTGGAGGCCTTTCCTGGTTGTCCAGCTGCACAATCTTGGTTCTTCCGTCCCCGGGTCTGCCGCGCAACCGCACGCCCACGTGGCCGTTCACCGTCTCGCCGTGCAACCAGCGCCGAATGAGTTCCCGGTGCGATTCGGCGGCTGGCATGGCTGCATTCGACCACGCTGCTGTCGGCATCACCAACCAAAGGCATATGCCGATGAGGCGACGAACTCACATGCCACGACTAGGGATCTACTTAGAGTTCCTCAAGGTTGGGCGGCGCAGTTTGATCCACGCCTCGACCTCTTCGGCCAGCCACACTTTGCCTGCTGCCAGTTCGGCTACGGGCTTCGGGAAGTGCTCTTGGCCGGTGATCGAGTAGACGCGTTGCCGACTGATTCCACCGAGTTGGACGCGGATCTCGTGAGCACCGATCAGCCGCAACGTTTTCCTAGTCATGTGACCAGTATAGGCGTGCGTCAACTCCGGGGTGGTGGGCGGTTGGTCAGTGGTCTGCGAGGCGTATTCAGGCGGAGTGGCCGCCGGGCGCCGACTGTCGCGAGTCGGGTTTGGCGGTTGCGGGGATGTCGGCTCGAATACGGTCGAGCAGGTCGGCCAGGCGGGGATCGGTGAGGGCGCCGGGCCGGTGGATCGCGTAGAAGGTGACGTGGGGGAGGTCGGTGACGGGGCGGGTGACCAGGCCGGGTGCGGGTTGGACGCAGCCGGCGACGATGGCGAGGCCGACGCCGAGTGCGGCGAAGTCCAGTGTCATCGGCAGGCCTTCGGCTTCGACGGCGACCGTCCAGTCGGCGCCGGCTTCCTGGAGGGCGCGTTCCAGGTTGACCCGGTGTGGCCGGGTGGCGGGCGGGACGATCAGCTCGGTGCCGGTGAGGTCGCGTAGCCGCAGGTCAGGCCGGTGGGCGAGGGCATGGTCGTGCGGCATGATCAGGACCTGTGGGTAGGCGGCGATCGGGGTGGCGATCAGGTCGGCGGGTGGCACGTGGAGGGTGAATACGCCGAGATGGGCGCGGCCGGTCCGTACGGCTGCGTGCATCTGCTGCCGGTTGGTGTGCAGTGGCCGCACGCTGCCGGGCCGTTCGGCCAGCATGCGGCGGATCGTGCCACCGAGCAGGTACAGGTAGGCGGTGTGTGCTGAGGCGAGCACCAGGGGGCGGTTGGTCGGGACCCCGCGTAGTTCGTCGAGGAACACCTGCAGGCGTTCCTGGTGTTCGCGGGCGAACCGGGCGACCAACTGCCCGTCCGGTGTCAGCTGCAGCTGGTTGCCGGCCCGTTCGTAGAGGGGGCGGCCGAGCTCGCGGGAGAGGGTGGCCAGTTTGGAATGCAGCGACGGCTGGCTGATGTGCAGCTGCCGGGCGGCCCGGGTCATGTTCAGGTGGTCGGCGAAGACCGCGAAAGCGGCCAGCGCGTCGGAGGTCACCCGCATTCCAGTCATAGAACGAGCCTATAGCAGTCTCGGCAGATCATAGTTCTGTCCTAGACCGCGCCCGCCGATCATCAATGCATGACCACACGGGACGATCAACCCGCTCGGATACCGGCCACCCAATTACGGATCATGCCGCTGCACGCGGTCACAGAGGTGTACGGCGAAGCCGGACTGCAACGCCGCCTCGCCGTCGAATCGGACCGGCTCGCCCCACCACACCGGCGAACCCTCGCCGACGCGGCCGCCTGGGCCACCCAGGTGCACGCCGGACAGCACCGCACCCGGGAGCCCTACATCAACCACCCTCTACGGGTGACCCTGCGGATCCTGTGCCACTACCGGGTCACCGACCCCGACGTACTGATCGCCGCGCTCCTGCACGACACGGTCGAAGACCAGCCGTCGGCGGTAGCCGGAATCGCCGAGCACGGACCGCCGCCCATCGAACAGGCACTCGCGGCGATCGCGTCCAGGTTCAACCGGCGGGTGGCCGGCTTGGTTGCCGCCGTGACCACGCCCGCCTGCCCGCCCGGCACCGACCGCATCGCGCACTATCTCGACCACCTGCGGCCGGCACTGGACGACCCGTGGGCCCGCGTGATCAAACTGTCCGACTTCACCGACAACGGCGTCGGCATCATCCACTCCGCCGGACCCCTCGTCACCCGCTCCGCCCGCAAATACGACCCAGCCGTACCCGTGCTCCGCGACTTCCTCGACCGGGCGGACACGCCCCTGGACGCAGACGTGAAGGACCACATCCGCAGCCAGCTGGACCTGGCCCGGCACCGATTCACGGCCATCCTCGCGGCGTGAGGTGAGCCGTTGTCGCTGACATCGGCCTGTCGATCCACACGCCGGGCGGGTCAGGCGCGCGGGAAGCCCAACGGAAGCCGTCCGAGCGACGTTCATTCGGACGGCTTCCGCCTTTTTGCCGACTGAGTTGCGCTAGGAAACGATGCAGTTCTTGCCGTTTGCGCCGGTGCCGGTCTTCTTGGGCTCGGCGCCCGTGTTGTTGCCGGTGTAAAGCCAGCAGGTCGGGATGCTGCCGATGTTGTTGCCCTTCAGCGTCGCGACGTCGCCGTAGTTGGTGTTGACGCCGGCGATCACCTTGCCGCTGGTGGCGGTGACGTTCTGGATGGTCACCTTGCGAGCGGCCTGGGTGGAGCAGTTGCCGCAGGAGCGGTAGAGCTTGCCGAAGTTGGAGACCTTGAAGTTCTTGATGGTCACCGACCCGCCGGAGCCGCGGTTGTCCTGGAACACCTTGTCCGACGCGCTCGCCGCGCTGCCGCCATCGATCACGACGGTGGCGTTGTTGCCGCGGAAGGTGGCGGCGTCCTCACCGACGTCCTGCCAGACGACGTTCGTCAGTTTGCAGCTGCCGGCGCAGTGGACACCGTCGGCGGACGGGGCGCCCAGGATGACGTTCTTCAGGGTTGCGCCGGCGGCCAGGTCGAAGATCGGGTCCTGGCCCTCGTTCTGGCCACCGCTACCGAGGTTGCCGGAGCCGATGTAGCGATTCCCGCCGCCGTCGAAGGTGCCGGTCACCTTGATCGACGCGGTGACCTTCACGTCGGTGGCGGCTGACGCCAGGTTCACCGTCGCGATCGAACCGGCCAGGGCTGTGGCCAGAACGGCGGCACCGATGAGAAAGCGCGGTCTTTTCATGTGGACCTTCCTTGGGGGAGGCCCGCCTTCGACGAGAAGGTGGGCGGAACCGGCTGTCGTCACAGCAGCGTGTGACTTCGTGGGGATGACGCCGGTGGGTCTTGAGAAACGGACATCTCCAACATGACACCAGCGATTGATACGAGTCAATGAGTATCGTTTGCAGCTTTGTTGCAGGATTGTGGTGATTGCATGCTCTCTACACCGCTGGCAACCTGTAGTGGGTCGGTGGCCGCCGGAGGTTGCTCGATGAGGAGAAGATGTTCAGCGATGCGGTGGCCGACTGGTCCAAGTGCCTGGCCGGCCGTCACGCGATGGAGCTGCGCCCGCCACCGGATGCCGGGGCCTCAGTGATCTTGCACGATTCGGGAGTGGGGTGACCCTTATCAGACGTCAGGCGAAGTCGAGGCTGATCGATCTGAGAAGGCGGGTACCACGGTGAAATCAAGTCAGCATCCGGAAAACCAAAATGTCAGTGCGTCCGTCGCCCTGTGCACAGCGTCGACCAGCAGCGTGGCCGGCGCCTACGTCTTGACCCAGTCGATCCTCGTCACCGTCATCGCAGCGGTGGTCGCGCTCGGCCTGACCGCAGCCCAGCTCCTGGCACATCGCTGACCGGCCGGTCAGGAGTCGAGGAGGCCTTGCAGAAGAAGCGGCGATGTCGCGCTGAGCATAGTGCTCATAGGGGAAACCGAGCGGGAGGGCTGCAATGCCGGACAGTGCCATGACACCGCTTCTGATCGATACGGCGACGTTGCTGCGCCTGCAGTTGGAGCGGTGGGAGCTGCCCGAGGACGAGCTTCCCCGGGACTCCTTCGTCATCGAGAGCCTGGTCCTCTACGACTGGGTGATCCTCGACGGCCCGTCCGTCGCGTACAACCGGCAGTTTCTCAACTGGACCGCCGACCTCGACGACGGAGTCGAGATCTTCACCCCGGACGCGGCCGAGAGGGCCCGGCTGTACCGCAGAATCGCGGAGATGTTCGAGAGCGTCGCGGACAGCGAGATCCGGCCGGGGGCGGAATTGCTGCCGGTCTCCGAACTCGGTGGAGACGACATGCCCTCGTACCCGTGGACGATGGTGATCGCCGAGCTGGACCGGTATCCCGAGAGCGGGCCGGTGCTGTCGGAGATCAAGAACCGGGTCCACGGGCGTGCCTACCGAGTGGCGCAGTTGACCACCTTGGCGACGTTGATGCGCCTTTTCCACTACCTGGCGCTCCAGCAGACGGTGGGTGCCAACCTGCTCCTCGACCGTCAGAAGGCCCCGGATCAGGACGTTCCCCGGTACGGGTTCACGTCGTCCATCATGGAGAACTTCACCGGCGAGGTTCGCGCCCGGTACGCGCAGCGCCGGCGCCGGTGGCTGGGGGAGTCGGTCCCCGAGCTGCCCGTTCCGGCACTCAGCCGGTACGTCTCGTCGGTGGCGCAGGAGCGGGGATGGAGCCTCGGCCGGGCCGTCACGTGGTTGCGTGAGCAGCCGGAGGTCGTGTCCTACCGCGCCGGTATGACGGAACTCGTGGGGCGCCTGCAGGCCGGGGACGCGGCCGGGGCGGACGAGATCTTCGTGGAGCTGGACGGCGCCGCCGAGCGGTGGAGTGCCCGGCTGGGTGCCCCAGCGGCACGGCGCCGGGTGCCGGTCACCCTCGCCCTGCCTCTGGTGGAAGCGATGGTGCCATTACCGGTGCCCCGGCTGAGGCGCACTCCGGGAGAGAAGTTGCTGTTGCTGATCGACGTGCTGTTGAGCACCGAGTGAAAACCTGCCCCGGCTGTGCGTACGGTGTGAATTAGTCTTTTTCGCATGCGACGCTTCAACGACGAAGACCTCACCGGCGCGGAGTTCCGCGAGTGTGACCTGAGCAGGGCGCGGTTGGCCGGTGTGGTCATGCAGGACGTTGAGATCGACGGTCTGGTCACCAACATGGTGGTCAACGGCGTGGAGGTGACGTCGTACGTCGAGGCGGAACTGGACCGCCGCCACCCGGTGCGGCTGCTGATCCGTTCCGATGAACCGGCCGACCTGCGCGAGGCCTGGCGACAGCTGCGGGAGGCATGGGCGACGACCATCGAGCGGGCCAGATCGATGGCCGAGGGCAGCGAGGATGTCGGCGTCGACGGCGAGTGGTCGATGGTCGAGACTCTGCGTCATCTGGTCTTCGTGCACGATTCGTGGTTTCGGCGCTGCGTACTCGGGCTGACCGAGCCGTTCACGGCGATGGGACTGGCGGTTCCGCTCGTGCCGGATCAGGAGGGGCTGGGGCTGGACAGGTCCGCCCGGCCGGGTCTCGGCGAAGTGCTGACCGTGCGCGAGCGGCAGGCGTCGGAGGTGGAGGCGTGGCTGGCCGAGGTCGCACCCGAGCAGCTCGCCGAGCCCGCGCCGGTGCCCGACGACGACAGATGGCCTCCGTATGCCAAGGGCCGGAGCGTGCGGCAATGCCTCAGCACTGTGCTCAACGAGGAATGGGAACACCACGGTTTCTGCGTTCGCGACCTGGACAAGCTGTCGCGCCGGAGGGCTCCGTAGGTGCGGCGCACGGATCCCGGCATGTCCTTCGTCGTGAGCCTCTAGACCGGCTCTCGGAATGCGCCTTCGCGGCGAGTTTCTTCCAGCATTTGTCCGAGCCCGTCCACCGTTTCGGAAGACAGCGCTAGAAGTGGTGATTCCTTGCCATCGATGTGCCCGTTCCACCACTCAAGCCAGTCAGGCCGTAGTCGGTCCTCCGCATCGAACTGCTTCCAGGCAATCCGTTGCCGGTGCTCAGCCATTATGCTCAGGAATTCCAGGAACGCGTTCGTCTCAGGATCGCGGTGAAACTCATGGCGATGGACCTCGGTCAGGAAAATGTCAGTTCCGTAATTAGTCCGGAATCGAGCAAGAGCATGCTGCAGAGCGACGACGTCGGCCGCTCGGTGCTCTCGGAAAAAAGCCGCTGTCAATTGACGATCGCGTCGCCGGAGCCACGCAGAGCCGATCGACTCGTTGAGATCCGGGAAGAAGATTAGAAAAGCCAAGACAACTTGAGCCACGACGCCAACAGATCCTAGCGACGGAACGAACACCGCAACGGTTGCGGCCGTCAGCATCAACAGGTACAGAGTAAACCTCCGTGTGATGCGGGAGTCGACGGAAGCTCGCTCGACCACTTTGCGGAGGGTGAGCCGCCTGCGCCACGCAAGGAAGTGTCGTGGTATCTCCAGGATCCCACTGAAAAGGGATGCGAAGTCCTGAACCCCATCCCAGAACGCGAAGAATTTGTCCGCGACAAAGGTTGCGGTGAGCAGGGGCCAGCGGCTGCGCGCCAGGACCGCACCGTCTTTGACCGCCTGCAGCGCAGCGAAGGGCCACAGCCCGATCCACAGCCCGATCGCGGCAAGAATCATTGCTGCGATCTTCGCCAGCGACGACACGCCGCTCGTCAGGATCGTCAACAGTTGGACCACCGCTAACAGGCCCACCGGGAATAACATGATCAACGCCGTCACGACTGCGATCGGCATACCCTTGGTAGAGGACCTTCTCCACCCCTTGCGGCGGGCGTATCTCTCCCAACAACTTTGGCTTGCGGTTCGCCACCGCATGCTCCAGGCGAGTAACCACAAGGACACCATGCCAAGGAGGCCGGCCCCCCAGAACAGAGGCATGTCGGCAGCCGGGATGAACGGCGTCATCAGCGCAGCCCCTAGCGGGAAAGCGATGATCGTGACGATAGGAACGGCCAACAACAGGTCGATGTACCCGGGCAATTTCTTGGTGGCCTGCAGCCGCTGCATCTGGACGCGCAACGACCGGCGTTCCCGTCGCAATTGACCATCGGCCGACAGGTCTATGAGCATCTGGCGGATCTGCGGTTCGAGGTGGGCGGCGGCCGGAACGGCCCGGCGCACCTGGCGGAATGCCTCGTCGCGCAGCCACATGCTGTCGCTGTCGAACGCTCGGTCCAGGTGGGCGACGGCTTTGTCGCTGCCGGTCGCGGCGCACAGTTCCACCGCCCATTTGCGGTCCATCCGACCGCCTTCCGACCAGGCCCGCTCGACCAGATTGTCAGCCGCTTCCGCAACTGGGTGCCGCGCGATGGCGGCGGGCGTCAACGCGCTTGCCATCAGGTCCAGGAGGTAGAGCGAACCGGCCGGCCACAACGGCGCTGATGACGAGGACCGGAGCCGCTCGGCGATCGCATTCAGCATCTCGGCGGATTGCGTGCCGGACTGCGTTTGCAGCATCACCACCGCGGTCTCCCTCCAGCGGCCATCGGTGAGGAGTTCCGTGCGTGTCACGTTGCCCCGGCCGCGGATCACCGAGCATGTTGCGAAGTACTCCTGGACGCGCCGGTGGGAGAAGGTGACGAGCACGTCGTTTTCCGTACGGAGCAGTCCGCAGTAGATCAGCGCGTCGATGGACGCGTTCGCCGTTCGTTCCGGGTGTTCGAGCCGTTCTTCGATCCGGTCGCGGTCGGCGGACAGGCCGAGATCCGGCTCCACGAGCATGGCGAATGCCATCTCTTCCGCGAACTCCCTGGTCGCGGTCACGTCGACGTTGAACCGGGTCGCGATGCGATTCTGGTCGAGGGTGAGCCGCCGGAGCACGTAGTCTTCGACCACCTCGTGTGAGTTTCGCGGCATCGTTCGACGACTGCGTACGTATTCGCAGAGCAGGCTCAGGAAGAGGGGGTTGTCGGTGAGCTGCTGAAGGTGGAGTTCCATGCTGTCCATGCCGTCGAGCAGAGTCTGCTCCTCGGGGGTGCCGAGGTCAGCACGCTGGACGAACTGCTCGCGTCTTTCCCTGCTCAGTGGCATCACCCGGAACCGGGGCAGCCCCGTCCGGCTCGGACCACGGAATTCGCGACTGGCCACGATGGCGCGGCTGTGCCCGAAGCCGACGAAACGTGCGATTGCCTCGACGTATTCGTCGATGACCGGGCCGGCCTCGGCTTCGGCAAGAATCGCCGGGATCTCGTCGAACGAGTCGAACAGGAACAACAGCCGGCCGCGCTCGCGGTCGGTTTCGAAGTTCTCGAGCAGGTACCTGTCGACGTCTCTGCTGGGGCGCGGGCTCAGACTGTCCAGGACGAATTGCTCCACATGCGCCGAGGAGACCGGAGCGTTCGGGGGAACGACGAAATTCTTCAGGTTGACGTAGATCGGCAGTTCGGTGTCCTCGCTGGGGCGCTGCCCGGCGTGCTCAGCCATCCGGAGAGCAAGGTGCCGCAACGCGACGCTCTTGCCCGAGCCGGGTTCACCCTCCAAGACGGTAAGGCGTTCGTCGCTCGTGCGGAGCGCGTCGGTAAGCGACGGCACACGGCGCACCGACTGAGGCCGGCGCAGCCGGGCCATCCGGGTTCGCGCCTTGATACCTACCTCGATCTCCGCCTCGAGTTCCGTGAAGTGGTCGTCGTTCCACCCCGCCCCGGCCTTCAGCAAGGCTCGCTGGAGATCCCGCGCGAACAATCTACGGCGCCCGGCCGCCCGGGAAGCCGGGCGGCGGCCGGTGTCGCCCACCGGTGGAGCAGTGCTGACTCGCGTGCCGACCAGCACCAGAATGATCGAGGTCTGCACGAGCAGACCGAGGACGAACCAGACTCGCCACGGGTCCGCGGAGAAGAACAGCGGAACCTTCTCCGAGGCGTAGTTCGTGACCAGCCCGATGGCAGCAGCAGTCAGCGCCGAAACCACCAAGATCACCAGCAGTAGTCGCTGCACTACGCCACCTCCGAAGGTGGGCATACTACTGCGTTCTCGCACAGACGAGTGAGGTGCTGTCCGATCGGTGACGACTTGCGCTGGACCCCGGTCAGCGACCCGGCACACACCTCGCCGGCACGCAGCCTCCGGCTGAGCGTGGCGACAGTCCGGGCCGTTCACCCGTTGGTGACGAACTCCCGTGGGACAACGTCAGCGCGCTGATCAAGACGCGCCACCTCGCCGGCCCCGGTCCGGGCGGACCAGGGCCGGCTGTCAGGTCGTCGCGATCATCGGACCCGGATCTCGGCGATGTCGAGCGGGCTGCCGCCGTACCACCAGACCCGGAACTCCAGGCTGTTGCCGGCCGAGCTGACCGTGAACGGGACGGTGAACCGGATGAACCGGTCGTAGGTGCCGTCGACGGCGAAGCTGCCGGCGGTCAGGATCTGCGGTTGGGTGACCGAGGTGCCGGTCCGGGCGTCGTACACCTCGATGTTGGCCACCTCGGTGCCGGCGGCCGGGTTGTTCGACCGCATCACGAACTCCGCGTTGTAGGACCCGGGAGCGAAGGTCTGGTTCGGCCCGAATGTGATGTGGCCCGGGGTGCTGGTGCCCGGGACGGCCTGGAGCAGGCCCGTGCTCGTCCGGTTGTAGTTGCCCGCGGCCGGGGTCTGCAGGGGCGCCTGGCCCGGGCTGTAGACCTGCTTGGCCCCGGCGCCGAGAGCCAGCGCGTTCACCGCGAGCGACTCGGTGTTCATCAGCGAGTGGGGTTCGGCGTTCAGGTCCGCGCTCGACGTCCACCCGAGAAGTTGCCCGGTGCCGGTCTTGCGCTGCTGATTTTTGATGATCAGCGCCCGGAGGGAGACCGAGTGCAGCACCAGGTCACCACGCTGAACGGAGGTCAGCCCGGTGTGATGGACGAGGATCTGGTCGATGAGCAGCTTGGCCAGCCCGATGTGGTAGTTCTCGGCCAGATCCACGTCCTTGATGAAGTGCTCCAGCTTCGGATAGTCGTACAGCCGGGTGGTGGTGTTGAAGGTGAATCCGGTCTTGGCCCGGATCGCGTCCCATTTGGTCAGGGCGGTCGACTGCGGGCCCGCGGCCAGGTAGTAGAGGCCGTCGAGCGCGAGCCGGTCCACGGTGTTGTTCCCGGTGGTGGGCTCCTGGTCGTGGGGCTTCCAGTTGGTGTCGCCGGAGATGATCCGCCAGCGGACGTGGCCGGGGTAGCCGTGGTCGCTCAGGCCGGTGGGCGGGGTCCGGCCGTAGGCCTTGGCCATGTATTGGGACAGCCAGTTGTCGTCGAACCAGAACTGGTGGAACGGCCGCTGGTCCGGGACGGGCTTCTCCCCGTTCACACCCCTGCCTTCGTGCTCGTGGAAGGCGAACCCGGTGGGAGCCAGGTCGAGAACCTTGTCCCGGTCGAAGTCGTACAGCAGGTGATAGTTCTTGTCCAGGGCCGTGTAGCGGGACTCGGGCCTTCCCGCCAGATCTTGGAGCGACTCCCGGTTGAACTCGTGCGGCACCGGCTCGTACTTCACCACCTCCTCCGGGATGAGGAACTGGTTGTAGTAGTTGGGCCCGTACCGCATACCGTCGAGGTTCTTCCACAGGCCGTCGGGCGATGAGTAGGCGTAGTCGACGGCACCCAGGCCGTACGGATAGTTCACGCCGTACTCGTAGCGCGGGTTCTCGTAATCGATCCGTACGAAGGGGACCTGCGACGTGTTCGGGGCCTGCAGCGACCGGACCTGCTTCCAGCTGAGGCTCGGGTTGGTCTCGTTGTATGACGTCAGCCCCATGTGAACGGTCGGCGCGCTGGTGTTGGCCGCCCGCTGGAAGAGCGGTACCACGCCGGCGCTCACCCACGCGTCGTTACAGGCCGAGCTGAAGCCGGCGGTCTGGGTCGAGTAGCCGTCGTTGCTCAGCAGCTTCGGCGCGGTGTCCCACCAGATGGGGTTGGTATAGGGCGTAGTGCTCCAGACCAGCCAGCCGGTCTGCGCGCAGCTGCCCGAGTACCAGTTCCACAGGTTCAGCGTGGCGCCGGTGATCCGCATCCCCGCGAACTGCGCCGCGGGCCACTGCATGAAGGACCGCGCGAGGTAGCTGGTCGCCTTGCCGTACGCGAGGTAGTCGGCACCGGAGTGGTCGGCCTTGCCGCTGGTGGACAGCTCGTCGTTGCGCACGATGGTGTCGGAGGCCGCGCCCAGCTGAACCTGCGGGTCCAGCGTGACCGGGTACTTGGTCTTCGGGTCTTGCAGCCAGGCCTGGTCGGCGGCGAGCCGCAGGTCGACCGCGCCGGTGCCGCCTGCCGCGTCCGTGCCCTTGGCCGATGCCGCCGCGGACTTCGCCGATCCGCGCGGCCCGGCCTGGACGGTGAGAGCCTTCTCCCTGGTCCGTTCGCCGGCCGCGCCGACCGAGGAGTCCCACATCATCGGCGCCGGCACCCGGCCTACGGTGGCTCCGGAGGCGTCACGGATCGCGAACGAGCCCCGGCCTTCGGCGACGAACCGCAGGTCATCGGAGCGCAGCGGCACGGTCATGGTCGCCACCAGGGCGGCCGCCGCCGCGTTCTTGACCACGAGCGACTGCTCGAAGCCGAGCCGGGTCGCCGTCAGCAGCAGGTCGACGCCGGGCCGGACCTCCGGGTAGGTCGCCGTTTCGGCGGCGAGCACCGGGGCGGGCAGCGGGCCGGTCCACAGCATGCTGATCGCATCCTTGCCGGTTTCCACCCGGGCGAGCACGTGTTCGCCCGAGCCGGTCGTGGCGCCGGAGAAGCGCAGGCCGCGGGGATGCCCGACCGGCTCGATCGCGCCGCCGGCCGGCCGCAGGGTCAGGTCCACCGCCTGCCAGGTGCCGCCCTCGTTGAAGCGAACCGGGCCGGCGTAGATCTCGGTGCTGAAGCCGCCCTCCGGACGTGCCCACACCTGGGTGGTCTCGGTCCGCTGGGAGAGCACCTCCACCCGGCCGCCGCACGCCCTCGCTGCCATCCCGGCGGCCAGTGGGTCCTGCCGCCCCGCCACGCAGGCGGGCTTCGCCGCTGCCGTACCGGGCGCCGGCACGACCTGATCAGCCATTGTCAGAAGCAGGACGGCGGCACCGGCGGACGCCATCACCTTCCTGTTCTTCCCGGCTCGCCCCGAGCCGAGCCGGGTGAATATGTGCACGCGCCATCGAACAGACATTGTTCCCCCGTGATCGATTTCTCTGTCGTGCCCCAGGGTTGAGGCGCCCTCATCGCAGCAAGCCGTGCGGTTGTTCAGTAGCGGGCAGGCGCACTAAACAACCGTGCTGGCGGCAATCCGACTGCATCGGCGCTCTCGACGTGCCGCACGCGATGCTGATTTCAGGAGCATTGACTCATGTGAATGGGGGCGGGTCTGATGCCGCGTCCGGAACGTCCGCTGGACCCCACTGCCGGCCCGGTGCAGATGCTGGCCGCGGAGCTTCGTGACCTGCGCAGGCGGGTGGGCAACCCGGGGTATCGGGAGCTCGCCGCCGAGGCGGGCTTTTCGGTCGCGGCGCTGGCCAACGCCGCCGGCGGCCGGAGCCTGCCGAGCCTGCCGGTGACGCTGGCGTTCGTCCGGGCGTGCGGTGGTGACCCGTCGGTCTGGGAACGGCGGTGGCGGCAGGCGTCGGCCGAGTGGGTGGCGTCGCAGGGCAACGGCGCACGCCGTCAGCTTCCGGCAGGGGACGCGAGGGCGCCCTACGTGGGCCTGATCGGCTTCGGCGTGGACGACGCGGACCGTTTCTTCGGCCGGCGGCGGATCCTGGAGCGGCTGGTGCGGATGCTCGGTGAGCACCGTTTCGTCGCGGTGTTCGGCGCGTCCGGCAGCGGCAAGTCCTCGCTGCTGAGGGCCGGCCTGATCCCGGCGTGGCGGGGCTGCGGCCACGCCTCGTTGCTCACGCCGGGCGCCGAGCCGTGCACGGCGTTGCGGGAGGCGCTGGAGCGGGCTCCGGCCGGCGCCGCGGTGCTGCTGGTCGTGGACCAGTTCGAGGAGTTGTTCACGCTCTGCCACGACCCGGCCGAACGGGCCGCCTTCATCTCCAGGCTGGCGGAGGCGGCGGAGGCGGAGGTGGAGGCGGCGGAGGACGCCGAGCCGCGGATCCGGATCGTGATCGGGGTCCGCGCCGACTTCTACGCGCGCTGCGCGGAGTCGGCGCCGCTGGCCCGGCTGCTCGCCGGCGCCAACGTCCCGGTGGGCCCGCTCGCCCCGGACGAGCTGAGCGAAGTGGTCTCCGAGCCGGCCCGGTACGCCGGTCTGACGGTCGAGCGGGCGCTGGTGACCAAGATCGTGGCGGAGGCCGAGGGACAGCCGGGCGTCTTGCCACTGCTCTCGCACGCGCTGCTGGAGACGTGGCGGCATCGCCGCGGCGACATCCTCACCGTCGCCGGATACGAGGCCGCCGGCGGCATGAGCGGGGCGATCGCCCAGACCGCGGAATCGGTGTACCAGGGCCTGGATCCGTCCGGCCGGGACGCGGTCCGGCAGGTGCTGACCCGGCTGGTGGCACTGGGGGAGGGGGTGCCCGACACCCGCCGACGGGTGCGGCGCGACGAGCTGGACCAGCCCGAGGCGACCGCGGTACTCGCTGAGCTGGCCGACGCCCGTCTGCTGGTTCTGGGCGCGGACACTGCCGAGATCGCCCACGAGGCGCTGATCAGGGCGTGGCCCCGGCTGGACGACTGGCTGCACGCCGGCCGGGACGAGTTGCGACGGCACCGCCGGCTCACCGAGGCGAGCCTCACGTGGCGCTCGCACGACCACGACAGCGGCGCGCTCTACCGCGGCGCGCCGCTGGCCGCATGGGACGGGCGCAGCATGCGGGACCTCAACTCCCTGGAACGCGCGTTTCTGACAGCCAGCCGCGAGCGGCAGGCCCAGGAGGCGAACGCCCGGCGCCGCCGCGTCCGGCTCGCGCTGACCGGGTTGACGGCAGGCGTGGTGGTGATGAGCGTGCTGGCCGTCGTCGCGGGCGTCCAGGCGTACCGGGCGAACGAACAGCGTGACCTTGCGCGCTCCAGCCAGCTGGTGGCCAACGCCCGTGCCCAGTTGCAGGTCGATCAGGAGGTCGCCCTGCTGCTCGCCGTCCAGGCGTACGACACCCGGCCCACCGAGCAGGCGCAGGCGGTTCTGCGCCAGAGCGTCGCCGACTCCCGGGTACGCGCGACGCTGCACGCCGGCCACGGCCAGGCGCTCGGCGTGGCGTACAGCCCGGACGGCCGCCTGCTGGCCACCACCGGCGACGACGGCACCGTCCGGCTGTGGCAGCGAACCGGTCCCGACACCGTGTCGCCCGGCCCGCGGATTCTGCAAGTGGCCGCCACGGCCACGCAGAGCCCGGTGTTCAGCCCGGACGGCCGCCGTCTCGCCGTCGCCGACTTCAGTAACGGGGTCACCGTGTGGGACGTGGGCGGCGGCAAGCCGGTGGTGCTGCGAGGGCACCGCGCCAAGGTCAGCTCCGTGGCGTTCAGCCCCGACGGGCAGCGGGTGGCGAGCGCCGCCGACGACGGCACCGTCCGGATCTGGGACGCCGCGGGGCGCCGGCCGCCGGTGGTCCTGCCGGTCGAGGGCCCGCCGCTGTGCGTGGCCTTCAGCCCGGACGGGCGGCGCCTCGCGGTCGGTGGCATGGGCCCGATCCGCATCTGGGACGCCACCGGCAGGGGTACGCCGACGCTGCTCTCCGGCCACGAATGGACGGTCAAGGACGTGGCGTTCAGCCCGGACGGGCGCCACCTGGCCAGCGCCGGCTCCGACGGTACGGTGCGCATCTGGCCCACCTCGGGCCCGCCGGCGCCGGTGATCCTGCGAGGCAACGACTCCTACGTCGAGTCCGTGGCGTTCAGCCCCGACGGCCGCCGAGTGGCCAGCAGCCACAGCGGCAGCAACACCATCCGGGTGTGGAGCACCACCGGCGAGCTGGACCCGGTGGTGCTGCGCGGGCACGACGGAGCGGTCTGGAGCGTCGCGTTCAGCCCCGATGGGCAGCGGCTGGCCAGCGCGAGCACCGACGGCACGGTCCGGTTCTGGGATCCCGGCGTCGCCGGGAGCCCGCTGGTGCTGCGCGGCCATCGCGGCGAGGTGTGGACCGTCGCCGCGAGCGCCGACGGCCGGCTGCTGGCCAGTGGCGGAGTCGACGCCGCGGTGCGCCTCTGGCGGCACCCGTGGCGCGCCGCCCCGGTGGCGCTGCGGGGCAACCAGGGCGAGGTGCTCGCGGTCGCGGTCAGCGCGGACGGCCGGTGGGTGGCCAGCGGTGGGCGGGATCAAACCGTACGTGTCTGGGACGCGCGGACGGGCGCTGCGAAGGCGGTCCTGCGCGGGCACACGAAACCCGTGTTCGGCGTCGCCTTCAGCCCCGACGGGCAGCGCGTGGCCAGCGGGGCCAAGGATGGCACCGTACGCGTCTGGTCGCTGACCGGCGGCGCACCGCTGGTGCTGCGAGGGCACGAGGACGGTGTCCGTACCGTCGCCTTCGGCCCGGACGGGCAGCGCGTGGCCAGCGCGGGCGCCGACGGCACGGTCCGCGTCTGGCGCGCCGACGGTACGGGGACGCCCACGGTGATTCCGGATCAGCCCTCCGGCCGTCAGGTCTGGGCCGTCGCGTTCAGCCCGGACGGCAAGCGCCTGGCCGTCAGCGGTCAGGACGGCGCCGTACGGATCCGGCCCAGCGACGGCCAGGGACCGCCGATCTCCCTGAACGGTCACCGCGACGTCGTCTGGAGCGTCGGCTGGAGTGCGGACGGCCGGCTCCTCGCCAGCAGTGGCCAGGACGGCGACGGCGTACGCATCTGGCAGGCCGGCACCGGCCGGGAGCTGGTCACCGTGCGCGGCCTCGGCGCCTCGACCGAACAGGCCGGGTTCCTGGCCGACGGCCGGCTCGTCACCGCGCACGGCGACGGCACCGTACGGATCTGGGATTGCGGGGTCTGCGGACCGATCAGCGAGGTCCGGCAACGGGCGGGCGCTCTCAGCACCAGGGCCCTCACCGCCTCCGAACGCGACGCGTTCGTCCTTCCCGTTCGGTGAAATGCGGTTGTTCACCACTCACGGGGGCTACTGAACAACGCCGCCGCCGTGTGCGCTGAGAGGCGATCCTGTCGCTATCGGGAAACGGGGAATCTGATGACGAGAAGCAAGATCATCGGCGCGGTGGCGGTCGTGCTCGCCGTGACGCTGCCGGCGGCGCAACCGGCCCTGGGCGCGGCCGCCGCAACGTCGGCTCACCCGCCGGCGTACGCGGCCGCGGACGACCCGGTCCGGTCGCCGCGCAAGTTCGATCCGGACGCCGGCGCGCGGACCGGCGTGCCCAGTCGTCCCGACCTCACCGCTCGCTCGCGGGCGGCCGGGCTCACCGCGGCGCAGGCCGACGCGTTGCAGGTGAAGGCCGACCGGTACCTGGCGCAGCTCGGCGAACCGGCCACCCAGGTGACGCCCGACGTGATTCAACTCAAGGGCGCGAAACTCCACCTGACCGTGCCCGGGTCGGCGCAGCGGGCGCCGGGGTGCCCGTACTACTACTTCTGCGCGTACAGCGGGCCGCGCTTCACCGGTGACTGGATCCACCAGGAGGAGTGCTGGGTGGAGCGATACATCCCGTGGACCGGCCAGGGCTCGTGGATCAACAACCAGACACGCGGCACCCAGCCCCTCCTGGAGTTCAACAGCGGTGAACTGTGGTGGATGCCGGGCGCCTACGCCCAGCAGGCGACGGGAGTCGGCTGGGACCCCGTCTTCTCCATCACCGCTTGCTTCCACCCTTCCATGGCGGGCACGACCGGCTCCGCCGGCTGATCACCGGGTGACGGCGCCGGCGGCCGATCGCCGCTCGAGTGACTCCTCCACGGAGGACTACATCGGCTGGCCCAGGCGCTCACCGGCGAAGCGGCGCGGAGGCGGAAGACGCCGCCGCACCGCTTCGCCACGATCGGCTCAGCTCAGGCTGAATCGCTGGTTGGCCTGCCCGTTGCAGTCGTAGATCTGCACCTGCTGACCGTTGCCCGTGCCCCACACGTCCAGGCAGCGCCCGGACTGCGCACCGGTGATGGTCCCGTTCGCGTTGACGTTCCACTGCTGGTTGGCCTGCCCGTTGCAGCTGTAGATCTGCACGGCCGAGCCGTTGCCGGAACCGGCGGCATCCAGGCACCTGGTGCCGTACACGGTCAGCTGCCGGCTCGACGTGAGCGTCCACGCCTGATTGCTCTGGCTGTTGCAGTCGTAGAGCTGGACCCGGGTGCCGTTGTTCTGGGTTGAGCCCGGCACGTCGAGGCACCGGCCGGACTGGACGCCGACGATCCGTCCCGACCCGGCCGGCGGGGCCGAGGGTGACGGGGATCCGCTGCTGCCGCTCGGTGCCGGTGACGACGGGTTCGGGCCGGCCGAGTTGAGGGCGTTGAGCACCGAGGTGTACGCGGCCTTCTTGTTGCCGTTGCCGTCGAACAGCAGCGGGTTCTCGCTGGAGCGCCACGAGTCGCTGTCCCGCACGCCCCACACCGTGATGCCGATGCACCGCGGCACGTTGAGGCAGGCCTGGGTCAGTCCGGCGTACTGCGAGGTGGACGAGTTGGTGACGTCGACCTCGGTCAGGGCCACGTCCACGCCGAGTGCGGCGAAGTTCTGCAGCGTGGTCTGGAAGTTTCCGGGCAGCGAACTGCCGCCGGTGAAGTGGGTCTGCAGGCCTACGCAGTCGATCGGCACACCCCGGGACTTGAAGTCCCGGATCATGTTGTAGACGCCCTGCGTCTTCCCGTACGACCAGTTCTCGATGTTGTAGTCGTTGTAGCAGAGCTTGACCGCGGGGTCGGCGTTGCGGGCGGTCCGGAACGCCACCTCGATCCAGTCGTTGCCGGTGCCCTGCAGGTTGGAGCCGCGCCGGCTGCCGTCCTCGTTGAACGCCTCGTTGACGACGTCCCAGGCGGCGAGCTTGCCCTTGTAGTGCGCCATGACGCCGTTGATGTGATCGATCATCGCCTGGCGCAGGCTGCTGCCGCCGAGGCTCTGCATCCAGCCCGGCTGCTGGGCGTGCCAGGCGAGCGTGTGCCCGCGGACCTTCAAGCCGCGCTGGGTCGCCCAGTTGTAGATCTGGTCGCCGGAGCTGAAGTTGAACTGGCCCCGGTTGGGCTGCAGAGCGTCCGGCTTCATCTCGTTCTCGGCGGTGATCATGTTGAACTCCCGCGCGGCGATCGTGGTGTACGCCGAGTTGCTGAGCCGGCCGGCGGCGATCGCCGTACCGAAATACCGGCCGGACTGCGCGGCCGCGGCCCCCAGCGTGTTCTCCGCGGCGTTCGCATCCGGCATCACCGTCAGGACCGTGAGCGCACCGACCGCGGCGACGGCGCCGGCGAGCAGAGTTCGAACTCGTACCGAAAAGGATCTGGTTGCCACAAGAGCTTCCCTTCGCGGCTCTGTCGGGGGAGCGCATGAGCCGGGCTAAAAGCGATGGACTTCAATGCCAAAGTCATGCTGGCATGGCAACGCGCCGGAAACAATATCTTCCGGTACTCCTTCGGAACTATCAGCGAAGGCCGTGACCGCCATTCCGGTCCGCAACCCCTCATCTACCTGCTGATACCGCTCTCATGGGCAGTGCAATCTATTCACCTGGGTTCTCTGTGCGGTAACACGGGAACCCACCAGCGGCGCAATTTCCGAAACTTTCGATAGGTTTTTCGGGGGCATCTATCGTGCGACTGTTGAGGGGCGTCTCGTATAACACTTCCGCCAAAAATTCTGGGATCGAGCGCATTCCGCCGAGGCGGAACAAGTGACCTCCGCGATCAGCAGAATCGAGGCAGATGGTGGGCGAGCTGGGCGCGCCAGGACGACCAGTCGTGCGGGACGTCGAAACCCCAAAGATCACATTCATGGCGTACGCCCTTCGCCGCCAGCAGTTCGGACATCCGCCGCGTCGACTCCAGCGACCCGGTGGTGTCCTCCCACTGACCCTGGCCGCAGACGAGCAGGATCGACAGCCGCGAGCGCAGCCAGTCGAGGTGGTCGCCGTGCAGGTTCGCGACGTACGCGGCGGGGTTGTTGAAGTAGGTGGCCTCGCCCGGCTCGCCCCACCCGGGCCAGGTCGCCGGGTCGTAGTTGCCGGAGAAACAGAGTGCCACCGGGAACAGGTCGGCCCGCTTGAAGGCGAAGTTGAGCGCGTGGAACGCGCCCAGCGAGCAGCCGGCCGTCATGATCTCAGCCTCGCCGCCGCAGTCCGCCCGGATGTGCGGAACCACCGCGTCGAGGATCCACGACTCGTACGCCCCGTGCCGCAGCGCACGTTCCTCGATCGGCAGGCCGGCGTTTGACCAGGTGCCACCGTCGAACGAGTCGGCGCAGTACAGCTTCACCCGGCCCGCCTCGATCAGGTCGCCGACCGCCGCCACCATGCCCCGGTCGGCGAACTCGCCCGCATACCCGCCCTCGCTGGGAAACACCAGCATCGGCCGGCCGTAGTGCCCGTAGGCGGCGAGGGTGCCGTGGGCACCGGCCGGGGAGAGCAGGTCTGCGGTGTAGTGGCGCATGCCGCCCATATTGACAGGGCGGAAACCCGGAACAGGTCTGCCTGGCACGGAACCTGTTCCGCGCGCCCCGACGGTTCAGGGCCGGCAGTACGTGGTGCGTCACTTCCGCTCGCCTGAGACCGGAACACGAGACCGGAACACGAGACCGCCGAGGCGATCCGGCGGCGGGACCGCGTACCTGATTCCGCCGATGGACCCCCGGCGTGCACAATCGGTCGGCGTTGACGACTGACGACAGGGACCGGGCATGAGCTTCAACGGCTTCATCTCGTACAGCCACGCCGCGGACGGAAAGCTGGCCCCGGCGGTCCAGCGTGGACTGCACCGGCTTGCGAAGCCCTGGCATCGCCGCCGGGCGTTGTGGATCTTCCGCGACCAGACCGGCCTGTCGGTGACGCCCGGGCTGTGGTCGTCGATCCAGAAGGCGCTGGATGGCTCGGAGTGGTTCGTGCTGCTCGCCTCGCCGGCGGCGGCCCGGTCGCCGTGGGTGAATCGGGAGATCGAGTACTGGATCGCGACGAAATCGGCCGGCCGGATCCTGCCGGTGGTGACCGACGGGGAGTGGCGGTGGGACCCGGAGCTCGGCGACCTGTCCGCGGATTCGACGGCCGTGCCGGACGCGCTGCGTGGCGTGTTCGCCGAGGAGCCGCTCTTCCTCGACCTGCGCTGGGCGCACGACGACCGGAAGCTGAACCTGCGCGACGCCCGCTTCCGGGACGCGATCGCGGAGCTGGCCGCACCCATGCACGGGGTCAGCAAGGACGAGCTGGAGAGCGAGGATCTCCGGCACCACCGGCAGGGCCGCCGGCTGCGCCGGTTGGCGGTGGCGGCCGTAGCCCTGCTGACCGTGGTGGCGTCCGGGACCGCCGTGCTCGCGGACCACAACGCCGACCGGGCCACGGCCGCGGCGGTGGAGGCTCAGCGCCAGCAGCAGGACGCCTCACACCAGCGTGGCGAGGCCGAGCGGTACGCCGAACAGGCCCGCCGCCAGCAGGAGAACGCACAAACGCAGGAGGCCCGGGCACACGCCGCCACCACCGAACGCCAGCAGCAGGAGAAGCGCGCCCGGGAACAGCAAGCCGCGGCGCAGCAGGCGGCGGCCGAGGCGCAACGGCAGGAGAAGACCGCACGCCGCCAGCAGGAGCTGGCGAAACGCGCCCAGGCGCTGGCGCGCGAGCAGAAGGCGGTGGCCCGGGAACAACACGAGCTGGCGCAGCAGTCGTCGCGGGAGGCGACCGGCCAGCGGATCATCGCGGAGCAGCAGCAGCGTCTCGCCGAGGAGGCCGCCGCGGAGACCGAACGGCAGCGGCGCAACGCCCAGCAACAGCAGCGGATGGCCGACGAGGCCGCGGCGGAGGCCCGCCGGCAGAAGGCGCTCGCCGAGCAGAACGAGCGCAGGGCCGACGAGGCCGCGGCGGAAGCCCGCAGGCAGAAGGCCATCGCCGAGCAGAACGAGCGGAAGGCAGAAGAGGCCGCCGAGGAGGCCCGCCGGCAGGAGGCCAACGCCGAGGAGCAGAAGAAGGTCACCACCGGGCGGCGCCTGATCAACCAGGCGAAAGCGACGATCGACAACGACCCGGTGACGGCGCTGCGGCTGGGAATCGCCGCACAGCGGATCCAGCCGGGCACCGAGGCCCGCACGGAGTTGGCGGGAATCGTCGCCTCCACCCGCCGGGCCGGGACGATGAACGACACCTGGTACGCCGAGCACGGGCCCGGCGACGTCATCGCCGTCGTCGAGTCCGATTTCACGGCCGCGTTGTGGAGCGTGTCCGACCGGGCGAACCCGGTCCGGCTCGCTCCGCTCGACGGCTTCCTCTTCACCGCCCAGCCCGCCTTCAGCCGGGACGGCCGGATGCTCGCGATCTCCGGCGGCTATGAGCTCGCGCCGCATCTCTTCGACGTGTCCGATCCGGCACATCCGGTCCTGGTCGGCATCGTGCCCGAGCAGATGGGCAAGTGGACCAGTTTCAGCCCGGACGGCCAGATGCTCGGCGTCGTCGACTTCGACGGCGTGTGGTCGCTGTGGAATGTGGCCGACCCCGCCAATCCCGCCCTGCTCACCCGGCAGACCAAGGGATATCCGGCGCCGCTGGGGTTCAGCCCGGACGGCCGCAGCGTGGTGACCGCCGGCGCGCCCGGAACCGTCTGGGACATCACCGACCGCACCCGTCCCGCGGAGGTGGGCACGCTGCCCGGCAGGTGGGCGCGGGTCGCCGTCCACCCACTCCGGCCCCTGCTGGCCACCAACGACGAGGAGGGGAATCTGGCGTTCTGGCACCTGGACGACCCGGCGAAGCCGCAGCGGGGCGACACCGCGCCGGTCCGGTCCCATGCCGTGGCGTTCAGCCCGGACGGCCGGACGATGGCCAGCAGCGACGACAACGGGACGGCACGGCTCTGGGACCTGACCGACACGCCGGTACCCATGCTCGAACTCAACGACCACGGTGATTCCCCGCGATCGATGTCGTTCAGCCCGGACGGCCGAACGCTGGCCGTGGTCGGCAGCCTCCGCACGCTGAGCCTGTGGAACGCCGCGGCACACGGTGAGCCGACGGCCGTCGGCCAGGCGGACGGCACCTTCGGGCGGACGGTGACGGCGGCGCTCACCCCGGACGGGCGGCGGCTGACCACCGTGCACGCCGACGGGACGGCGACAGTGTGGGACGTCTCGGACCGGGCCCGCCCGGTCGAGCGCGCCACCGTGCGCGTCCGTGACGGTGACATCGGCATGGCGGCCGTAAGCCCGGCCGGCGACGTGATCGCCGCGGGCGGGCTGACGGACGGCGCGCGGGTGACACTCACCGACGTCAGCGACCCCAGCGCGCCGAAATCAATCGGTGGGGTGCCCGGCGGCGAACCGGACGGGCGGATGACGTTCAGCCCGGACGGGCGCACGCTCGCTCTCGACATCGGGGCGTACACCATCATGCTCTGGGACATCACCGAACCGCACCGGCCTTCCCCGGTAGGCCTCCTGGACGGCGAGGACTGGGTCGAGGCCATCACCTTCAGCCCGGACGGGCACACCGTCGCGGTGGGCGAAGGACGGTCGGTCGTCCTCTGGGACGTGACCGACCGGACGAAGCCGGTGCGACTCGCGACGCTCAAGGGACACTCCGACGCCGTACTCGCCGCCGCGTTCAGCCCGGACGGGCGCACGCTGGCGACCGGCAGCGCGGACCGGACGTCGGCGGTCTGGAACATCACCGGCCGGGCTCGCCGGCAGGCGATCCTGACCGGCACCAAGGCCGCGGTGTGGTCGGTGGCGTTCGGGCCGGACGGGCGGACGCTCACCACCGGAGCCAAGGACGGCTCGGTGGCGTTCTGGGACGTGGGAGAGCTGTCCGGGCCGATCCGGATGGCGTCGATGCGGCGCGCCTCGCTGGGATCGAAGTCGTTGCTGCCGCATCCGGACGGGCGGACCCTGACGGCCGGCGGCGCGGAGGCCGGGGGCCGGCGCGCAGTGCTGTGGGACTACTCGTCGCTGATCGCGCTGCGGGACGAGCCGGCAGCGGTCGCCTGCGGGGCAGCGGGTGGCGGTTTCACGGCCGACGAGTGGGCCGCCTACATCCCGGAGGTGGCGTACCAGCCGACGTGCACGGGGTAGCGGAAGGCCAGCCACAGAAGCAACCAACTGCTCACTCGCTCGCGCGCATGGCGTGAGCTTGCCGCTATCGTGGAGCTATGAGCCTGAGGGACCTGCTGGAGCAGTGGAACAGGCGTGACCCGAACCGTTCGGACACCCGAGCTTTGATTGATGAAGCGTCAGGTGCGGACGCGGTCCGGGCGCTGCGCCGCCAGATGGCAGAACGCGGGCGCCCGGGTGCGGTATGGCCCGACCAGCACCGGTCGACGACCCGGCGCGGCTACATCCAAGACTGAAGTCCCCGGCTGTGGGTCGCGCATGGTCCGCTGCGGCCGGTGAACCCTTCCTTCGGCGGTCGGATCGTCACGTGTCCCGGGGCAGCTCACGGGGAAGCAGCCCGGCCCGGTGGGCGAGCAACGCGGCCTCGGTACGGTTGTCGCAGCCCAGTTTGACCAGCAGCCGCGAGACGTAACCCTTCACGGTTGCCTCGGACAGGTGCAGCTGCCGGGCGATCTGCTGGTTCGAGCGGCCCGCGCCGAGACCCGTCAGCACCTGTGCCTCCCGCTCGGTCAGCGCGGCGGTCAGGTCGCGGGCCGCGGGGCCGCCGGTGGTGGCGCCGAGCAGGCGCTGCGCCGCCACCGGGGACAGCACGGTGTGCCCGGCCGCGGCCACCCGTACCAGGTCGACCAGGTCCTCCGGGGATGTCGATTTCAGCAGGAATCCGACGGCGCCCGCCGTCAGCGCGCGCAGCACGTATTCGTCGAGGTCGAACGTGGTGAGGGCGACGACTTTCGGTGGTCGCGGCAGGGTGACGATGCTTTCGATCGCGGTCAGGCCGTCCACGCCGGGCATCCGCAGGTCCATCAGCACCACGTCGGGGCGCAGGCGCACGGTGGCCTCCAACGCTTCGGCGCCGTCGTAGGCCTCACCCGCCACCTCGAGGCCGGGTGCCGCGGACAGGATGGTTCGCAGGTGGGCGCAGACCATGCGTTCGTCATCGACGACCAGGACACGGATCATCGGGAGGCCGCCGTCGGCACGTAGGCGGGCAGGGTGGCGTGGACGGTGAAGCCGCCGTCCGGGGTGGCCCGCGCGGTCAGCGTTCCGCCCACGATCTGCACCCGGTGCCGCAGCCCGTGCAGGCCGTTGCCACCACCGGCCGCGGTGAGGTCGGCGTCGGGGCTCCGGCGAGGACACGTGTTGACGATGCGGGCGTCGATGCCCCGGGCTTCATAACGAACGGTCACGGCCGCGTCTGCCCCAGGCGCATGCTTGTGTACGTTCGTCAGCGACTCCTGGACGACGCGGAACAGGGTGCGGCGTACCGCCGGGGCCGCGACGCTCCGGTCACCGTGTTCGCTGAGCCGGACCGTGAGGCCGGCCGTACGCGAGTCGTCGATCAGCGCCGACAGCAACGGCTCGTCGAGCGCATCGGTGGCGCGGGCCGGCGGCCGGTCCCCGGTGCGTAGCACGCCGACCAGGTCACGCAGTTCGGCCAGGGCCTGGCATCCGGCGGCCCTCAACTCCTCGGCCGCGACCCTGGTGTCCGGGTCGGTGGTGCTGACCCGCAGGGCACCGGCCTGGAGCACCATCAGGTTGATGCGATGGGTGACGACGTCGTGCATCTCACCGGCCAGCCGGATGCGCTCGTCGGCACGGGCCTGTTCGGCGAGCAGCAGGCGTTCCCGTTCGGCCCGTTCGGCCCGGTCGGTCAACTCGGCCACCAGGCCGCGCCGGGCCCGGAAGTAGAGGCCGAGCAGCGCCGAGAACAGGATGACCACGGGTGCGGTGAACGGGTCCTCGATCGCCCACGCCTGCGCTCCGGTCAGGAAGGCCGCGGTCAGCACCGCGATCACCGCCCATGGCCGCCATCGCGGCGCGGCGCCGTAGGCGGTGACCGAGTACGGCACGAGCACGGCGGCCCACGCCGGAGCGAACAGGCTGATCGCCGCGATCGTCAGAGCCGCGGAGTACGGGCGCCGGCGGCGTGCCAGCAGCATCGCCGCGGCGGCCACCTGCGCGGCAACGTAGACCCACGCCGGCGCAGTGAGGTGTTTGGTGGCGTGGTCCGGGTCGGCCAGCTCGAGCCCGCCGCCGATGACCGCCGCGACACCGGCCACCACCAGGTCGACGGCGACCGTCAGTGCTCGACCGCGGCGCATGCTGGCAGGTTAGTCGAGGCGACGGTGAAGGGCTCGCCGTGCGAGCACGGTCGCGACGAACCGACCACGGCCCTGCGACGAAAGTAGGGTCCGGGCGCGACGTTCCCCGCTGGTACGACAGGGTTCCGGCGCGCTGGGATCGAGGCATGACCCGAGTGACGCGCAACGCCGGCGTGGACCCAGGACTCGACGACCTGTCCACCGCGGGCCCGCGCATCCATGCTCTCGACACGCTGCGCGGCTTCGCCCTGTGCGGCATTCTGATCATCAACATCTACCAGCAGGTGGTGTTCCGCGGTGCGGCCGCCGGGACGGCCACGCAGCTGCCGCTCCCGGTGCAGGTGCTGTTCTACGAGCGGTTCTACCCGATCTTCTCCATCCTGTTCGGCATCGGGTTCGGCATCTTCCTGCGCCGGGCGAGGTCGCGCACCGATCGGCCCCGCCTGGTGCTGGCCCGGCGGCTGGTGGTGCTGCTGGTCATCGGGGCGATCCACTTCCTGGTCCATCCGGGTGAAGCGCTCACGGCGTACGCAATCGGGGGTTTGATCGTTCTTTTGCCGTTGAGCTACGTCGGCGGGAGAGCGGCGTTGGTCGTCGCGCTCGTGCTGCTGTTCGCCGGCGCTCAGCTGGTGGTCGGGTACGGTCCGATTCCGGGGCTGCTCGCGCTCGGGTATGCGCTGGCCATGCTGGACGTGCCGGCCGGGCTGGAGCGGCGCACCGGGCGGGTGGCGATCGCGTTCGCCGTCCTCGCCACCCTGGGGGCCGTCTGGATCGTGCTCGTGGTGCGTGACGTCGATCTACCGTTCGTCAATGTGATCGGCGGGCCCGGTGGCGGGGTCAGCCTGCTCGACCCGCTGGCCGGCATCGTCACCGGTTTGGCCTACTGCTGCGGCCTGCTTCTGGTGCTGCGCACCCCCGCCGGGTCCGCGCTCTCCGCGGTGCTGGCGCCGATGGGCCGGATGGCGCTGACGAATTATCTGAGCGCCACCGTGCTGTTCCTGCTCATCGGGCCGCTGCTCGGCATCAACGAGGTGGCCGACCTGCCGGCCGTTGCCGGCCTGACCGCCGGCATCATCGTGGTCCAGGCGGTGTGGAGCCGGTGGTGGCTGCGGCGGTTCCGGTACGGCCCGGTGGAGTGGGCGTGGCGATGCCTGACCTGGTGGCGGCGCGCCCCGATCCGCCGGAAGAGCCCGGCGCGTGGCCTTGCGTATCGAGGGTGATCAGACCCGGCAGAGGCTGGTTCTCGCCGCCTGCACGATCTGCGTCGCGGTGGCGTCGTCGACGTCGAGCCGGGCCGCGGCGTTCTTGATGATCTCGGCATCTGTCTTTGCCCGGACGTCGTCGACACAGATGGCCATGCCGTGTTCCAGGGCCTGGTCATCCTGCGCCAGCTTCGCGTCGACCTGCTCGAGCGCAACCAGGTAAGCCTGCTGTGCTTCCTCGGAGAAGCGCAGGCCGGGTTCCAGGAAGGCGGACGCCGGATCCGGCGCCGACGTGGTGGGTGGGGCCGGCGACTCCGGTTCGCCCGTGCCGCAGCCGGTCAGCGCGCCCAGCGCCAGCACGAAGGACGCCAACACCCGGCTCGCTCGCATGTGATCGATCACTCCCTGCTCCGGTTGCCGGTTGCGTCCACTGAAGACTATCGGCCGGGCCTTCGCTCGCTGCCGGCGTCACCATGGTGGCCATCGCCGTGGTGTCGGCGGTCCGGCGCCGGGCGCACGCCTGACCACAGCGATCAACCCAGCGGCGGCCACCGGCCTCAGCCAGGCCGGTTTGAACCTGCGGCTTGTTACCTGCGTTCCGGTTCAACGCCGGTCGGCGGGTGGCAGGGACGGCAAGTGGCCCCCACATCCCGGGCGGTGACGATCCCGCAACCCCGGGCCGGCGTGCATCACCGCGACCACCGGCTGGGTCCCCCTAATACGTTCGGTTCGCAACGACGGGTTGCCTGTTGACAACGCGGCGTTGCGGGTACGGTAGTCGGCGTCACCGTCCACACGGGTTGGCAAGGCGGAGGTAAGGCGTGCCGGTCACAGGCCAACGCGTCGTGCGACGGGCGTTGGGGCGGCGTTTGACGCGGCTACGCACGGCGTGCGGGATGAGCCGACGTGATGTGGTGGAAGCGCGGCTGGGCATCTCGGAGCCGACGCTGCACCGCATCGAGACGGGAAAGGTGCCGGTCACCGGGGCCAACGTGCGCGCGCTCTGCTGGCTCTACGGTGCGGACCAGGGCATCACTGACGCGCTTGCCGACCTCGCGCTGGGCACGTCACAGCAGGAGTGGTGGGACGCCAGCCCGGTGATCCCCGAGTGGTTCAAGCTGTACGTCGGGCTGGAGGCGTCCGCATCCCGTCTGTTCGGGTACGAGGGCGAGGTCGTTCCCGGCGAGTTGCAGACCCCGGAGTACGCACGAGCTGTCTTCGGCGCCGAGCAGCCGGTCGACACGGAGCTCGCCGAGCGCCACATCAATCTCCGCATGCAGCGGCAGAAGACGCTCTTCGCCCGCACCCCACCGGTCCGCCTCGTGACGGTGCTCGGCGAGGGAACATTGGCCCGGCCGGTCGGCGGCGAACAGGTGATGAAGGGGCAGATCGAGCATCTACGGCGGCTGTCCCGAGAGGACACGGTCGACATCCGGGTCCTGCCGTTCTCGGTCGGGGCGCACGCGGCGATGGCTGGTGCTTTCCGGATCCTGGAGTTCGACGACCCGGACGATCCCGACGTGGTCTACCTAGAATCCCACGTCGGTGCGCTCTACCTGGAGGAGCAGGTCGAGGTTGACGAATACCGGCGGATCTTCGATCTCATCAGCAAGGATTCCGTACCGGTCGGCGAGTTCCGGTGGGCGAACTGAGAACGGCGTGACGCGTGTGGGCGACGGCTGCCCGCCCTGAGCGGGCCGGCGTGATCAGTCGGTCAGGAGCTGGTCGAACTCGCCGCGCTTGGCGCCGAACAGGAACGAGTCCCACTCCTCGATCGTGAACACCACGGTGCCGGCCTCGCGTGCCTTGCTGTTGCGGACCTCGATGAGGCCGTCCTGTCGGCGGGCCTCGACGCAACTGCCTCCGTTGCCTGTCGATCTGCTGGAGATGATCCAGCCGGTTTCGCTACTCATCAGTGCCCCTCCTTCTGGAGTGCTCACTGTGGGTAATTGACCTGCCACCGATTGAGTGGCCAGGTTTGGCCCTCAACGTCCGCCCGAAGTGCAGGATCACGATCTTCCGTCCATGGGCGGCTCTTTCACCACGAAAGTGCACGTACCTAGAGTAGCCGAAACCCACTTCGGACGCATTATGTCACCGTGACAGTTGTCCCCGTGAAATCTTGCACGTGTCCTGGCTGACTGTCATGATTCCACTGTGGCGCTTGGTGATCCCTCGCCGTCGACTCGACAGCTAACGCTGGTCCGCCGCAGTTCTGAGAGGACGGCCGATGCGGATCCTCGATCCTGCCGCCGCCGACACGGGCGGTGTACCGCACGATGACGCTCAGCTGGGGACCGAGCCCGAAACCGCCCGCCTCCAAGCTCGCATCGATCAACTCGCGGCGCACGTCCAGCAGCTGGAGCAGGAGCGAGCCTCGCTCCGATGGATGGCCGGCCACGACGAGCTCACCGGGCTCGCCAACCGCCGCCTTTTCCACGCGCTCGCCCCGGGGCTGCTGCGCGGCGACGATCACTCGTCGGCCGTCCTGATCCTCGACCTCAACGGTTTCAAGCCGATCAACGACACCTACGGGCACGATGCCGGCGACGAGGTCCTCCGCATGGTCGCCCGGCGCATGGCCGCCTGCCTCGGCGACCATCTGGTGGCCCGGTTCGGCGGTGATGAGTTCGCCGCGCTGCCGCGCGCCCCGCGCGCCAACGTCCCGGAGGCGTGGTGGCATGAGGCGGCCGGCTCGCTGAGCGCTGCGATCGCGCCCCCGATGGATGTGCAGGGCCACACGCTGTCGGTCACCGCCTCGATCGGCGTCGTACCGGCTGGCCGCTCCGCCGACCTACCCGACCTGCTGCGCCGCGCGGACCAGGCGATGTTCAGCGCCAAGCGGCACGCGAACACCACCGACAAGGCCGGCATCACCTGGGTCGTGGCCACCGAGACCGGCGATCACATCGAGACGTACGAGCCGGCCGCCATCCCCGTGTCCGCGCCGGGTCTGACCGCCTCGGGACCCGCAGTGGCGTGCCGGCCGGGCGACCGGGTATGGGTGCACCGCAATGGCGCTCGTCGTGCGGGAGTGGTCGAGAGCGCCTGCGAATGGGCGGCCCTGGTCCGCTACCGATGCCTGAACGGCGCCGGCACGATGGTCGACACGATCCCCACGAACTGTCTCACGATCCGAGCCGAAGCCGATCCGTACCTGGACCGGAAGTCCTCCGCCTCCAGGTGATGGCGTGAGCTGACGGCCGCCGCCGCGTCAGCCCACCGTCAGCACGAGCTTTCCGCGCAGGCCACCGGCCAGCACCCGCCGGTGTGCGTCGGCCGCTTCGGTCAACGGCATCGTGTCCGCCACGCGGGTGCGCAGCTGTCCGGCCGCAACCTGCACCACCAAGTCGGCCAGCAGTTCGCGGTCGAGCCGGATGAGTTGCAGCTCCTGGCGCACGCCACGTGCCGGAACGATGGCCGGCGTGGGCCGGGTCGCGACCACGATTCCCCTGTCCTCGACGGCAGCGGCCGCCGCCTCGCCGAGGGGGATCGCGTCGAACACCGCGCCCACCGGCCCTACCTCGGCCAGGTCGACGGAACGGGGAACCACCTCGTGAGCGCCGAGATCGTGCACCCATTTCTCATCGCCGTGGCTTGCCTGGGCCACGACACGGTAGCCGCCCTGAAGGGCGAGCTGGGCGGCGAAGCCGCCGACACCGCCGCTGGCACCGGTGACCAGAATGCTGCTGCCGGCCGGCAGCATGGCCAATGACACCAGTGACAGCCCCTGGTGTGCGGTCTGGGCGTTGAGCGGCACCGTGGATGCGGACACGAAGTCAAGCTCGTCCGGCAGCCGCACCAGCCAGTCCGCGTCGGCGGCCACGAATTCGGCATAGCCACCGGGTGTACCCCGGGTCAAATACCACGGAATCATCCCGACGACCCGGTCACCCACCCCGAAATCCGCCGTGCCGGGGCCGACCGAGGCCACCTCGCCGGCGATGTCCCACCCGGGCGAGAACGGCGGCTGAACCGGCCCGCGAGGAATCTCTCCGGTGGTGGCGGCGACGTCAGCCGGGTGCACACAGACCGCGCGGATCCGGACCACCACCTGCCCGGGCCCCGCCTCGGGCTCGGCCAGCTCGGTAACCTGCAACACCTCAGGACCGCCAAGCGCGGCCGCGACGACTCCCAGCACGCGTCCACTCTAGACCCTCGTGCTCCGATTCATAGCCCCGCCAATGAGGCGCCGCGGGGCGGTCGTGCCGCCGTCGGCGCCAGTGCTGACCTCAGCGAGCAGCATCACCGCCCGTCCAGCGCCGCGACGAGTTCGGCCAGCAGGGCGTCGTCCGCTGCAAGCTGCGGGTCGAGCACTGTCAGGACACGGCGGGTGGCCTCGGCAGGTGAGCCGGTGGCCGCCTCGCGCAGGGAGTCGGCGGCGGCGTCGCGTACCGGCGCGCCGGCGCCGCGCAAATGGGCCAGCCAGGCCGCGATCACCCGGACGGCTCCGGCCGGCATCCGGCCGGCGGCACGCTCGGCGCGCAGCACCGGCAGGATCCGCACCGGCAGCTTCGCCGAACCGTCGGCGGCGATCTGTGCCAGCCGGTGCTGGATGCGCGGGTTCGCCCACCGTTCGATCAGCGCCGACCGGTACGCCGCGATTTCGCCGGCAGGCAGCGGCAGATGCCCGGCTGCCTCGTCCCACCACTGCTCCAGCCAGCGCCGGCACTGCCCGTCGGAGACGGCCTCGGCGACGGTCTGGTGGCCGCGGGCGCTGCCGGCGTAGGCGAGCAGCGAGTGCCCGCCGTTGAGAAGCCACAGCTTGCGCTGCTCGTACGGGGTGATGTCGGCGACGAACCGGGCGCCGGCGGTGTCCCAGGCCGGGCGCCCGCCGGGGAACTCGCCGCTGAGCACCCACTCCGCGTAGGGCTCGGTGACCACCGGCGCGGCATCGGCGCGGCCGGTCTGTTCGGCGACTGATCGCACGTCGTCCTCGGTGGTGGCCGGGGTGATCCGGTCGACCATGGTGGTGGCGAACGAGACGGTGTCACGGATCCATTCGGCCAGCTCGGGGTCGAGCTCGGCGGCGGATCCGGTCACGACGCGGGCGGCGACCGTACCGTTGTCCGGCAGGTTGTCACAGGAGACCACGGTGAGCGCGCCGGCGCCGGCTGCGCGCCGCGCGGCGAGGCCGGCGACCAGGCGGGCCGGCACTGTGGTCACCGATGCCTGCGGGTCGGCGCGCAACGCGGTGAGATCCGCGCGCACGTCCGGGTGGTCGCTGTCGAGGTACGCGGCCTCGGTGACCGTCATCGTCACGATGCGCACGTCCGACCGGGCCAGGTAGCCGCGCCAGGCGTCCAGGTCGGTGCCGGGGTGCGCGGCGGCGAGACTGCCGACGACCGTGCAGGTGTCCCCGTCGGCCGCCCGGGTGACCAGCGTGTAGAGCCCTTCCTGAGCGGACAGCGCGTCGGCAAGGGTGCTGGAGCGGCCGGTGAAGGCGGCGATTCCCCAGTCGGCGGCATCCGGCGCGGAGGCGGTGTACCAGGCCTGGTGTGCGCGGAAGAAGTTGCCGAGCCCGAGATGGACGATGCGCACCGGCGGCGCCGGCTCGGTACGGGTCAGCGGTTCACCGCTCATGGCTTGAACACCTTTCGGCCTCAGGTGCCGGTCCGGGTGAGGTGCGCTACCGGACGTCATGTCTTCCAGCCTTGCCCAGTGAGGAGGCGGGCAGCAACCGCTTGCCATGTCTTGCCCGATGTTCGTGCCGGAGTATTCGCGGTGAGCGATAGGAGCCGCGTGGGCACATCGGGTACAGCCCGTGGCGAAACGCTGGCATGCTGAACGAGGAGCCTGTGTCTACAGCATCGCCCACGCCGTTCGGATAAAGGGGTCTACCTTGTCCGGGAACAAAGCCGCCTGGCGCAACACGTCCCTTCCTCCTCGTGAACGTGCCGAGGAACTGGTCGGGGCCATGACGCTGGAGCAGAAGATCGCCCAGTTGCACGGCGCCATGGAAACCATCGACATCTACGCCATGAGCGCTCAGGCCGCGGAGGCGGGAACGGACATGGACCAGCTCGCCGCCCAGATCCGGGTCGAGCGGCACGTCCCCGCGATGGAGGAACTCGGCATCCCCAGGTTCCGGATCACCAACGGCCCGGTCGGGGTCGGCATGGGCGACGGCACGCCGAGTCCGCCGGCAACCTCACTGCCGATGACCATCGGCCTCGCCGCCGGGTTCGACCCCGCGCTCGCGCACTCCTACGGCGACATCATCGGCTCCGAGACAGCCACGCTGGGCCAGCACGTTCTGGAAGGCCCCGGCGTGTGCCTGCACCGCACCACGATCGCCGGTCGCAACTTCGAATACTTCTCGGAGGATCCCTACCTGACCGGGGTGATGGGAGTCGCGGTCACCAAAGCCATCCAGGCGCACGACGTGATCGCCATGGGCAAGCACTACGTGGTCAACGATCAGGAGTACGAACGATTCCGGGCCAGCGTCGAGGTGGACGAGCACGTTCTGCGCGAGCTTTACCTGCTGCCGTTCGAGATGCTGGTCAAGGACGCCGGGCTTGCCGCGATCATGAGCGCCTACAACCGCATCCGCGGGGTTTACGCCACCGAGTACCGGCACACGCTGACCGACGTCCTGCGTACCGAATGGGGTTTTGAAGGTTATATCCAGTCCGACTTCTGGTCGTGCCGCTCGGCTGCCCCAGCCCTCAACGCCGGCATGGATCACGAGATGCCGGACGCCAAGTGGCTCAACGAGACCAACGTCAAGGCCGCCCTGCAGGACACCAGCCTGGAGATCGAGACGGTGAACCGTGCACTGGTACGCCGTTACACCCAGATGTTCCGTTTCGGGCATTTCGAGCGTACCTACGAGCCCGGCGAGATCGACGCTCAGGCTCACGGCGCGACCGCACGGAGCATCGGCTCGCAGATCGCCGTCCTGCTCAAGAACGACGGTGGTTTGCTGCCGTTGAACCTCGACGCCGGTTCCATCGTCGTCATCGGCCAGTCCGCGTTCGTGGATCAGGCCTGCCTGGGCGGGGGAGGCTCGTCCAAGGTTCTGCCGTTGTACACGGTGCCACCACTGGACGGCATCCGCGACGTTCTCCGCGACCTCGGCTCATCGGCCACGGTCAGCAAGGTCACCGTGGCCGATGACCTTTCCAACCTCGACGAGGCCAGGACGGCGGCGCGGGAGGCCGGTGTGGTGGTGCTGATGGCCGGTCTGGTCGCCACCGAGGGCGCCGACCAGACCGACGCCAACATGCTCCATGACCAGAACCGGATGCTCGGCGAACTGCTGGGCGTCAACCCGGCCACGGTTGTGGTGCTCAAGGACAGCAACCCCGTCCTGATGCCGTGGCTCGACAAGGCTCCCGCGGTGCTGGAGGTGTGGAACCAGGGCGCCGAGGACGGGCACGTCGTCGCCGACCTGCTTTTCGGCGTGGTCAATCCGTCCGGCAAGGTGCCCACGTCCTATCCCAGATCCGAGGACGACACCCTGTACGCGGGCCGGCCGGAGCGGTACCCGGGAACCGACGAGGGTGACGGCTACCCGGTGATCCGTTACTCCGAAGGCCTGGAAGTCGGATACCGCTGGTTCCAGGCGCAGGGCATCCAGCCGCTGTTCGGATTCGGGTACGGGCTGTCGTACACCACGTTCGACGTTTCCGGCGTGACGGTGGACGCGGCCGATGCGGGGCATGCGCCGATGGCCGTGACCGCGACGGTGACCAACACCGGGGCGGTACCCGGCGCCGAGGTGGTACAGGTCTACCTCGGGGTGCCCGTGCCGGGACAACCACCCAAACGGCTCGTCGGATTCCAGAAAGTACTGGTGCAACCGGGGGAGTCGCAGCAGGTGACGATCATCGTCGACCCGGCAGCGACGAACCACCCGTTCGCCGTCTGGGATTACTGCACCCGCAGCTTCCAGACCAAGCCTGGCCAGTACACCGTTCATGTGGGCACCTGTGCCGACGACACTCCGCACACGGCGACGCTCACCGTACGCTGACCGCGGAGCCGGGGGCGACGATGGCACTGGGCCCCTTCTTCCGGAAAGCCGGGCCAGGTGCCCGGCGTGCTGAGCAGCGGACTGTACGCGATCCCGGCCCTGATCGGTGCTGCCTTGCTCGTGGCAGCGCGCAGCCGGCCGGCTCCTGTCACCACCGTCCTCACTGAAGCGTCCACCGGCCCGGTAGCGAACGTGCAGAGCCGGCACCAGCCATTCGGGGGCACCGACATTGCCGGCCCCGGCAACGGAGGCGCTGCGGGCGAACCGGCCATGGCACCACCAGCACCACTAGACTGGCGCCTACACCGCGAGGAGAGGTCACCATCGTGAGCGCAGCCCCCTCCGGCACGTCGGAAACCCTGATGCCGGCGGCTTTCCTCGGACACGGCAACCCGATGAACGCCCTGGACGTCAACCGCTACACCACGGCGTGGAAGGCCTTCGGCGCGGCCGTGCCCCGCCCGCGTGCCATCCTCGTCGTCAGCGCCCACTGGTACATCAATGCCACAGCGGTCACCGCGATGCCGAAGCCGCGCACGATCCACGACTTCTACGGGTTCCCGCAGCCGCTGTTCGAGGTGCAGTATCCGGCGCCTGGGCTACCCGAGCTGGCAGCTGAGATCAGCGATGTCGTCCACCCGACCTGGGTCGGTGCCGACGTCGACAGCTGGGGCATCGACCACGGCACCTGGTCGGTGCTGACGCACGCGTTTCCCGACGCCTCGATCCCCGTCGTTCAGCTCAGCATCAACGCGGACAAGCCCTTGGACTACCACCTCAAGCTCGGTGCGCAGCTGGCCCCGTTGCGCGAGCGCGGTGTGCTCATCGTCGCCAGTGGCAACGTCGTTCACAATCTGCGCGGCATGGACTGGGGCCTGGCCGACGACGGCTACGACTGGGCCCAGCGGTTCGACGAGGACGCCAAGACCCGGATGCTGACCGATCCGGGCGAGTTCGCGGCGCTGGACGCCCACCAGGACTACCGGCACGCCGTGCCGACGCCGGACCACTTCATCCCGGCTCTGTATCTGGCCGGCCTGGCCTCGGCGTCCGGCACCGCCGACACCGAGGTCCTCGTCGACGGCTACGCCTACGGCTCACTGTCGATGACCGCGTACACGCTCGGGCTGTCCTGCCCGCACACCGCGGGAGTCGGCGGATCGCCGCAGCCTCCCGCGGACCTGCCGCCCGACACGTCCAACATCTGACCGGCGCACAGCGCCGCACCGAAACGGCCGACAGTACGTCAGCTTCGGCTCCGGCCGGGCGGCGAAGCAGCCGTCGCGGGCAACGGGGCACCCACGGTCAACCCGGCGGCGGCCGCGGCAACCGCCGCCTCGGCGAGCACCTGTCGTTGCGGGAGGTCGAGCTCGCCGGCCAGCTCGGCGACATCGTCGAACTCGGGCATGACCTGGACGATGACGCCCCGGTGGTGGCCCACCTTGACCGCGACCGTGCCGCCGGCCACGCGAACGTCGACGAACGCGCGGGCCAGCGCGAACTTGCCCATCGCGGTGTCGCGGACGCCGAGCGTGCTGGTGTCACGGAAGATGCGCTCCCGCAGGATCTCCGCCAGGCCGGGGTGGCACAGCACGCTGAGGGTGTGCGCCGGGCGGCCCTTCTTCATCACGATCGGCACCAGCCAGGCGTCGGCGGCACCACATCGCAGCAGGCCGGCAAGGACGCCGGGCCACAGGCGCGGGTCGAGGTCGTCGACGTTCGCCTCGAGCAGGATGGCCGGTTCGGTTCGCTGATCCTCGCCCACGGCGGGTGCGCCGGTACCGAGGATCACCCGTACCACGTTGGCCCGCCCAGGGGTGTCGCGGCTGCCGGCGCCGGCCCCGACCGCCGAAACCCGCATCGACGGCAGGTCCTCGCAGCGGGCGGCGAGCGCGCGGATCAACGCCATTCCCGTCGGCGTGGCCAGCTCACCGGTTCCGCCGGCGTGTATCCGCCAGCCGAGGGCGAGCTGCGCCACCGCCGGAACCGGGACCGGTAGATCACCGTGCGCGGTCCGTACCCGGCCGGACCCGACGGAGACCTCACCCGCGCTGAGCGTGGTGACGCCCAGGTCCTCCAGGGCGGCGCAGACCCCGACGACATCGGCGATCGAGTCCCAGGCGCCCACCTCGTGGAAGTGCACATCGTCCGGAGGAACCCCGTGCACGCGTGCCTCGGCGTCGGCGAGCCGGGCGAAGACGGCGATGGCCCGCTCCCGGACACGCTCGCTGAGCTCCGCCCCGGCCAGCAGCTCCCGGATGGTGAGCCAGGTGCGCCCGGGAACGTCGGCGGCCAGCGGCTCCACGTTGACGTGAACGGCATGCAGTCCGGCCCGGGTGACCTCGGCGCAGGAGATGCGGACGGTGTCCGGGACGACCGCGTCCACGGCGCGCTGAACCGCCCGCAGGTCGGCGCCCGCATCGATCAGGGCGCCGAGCAGCATGTCGCCGGCGACCCCCGCGGACGCGTCGATCCAGACGTGTTCATGCTCGCTCATGTGCGGTCCTCCGCCGGCGGGGCGGCGATCTGCGCGGCGAGATGCCCGGCCCCGTAACCGTTGTCGATGTTGACGACCGCAACGCCCGGCGCACAGGCGTTCAGCATGGACAGCAGTGCGGCCACGCCACCGAACGCCGCCCCGTATCCCACCGACGTCGGCAGCGCCACCACCGGCACGGCCACCAGGCCCGCCACGACGCTGGGCAGGGCGCCGTCCATTCCCGCGGCGACCACTACTACGCGGGCGCGCCGCAGCACGTCGAGCCGGGCGAGCACCCGGTGCAAGCCGGCCACCCCCACATCGACGATCAATTCGGTACGGCGGCCGAGGTAGCGTGCCGTCAGCAGCGCCTCACGAGCGAAGCGCAGGTCAGAGGTACCGGCGGCCACCACGACCACCAGCCCGCCGGCCGGTTCGGGTGGTTCGGGTGGCCACGCCAGCAGAGCCGCGCCGACGTCATGGCGGGCGTCGGGCAGTTCGCTCAGGACCGCTGCGGCGTGTTCCGAGGTGGCCCGGGTGAACAGCGTGACGATGTCCGGCCGGGCCCGGACCGCGGCGGCGATGGCGGCGACCTGCTCGGGTGTCTTGCCCGCGCAGTACACCGCCTCGGGGTAGCCGCGCCGTGCGGTGCGCTCCAGGTCGAGGTCGGCGAAGTCGGCCAGGTCGTCAGACACCGGCGACCCCGACCAGTGGGAGGGTGAAGGCGCCCGACTGCACCCCGGCCAGGTCGACGGTGACGAACCGGAACCCGGCCGCCAGCACGGCGTCACGCACGGCGCCCCGCACGGGTTCGGTGACGGCCCGCACCAGCTCCTCCGGCGGCAACTCGATGCGGGCGATGTCACCGTGGTGACGAACCCGCAGGTCGGTGAAGCCCAGCCGGAACAGGCCCGCTTCGGCCAGCTCGATCTGCCGCAGCTTCTCCGGAGTGACATCGGTGAAATGCGGGATGCGAGACGCGAGGCACGGCGCGGCCGGTTTCTCCGCGCACGGCAGCGCGAGGGCGCGGGCGATGTCGCGTACCGCCGCCTTGCCGAGCCCGGCATCCGCCAGCGGCCGCAGCACCCGGTGCGCGACGGCGGCACGGGCACCCGGCCGGTCCGGGCGGCGGGCGTCGTCGGCGTTCTCCCCGTACGCGACCGCGTCGAGCCGGTGAGCCGAGACGACCTCGTCGCTGATCCGGGTGAAGAGCTCGTCCTTGCAGTGGAAACAGCGATCCGGCCCGTTGGCCCGGTATGCGGCCCGCTCCTCCTCGCGAGTGGCCACCTCCACGACGGCGACACCGATATGCTGGGCGACCTGGTGTGCCGCGGTTCTTTCGAGGGCTGCCAGGCTGGGGGAGACGCCGAGGATCGCCACGACCCGGCCGGGTCCGAGCGTACGGGTGGCCAGCGCCAGCAGCACCGAGGAATCGACCCCGCCGGAGAAGGCGACGCCGAGCCGGCCGATCCCGGTGAACTGGTTCGTCACGCCTGCCGTGTCAATCATGATTGTCCCTTCGGTGCGATGCCGGTACCGCCGGCGAGCGGTTGCCCGCACGTGTCCCGGTCACTAGCGTCAGATGAGGTCGGATCGGGCTCGGGAGGTACGGCGTGGTGGAAGCCGGGCAGGTCAACGAGCGTCGGCGGCCCACCATCGACGACGTCGCGAAAGCTGCCGGAGTCGCGTCGTCGACGGTGTCCCGTGCCTTCTCCCGGCCCGGGCGGGTCAGTTTCGAGACCAGCGAACGCATCCACCGGGTCGCCGCCGAGCTGGGGTACCGCACCACGACGCTGGCCCGCGCGCTGCCGTCCGAGCGGACCTCGATGATCGCCCTGGCTGTCTCGGACGTCACCAATCCGTTCTACAACGGCATCATCCGGGGCGCCCAGACGGCCGCGTCCGAAGCCGGATACACCATCCTGCTCGCCGATACCCAGGAGTCCGGCGCCGCCGAGCGGACGGCGCTGGAACGGGCCGCCGCGATGGTCGAGGGGATCGTCCTGGCCACCACCCGCATGTCCGATTCGGCGATCCGGATGACAGCCAAGCAGCGACCCGTCATCGTCCTCAACCGGGCTGTCAGCGACGTGCCCTGCGTCATCACCGACAACCCGCGCGGTGTGCGCCGCGCGGTGGAGCACCTGACCGAGCTGGGCCATGATCACATCACCTATCTGGCGGGGCCGGAGACGTCCTGGGCCGACGGCATGCGGTGGCGGTCGCTGCGTGAGGCGGCGATGGAGCTGGAACTGCAGGTGCGCCGGATCGGGCCGTTCCCGCCGACGGTCGCGGGAGGTGCCCGCGCGGCCGCGGTGTTCGCCACGAACCCGACGTCCGCGGTGATCGCCTACAACGACCTGATGGCCATCGGCGCGATCCGGGCGCTGACGTCGAGGGGTGCCTGCGTTCCGCGTGACGTCAGCGTCGTCGGCTTCGACAACATCTTTGCCGCGGAGCTGGTCACACCGCCGCTGACCACCGTCGCCGCGCCGCTGGCCGCCATGGGCCACACAGCGGTCAAGAACCTGCTCGCCATCGTGCGGGGAGCACGACCGCGGGCACCGGCACCGGTGACCCTGCCCTGCCAGCTCGTGGTACGCCAGTCGACCGCTCACCGCAGGCGGTACAGAACCTCACCGGCCTGGGCCACCACCAGCGTGCCGGGGTCGGCGGCCAGCAGATCCAGGTCGACCGACGCCGGGTCGAGGTAGTCCAGGTTCGCCGCCCGCACCACCTCCTCCGGGATCCCGGTCGCCAGGGTGACGGTCACCCGGCCGCGCTCACCCTCGACCGGGTCGTACGTGCCGGCACCGCGCAGGTGCGTGGAGTGGGCGAGAACCCCCCAATGGTGGTGCGAGAACCGGTCCCACTGCTTCAAGAAGTAATCGCGGCAGTGATAGCCGATCTCCTCGATCTCCGGGTGCATGGCGGCGATCCGGGTGATGTGCGGGGCATACACGATGACCTGGCCGCCGTCGGCGACCACGGGCTCGACCTTGTAGAAGCCCTTGGCACCGGTCCACATGTCGTCGTACTTGACCGGTACGACCGACACGACCCGGCGAACGGGGGCGTCCAGGTAACGCACGTGCGTCTGCGCGGACACGTCGGCACACGCGGCCCACGCCGCCTCAGGGGATCCGAACGATGCGGCGTGCAGGTCGCCGGTACCCGATCTGACGACCAGGCACAGCGCGAGGCGGCGGCTGGGGATCATCGACGCGGCCTGGTCGATGAGGGCCCGGACCGGCGTGATCCCCCGGGTGCCGATGATGTCGGCGCTGGTGATCAGCGCGCCCAGCCAGTGCGAGAAGTCGATGATCTCCTGACCGCCGACACCCGGGAAGAAGTACTTGTTGCCGCCGGAGAAGCCGACCACCTCGTGCGGGAAGACCGGGCCGATCACCAGGCACACGTCGTGCTCGACCACGGCCCGGTTCAGCGCTACCCGCACAGGTTGCTTCAGGCGGCCCTCGGACAGTTCAGCGACGCGGTCCGCATCGATCTCGCCCAGGCTCACGAACGTCTCCGGCTTCCACCAGACGTGGTTGAGCACCGTGAAGCCCGGATAGGGGCCGCCCAGGTGGACGTCCAGATGCGCCTGGCTCATCTCGGCGTGCGTACCGAGCGCGACCAGCACCGTCACCCTGGTGGCCCGGCCGTGGAGCGCGTCCTGGACCGCGCTGAGCAGCAGCGGCAACGGGCAGGTGCGGGTGGCGTCGGGAACGATGACGCAGACACTGCGGCCGTCGAGATCCTCCCCGGCCAGCGATCGGACGACGAACTCGCGGACCCGAGCGGCGTCGAGGACCCCGTCAGGGCCGCCGATGCGGTCCGCACCGTGCAACATCTCGGTCATACCTGCACCCTCCGCCTGAACGGGGGCGAGGTGCAAGGATCACAGGCAAGACCTGGCAAGCGATTGCCGCGGCCGGTGTCCAGGACGACGCTGGAGCCATGGTGTCTGTGAACGCACCCCTGGTTTTGCACCCCGACCGGCTGCTGCCGCCCGACCCGGCCGTGCGGCCGATCGCACGGCGCCTCTACGCCGCCGTCCACGACCTGCCGATCGTGTCGCCACACGGGCACGTCGACCCGAAGATGCTGCTCGCCGACGAACCGTTCGCCGACCCGGCGAGCCTGCTGCTGCAGCCCGACCACTACATCACTCGGCTGCTGCACGCCGCAGGCGTGTCCCTGCGGGACCTGGGCGTCGGCGAGGGGCCGCTACCGGAGACCCGGGCCCGCAGCGCCTGGCGGCACCTGTGCAGCCACTGGCACGTGCTGGCCGGCACCCCGGTGCGGTTCTGGCTCGAGGCGGAACTGGCCGAGATCTTCGCGGTGACGCAACGACCGAACGCGGCGAACGCCGACGCTCTCTACGATCAGATCGCCGCGGTCCTGCAGGACGCCGATTACCGGCCCCGGGCGTTGCTGCGCAGATTCAGCATCGACTTCCTGGCCACCACCGACGACCCGGCCGACGACCTGGCCGTCCATGCCGCTCTCGCCGCCGATCCCACGATCGGGACCCGGGTGGCGCCGACGTTTCGCCCGGACCGCTATCTGGAGCCGGCCGCGCCGGGATGGACGGACGCCGTCAAGCGTCTGGGCGCCGTCGCCGACACCGATGTCGGCTCCTACGCGGGCTACCTCGAAGCGCTCGAGCGCCGCCGCCGGCATTTCGTCGCGCACGGCGCTGTCTCCGCCGACCACGGCCATGCCGACGCGGTGGCGGCACCCCTGGACCCGGCCGTGGCCGCTCGTATCTACACCCAGGCCCTGGCCGGGCAGGTCAGCGTGGCGGAGGCCACGGCGTTCCGGCGCAACATGACCCTCGAGATGGCGCGCATGTCATGCGAGGACGGCCTGGTCATGACGCTGCACCCCGGCATTCACCGCAACCACCACCCGCCGACGCTGGCCCGGTACGGCGCGGACACCGGCCATGACATTCCCGTCGCGGTCGAGTTCACCCGCGCCCTGCAGCCGCTGCTGCAACGCTACGGGACCCATCCGAACCTGCACCTCGTGCTGTTCACCGTGGACGCCGACGTGTTCAGCCGTGAGATCGGCCCGCTGGCCGGCTTCTACCCGACGGTGTACGCCGGAGTTCCGTGGTGGTTCCTGGACAATCCGGCGGCCATTCGCGAATTCCACGGTGCGGTGACCGAGATCGCCGGTTTCAGCCGGCTGTCCGGCTTCATCGACGACACCCGGGCGTTCTGCTCGATCCCGGCCCGGCACGACATGTCGCGCCGCCTGGACGCCGGATTCCTCGCCCGGCTCGTCGCCGAGCACCGCCTCGACGAGGACGAGGCCGCCGAAACCCTGACCGGCCTGGTCACCGAACAGCCCCGCAAGGTATTCAAACTGTCCACCCTCGGCACGTGATCAGGCCCGCCTCGCGGCGGGCCACATCACATCGCCGGCACAGGACGGTCAGCGCGGCAGGCGCCGTGCCTGCGTCTCGGCCACCATCGTGGCGAACGTCTGCTCGTTCAGCGGGTACCGGAAGAAGATCAGCATCCCGACCGCGATGAACAGAACCGGGATGAAGCCGGAGGCGTACCGGATGGCGTCGAGCGCGCTCTGGTCCTGGATGGCGGCGCCACCGACATAACCACCGAACCCGATCGCGTACGCGGCGACCGCACCGCCGACCGCCTGGCCCAGCTTGCGGGTGAAGGAGAACAGGGCGTACGTGATGCCCTCCGTGCGGACGCCGGTCTTCCACTCGCCGTACTCGACGGTGTCCGCTTCCAGCGCCCACATCAGCGTGTTGACCCCGGCCGTGGAGATGCCCATGATTCCGAAGAACGTCATCGACACCCACGGCGCTGACGGCGGTGACAGCGAGATGCCGATGCCGGCCACCAGACCGACCGTACCGAAGGCCAGGAATGCTTTTTTCTTGCCGATGGCCCTGACCAGCCGCGGCACCAGCGGTGCCACCACGAAGATCGCGCCCACGCTCAGCACGGTCAGCGCGGTGAGCAGGTTGGCGTTGCCCAGCACGTCACGGGCGTAATAAACCTGCACCGTCTGCAGCGAGAACAGCGCCGTCAGGAACGCCAGCGACGACAGGCACAGCATGATCAGCGGTTTGTTGCCCTTGAGGGTGGTGAAGCTCTGCCGGGCGCTGACATGCGCGACGTCGCGCTGAACCGACTCACGGGCGGTGAAGAACAGGAACAGGTACAGACCGAAACCGACGATCGCGAAGACCACGGTGGTGATCAGAAGAGAGCGCTGGAAGCCGTCCGGATCGCCCTTGTACTGCTGGATCTGGGGAGCGACGACGAAGGCCAGCATGATGGTCGTGACCGCCGTGCCGATCATCCGGAAACTCGCCAGCTTCGCGCGCTCGCCGGGCAGTTGCGTCATCGCCGCGGCCAGCGAGCCGTACGGGATGTTGACCAGGCTGTACGCCAGCCCGAGCAGCCCGTAGGTCAGGTACGCGACCAGCAGCTTGGTGCCGCTGCCGTCGACCAGCCCCGGCAGGGTGAACGTGGCCACGCTGAGCAGCAGCACCGGCAGGCCACCGAAGAGGAAGAACGGGCGGAACTTGCCCCACCGGGTCATCGTCCGGTCGACGAGCCGGCCGGCGAAGATGTCGGCGAAGCCGTCCCATACCCGGATCAGCAGGAACAGGGTCCCCGCTGTCGCCGCGCTGATCCCGACCACGTCGGTGTAGTAGATCAGCAGGAAGAACGACGTCATCGAGAACGCGAGGTTGTTCGCCGCGTCACCGGCGGCGTACCCGAGCAGTTGAAGTGCGCCGAGCTTGCGGCCGGTGACGGCCGGCGCGACGGTGGAGGTCGTCATGGCGTCAGTCGCCCTTGCGCCAGCGGCGCCGCAGTGCGTGTGCGGCGGCCTTGGGCTGCCGGTCGCGGGTGAAGACGCCCTTCTTGTTGCCGCCGACGCGCATGATGCCGGAGGTGGTGGCGAAGTCCGCGAAGTTCCAGACCTGTTCACCGATGACGGCGTCGATGCGGTCGAAAACCCGGTGGTTCATGTCGAGGTACGCGACCTGGTATTCCTCGGTCCACGGTTCGCCGGCGATCGAGTGCAGGCCGGGGTAGGTGTCGGCGCCGTACTCGGTGATGATGATCGGCTTGTTCTCGCCGGCCCAGCCCCGCAGTTCCTCCTCCCAGGCCTGCTCGGCGGCGGGCAGGTCGCCGGTGTTGACGTACCAGCCGTAGTAGCGGTTGAGCATCAGCACGTCGGCGAACTGCGACACCCGGCACTTGCCGTACGGGGCGAGCATGACGTTCACAAACCCCACCGGACGGCTGGGATCCAGTTCCCGGGTGAGATCGAACAGCGGCCGGAAGTAGTCCTCCGCACCCTCGGTGTCACTCTCGGGCTCGTTGGCGATCGACCACAGCACGACGCTCGGGTGGTTCTTGTCCCGGGCGACCAGTTCCCGGATGGCCTGGGCGTGGACCTCGCGGGTGGCGTCGTTGACGGTGTCCGGGCTGAAGGTGGTGTAGCCCTGGGAGCCGAAGATGCCGCCGCCCAGGCCCATGTTGAGCCCGACCGCCGCCGTCTCGTCGATGATCACGATGCCGTGGCGGTCCGCGTAGTCGAGGACCTCCTCGGAGTAGGGGTAGTGCGAGGTGCGGAACGAGTTCGCGCCGATCCACTTGAGCAGCGCGAAGTCGTGCACCATGAACGCGTCGTTGTGCCCCTTGCCGATCACCGCCAGATCCTCGTGCTTGCCGAAGCCGGTGAAGTAGAACGGCTCCCCGTTGATCAGGAACCGGTTGCCGCTGACCTTGACGGTGCGGATGCCGACACTCTGGTGGTAGCTGTCCAGGACGGTTCCGTCCTCGCCGGTGAGCTGCACCTCCAGGTCGTAGAGGTAGCCGTCGCCGGGGCCCCATCGGTGCACGTTCGGCACCGTGAGGGTGCCGTTCGCACCGTTGCCCTCGGCGACCTGCCGGCCTTCCTGGTCGCGGAGCACCACACGGGTGCCGGCAGTGCCGCCGGCCACGACCGCGTACTCGACGATGCCGTCCGCCCCGTCCAGGTCGGTCACCACTGTCACGTCGGTCAGGTGGACCCGGGGAGTCTGACAGAGCCACACCGACCGGTGGATCCCGGCGTAGTTGAAGAAGTCGTGCCAGTAGCGCTGCCGCGGACCGGCCGCGGTCTCCTCGATGACGCCCGGCGGGATCGACTGGAAACTGAGCGTGTTGTTGACCACGAGCGTGACGCGCACCAGATCGCCGGCGTGCACGTGGGCGGTGATGTCCGCCTCGAACGGCGTGTAGCCGCCCTCGTGCGATACGACCTCGACGTCGCCGGCCCAGACGGTGGCCCGGTGGGTGGCCGACTCGAAATGCAGCACGATCCGGCGGCCGTCCCAGCCGTGGGGCACCCGTACCTCGGTCTGGTACCAGACGTCACCGAAGAAGTCGCGCACCCGCGGGTCTGCCGCGATGTCGTTGAAGCTGGCTGGTACCGCCATGTCGCGGGCGTCGGCGAGCGGGCCGGCGAACCACCGCCGGTCACGGCCCTCACCTGCCGGATCGAGCGCGAAGCTCCAGATCCCGTCGAGGCGCTTGCGCTCACGCGTGGCGCTGTCCTGAGGTCGTAGCACGGTGGCCCTCCATGGTCTGCTTCGTTCAATCTGTTCTCTCCATTGGGCGCGCCCGCAGATATCGAGGTCAACGGATTGCCATCCCTTGCCTGACGCCGGTCGGCAGCTCCGTGCTTGCTGTCGGCTCCGGTGCGGCGCACGATGGTCAGGGACCATGTGCCGTTCAGGGTGGGAGGTCCCGTGCCGACGTCAACGCCTCAGCCGGACCAGGCGATCCGGCCTGTCGTGACCATCTTCGAGTCCTACGGCTCCGGCGCGGAGGAGGTCGGTCCGCTCGTCGCCGGGGCGCTCGGGGTGGAGTTCCACGCCCAGGCGTTCTCGTCCGATCAGCTGGACCAGTCCTCGGAGCAGCACGACAGCCTGCTGTCGCGCGTCTTCACCGCGATGGGCGGGTCGTACGCGGCCCTGGAAGGGCCCGCTGTGGCGATGGCGCAGCGAGACGACCATGAACTCGTGCTGGAAAACACCCGCTGGGTCACCGGCACCGCCCGCGCCGGCGCGGTGATCACCGGCCGTAACGGGGCGTTCATTCTGGCCGCCTGGCCGGGAGCACTTCATGTGCTGCTCGTCGCGCCGCTGCAGCAGCGGGTCGAAAGGGCGGCCCGCGTCAGCGGGATCAGCCCGGAGCGGGCCGCCAGGCGCCAGCGCCGCGAGGACGAGCTACGGGCGGACATGTCGATCCGGCTGTACGGCTGGGACCCGCGCGACCCCAGCAGGTACGACCTCGTGCTGAACACCGGCACCCTGGACCTGCAAGCCTGTACCGACATCATCGTTCACGCCGGCCGGATGAAGGCGGCACGGTCCGTACCGACCGTCTGATCAGGTTCAACCCAGCGGCCGTGAGCGGCCGATGCATGTCATCTCATCTGCTGACCGCAGATCAGCTTGTCCGGCGAGCGCCATCGCCTCGAAGGTGGAGACGGCACGTAGGGCCGAGCCGGAGGAGAAACCATGCATCCATTGACTGCCGCGACGCCGGGCGGAGCTGGGTCCGTCGACGACCAGTTGTCCGTGCAGCTGCTGCACCAGCGCATCATCGTGCTCGGGACCGAGGTCGACGACCCGATCGCCAACCGGATCTGCGGGCAGCTGCTGCTGTTGTCCGCGGAGGACCCGCTGAGCACCATCAACCTGTACATCAACTCACCGGGCGGTTCGGTCACCGCCGGGCTGGCGATCTACGACACCATGCGGCTGATCCCCAACGACGTCAGCACGCTGGCCCTCGGGCTCGCCGGGAGCATGGGGCAGTTCCTGCTCACCGCCGGCACCCCCGGCAAGCGGTACGCGCTGCCGCACGCCCAGGTCCTGATGCACCAGGGCTCGGCCGGGTTCGGCGGCACCGCGGCGGACGTGGAGATCTACGCCAACCAGCTGGAGCGGCTCGGCCAGACGCTGCTGCGCCTGACCGCCGAGCACACCGGGCAGCCGATCGACACAGTCGAACGCGACAGCCGGCGTGATCGCTGGTTCACCGCCGACGAGGCACTCGAGTACGGCCTCATCGACCGGGTCCTCGACAGCGTCGACGACGTACGCCCCGCGACAGCCCGCCAGCCGATGGGACTGGGCGCATGAGCCACTACACCATCCCGACCGTCGTGGAGAAGACACCGAGCGGCGAACGCGCCTTCGACATCTACTCCCGGCTGCTCGCGGACCGGATCATCTTCCTCGGCACCGAGATCGACGACGGGGTCGCCAACGTGGTGATCGCCCAGCTGATCCACCTGGAATCCACCGGGGAACAGGAGATCGGCCTGTACATCAACTCCCCGGGCGGATCCTTCAGCGCACTGACCGCGATCTACGACACCATGCACTTCATCCGGTGCGACATCGCCACCACCTGCGTCGGCCAGGCCGCGTCGGCGTCCGCGGCACTGCTGGCGGCCGGCACCCCGGGCAAACGGTCGGTGCTGCGGCACGCGAAAGTCACCCTCCACCAGCCGTCCGGCAATGCCCGCGGCACGCTGCCGGACCTGGCCGTGGAGGCCAAGGAGGTGGCCAAGGTCCGGGCCGAGATGGACCAGATCCTGGCCGAGCACACCGGTCATTCGATCGCCAAGATCCGGGAGGACACCGACCGCCGGATGACCCTGGCGGCCCCCGACGCCGTCGCCTACGGCCTCGCCGACCGGGTCATCACCCGGCGCCAGCCGGGCGCCTACCGGCTGAACGCCGCCTGATCAGGCGGCCAGCAGAACGACATCTCCGGACCGGGAGCCGCGCGGCGCCTGTGCCGCGCGGCGCAACCGAGCCGTCTCCAGCCGAAGGACCGGGGCGCGATGCGCCGTGAGGTCGCGCCCCACCTCGGCCAGCAGGTCGGCCAGCCCGATTCCCAGCGAGTCGCAGACAGCGGCCACGATTTCCGAACTCGCCTCCTTGCGGCCGCGCTCCACCTCAGAGAGGTACTGCACCGAGACGCACGCGTCCCGGGCGACCTCGGCGAGGGTCCGCTCCTGCTCCAGCCGGCGGCGCCGCAGCACCTCGCCGAGCAGGGTGCGCAACAGAGGCCGAGGTTGGTACGTCACGTCTCCCATGCGCCGACGGTAGTGAGCCGTCGCCGTCGCCGACACCCGATCGCGCCCCGTTCTGCCAGCAGCGTAGGAGTTGCCGGGCTCGCGACATCTGCTGTCCGAGGATGAGCGCGGCTCGCGGTGAAGGTCGGACAGCAACATCCGTGCGGGGGCACAGCAGCGACGATGACAGCGTCGGCACGCGCCATCGAAGTCGAGCCAAACCCGCTTCCGCGCAGCGAAACGGGTCCTAAATGGACTAGGGTCGCGCCATGACGCAGCATCCGCGGTCTCGGGAAGAACTTCTCGCCGAGCTGGACACCACCGCGCCGCATTCGGCGCGGGTCTGGAACTACTGGCTCGGCGGCAAGGACAACTTCGCCGTGGACCGGCAGGTCGGTGAGCAGGTTCTGCAGATGCTTCCGAGCATCGTCGAGCAGGCCCGTGCCGACCGGGCGTTCCTCGGCCGGGCCGTCAGCCACCTCGCGGGAGAGCGGGGCCTTCGGCAGTTCCTCGATATCGGAACCGGCCTGCCCACCGCCGACAACACGCACGAGGTCGCCCAGCGGGTGGCCCCGTCATCGCGGATCTGCTACGTCGACAACGATCCGCTGGTTCTGGTGCACGCTCGCGCGCTGCTGACCAGCGCCCCGGAGGGGGTCACCGACTATGTCCAGGCCGATCTGGAGGAGCCGGAGAGGATTCTGCGCGAGGCGGCCCGCACGCTGGATCTCAGTCAGCCGGTCGCGCTGATGCTGATGGGCGTGCTGCATCATGTCGCCGACACCAGCAAGGCGTACGTGATCGTCGAGCGACTGAAGAGCGCCCTCGCGCCGGGCAGCTACCTGGTGATCAACCACGCCACGAACGCGGTCTACGGCGAGGCCAGCGATGAGGGTGTACGCCATTGGAACCAGTTCGGCAAGCCCAAGATCACGCTGCGGTCACCGGACGAGATCGCTCGTTTCTTCGCCGGCTGGACGGTACTCGAGCCCGGCGTAGTGTCCTGCTCGCAGTGGCGGCCGGGCGCGCTCGACGAGACGACACCGGCGGTCGACGAGTTCGGCGGCGTGGCCGTGCTGGGTGATTGAGACATAGAGGCCTGGCAGGGGGCGGGTGAGGACCGTGGCGCCTTCGTCGCGGATCGCCTGGACGGCGGCGGGCAAATGAATTGCAGTCGCGCGAAGATGACGCCAGCGCACTATCTTGATTTTTAACCTTCAGGTGGCTGGGCTGCCGTTTCTTGCTGTCGTGATTGGACAGCAAGGCGGCCTTCGGTGAT